>NZ_JBYNTT010000003.1:0-367424 GCF_057784995.1 Ramlibacter sp. G4-7
GCGGCCGCGGCCGCAGGAGCCGGCGTCGCCGCGGCAGCGGCGGGTGCCGCCGCTTCGGCAGCGGCAGGCGCGGTGGCGGGCGTGGCCGGCGCCTGGGCGACAGCGGCGACGCTGCCGGCCAGCAGACCCAGGCCGATGGCCAGGGATGCGAGAAGTTTCCTCATGTCAGTGCTCTCTTTGAAGATGAAATGCTCAGAGCGCTTCCTTGCCGGTCTCGCCGGTGCGGATGCGGACAACTTGCTCCAGGTCGTACACGAAGACCTTTCCGTCGCCGATCTTGCCGGTGCGGGCCGCGCCTTCGACGGCTTCGATGACGCGTTCCACCAGGTCGTCCGACACCGCCGCCTCGATCTTCACCTTGGGCAGGAAGTCGACGACGTACTCCGCGCCGCGGTACAGCTCGGTGTGGCCCTTCTGGCGGCCGAAGCCCTTGACCTCGGTGACGGTGATGCCCTGCACGCCGATGCCCGAGAGCGACTCGCGGACCTCGTCGAGCTTGAAGGGTTTGATGATGGCGGTGACGAGTTTCATGCTGGCTCCTTTGGAAGGGCGGGGATCAGAAGCTGTGCGTGTACTTCACGCCGACGACCGCGCCTGACTTGCCCATGAACTTGCCGTTCACCGGGCTGGCGTAGAAGCTGCGGTCGGCATCCGTGTCGACGTAGGCCAGCGAGGCGGAGAAGCCATTGCCGAAGTCCTTGCCGAGCGTGAGCGACCAGTCGGTGTAGCTCGCGACGCCCAGGTTGTGCACGCGCTGGTGGCCGATGTGCGGGGCGAGCGTGAGGCCCCATACCGGCAGCTCGAAGCTGGCGGACAGGTCGAGGTAGCCGCTCCCCTTCGTCTTCTCGTTGGTGGCGAAGTTGAAGTTGCCGAACAGGTTGGTCAGCGAGTGCGAGTACTTCAGGGTCGCCGGGCCGAAGGTGCCGGCGATGTAGGCCTCGAGGGTGTTGGCGTTCTTGAAGAGACCGCCGCCGCCTGCGTCGGCCAGGTTGTTGCCGGGATACCAGTACTGCAGCAGGCCGACGTCCAGGCCCACGGGGCCGGCGGTGAATTTGTAGCCGCCGTAGATGTCCACTTCCACCGGGCCGTCGATGCCGGTCCTCGGCGCGATTTCCCCCGTGTCCTCGATCCACTTGATGGTCGACGCCCAGGTGCCGATATAGAAGCCGCTCTTGTGCGCGAAGTCGGCGCCGCCCTGCAGCGCAGGCTTCAGCCGGGTCTGGGAGATGCCGCGGTAGCGGTAGTCGCTCACCACGCCGACGTTGGCCGACAGCGTGTAGTCGGGTTCGGGCGCTGCGGGTGCCGTCTGCGTCTGCGCCATCAGGGCGCCGGAGGCGACCAGGCTGGACAACAGGACGACGCTTTTGAGTTTCTTCACGAGGTGCTCCGTGGGTTTGTTGATGGTCTGCACGGATCGGTTAGCAGGAGGCGTGCCATCCTTCAACTTCAGGGGAAATGCGCCTACGTCCTGCCGGCGCGAACCGTTAAGGGGCGCAACGGGACACCGCAGCGCGCTTTTCCGCACCGGCACGGTGCAATCGCCGCATTGCAGTCGTCCATGCACTGGAAACGGGAGGAGCCGCGCAGTGAGCCTTTGTTTGGTGCAAAGCCGCGCCCTGCTCGGGCTGGAGGCTGCCGCCGTGACCGTGGAAGTGCACATCGCCAACGGCTTGCCGAACTTCTTCCTGGTCGGGCTGGCGGACACGGAGGTCAAGGAAGCCCGTGAGCGGGTGCGTTCGGCCCTGCTGAACTGCGGGCTGGACTTCCCGCACAACAAGCGCATCACGGTCAA
Organism: Ramlibacter sp. G4-7; assembly: GCF_057784995.1. Lineage (NCBI taxonomy): Bacteria > Pseudomonadati > Pseudomonadota > Betaproteobacteria > Burkholderiales > Comamonadaceae > Ramlibacter > Ramlibacter sp. G4-7. Next base: position 1,793 of record NZ_JBYNTT010000003.1, read on the forward strand.
CCTCGCGCCCGCGGACCTGCCGAAGGACGGCGGGCGCTTCGACCTGCCGATCGCGCTGGGCATCCTGGCAGCCAGCGGGCAGGTCGATGCGGCGCGCCTCGCCGACCATGAGTTCGCCGGCGAGCTGTCCTTGTCAGGGGAGCTGCGGCCGGTGCGCGGCGCGCTCGCGACCAGCATGGCCTTGCAGGCGGCCGGCACGCGCTCGCGCCTGGTGTTGCCGCCGGGCAGCGCGGAGGAGGCGGCACTGGTGCCGGGAGCACAGGTGCTGCGCGCCAGGCACCTGCTGGACGTGGTCGCGCAGTTCCAGCCACCCGTGGCCGGGGAGCCGGCGCCCGAGCCTGGCGACGGTTGGACACGGCTGGCGGCGAGCGCGCCGGGTGCCGCCGCGTCCTATCCGGACCTCGCGGACGTGAAGGGGCAGGCCGGCGCCCGCCGCGCGCTGGAGATCGCGGCGGCCGGCGGGCACAGCCTGCTGCTGGTCGGACCGCCAGGCGCGGGCAAATCGATGCTGGCGCAGCGCCTTGCGGGCCTGCTGCCGCCGATGGAGGTGCAGGAGGCCCTGGAGAGCGCCGCGCTCGCGAGCCTGGCGGGCCGCTTCGCGCTGGAGCACTGGGCCCAGCGCCCGACCTGCGCGCCGCACCATTCCGCCAGCGCCGTCGCCCTGGTGGGCGGCGGCTCCCCGCCGCGGCCCGGCGAGATCTCGCTGGCGCACCATGGCGTGCTGTTCCTGGATGAACTGCCCGAGTTCCCGCGTGCGGCGCTCGAGGCCTTGCGCGAGCCGCTGGAGACGGGGCGCATCACCATCGCGCGCGCGGCGCGGCGCAGCGAGTTCCCCAGCCGCTTCCAGCTGGTGGCGGCGATGAACCCCTGCCCCTGCGGCTGGCTGGGGTCGGCGCGGCCGTGCCGCTGCTCGCCGGACCAGGTGGCGCGCTACCAGGGGCGCATCAGCGGACCCTTGCTCGACCGCATCGACCTGCACGTGGAGGTCCCCGCCATGCAGGCCGCAGAACTGCTGGAAGCACCCGCGGGCGAAGCGACTTGCGCGGTGCAGGCGCGCTGCATCGCGGCGCGCGACCGTGCGCACGCGCGGCAAGGCAAGGCCAACCAGTCCCTGCACGGCGCGGAGCTCGATGCGCATGCGGCCTTGTCGAATGCGGCGGTGGAGTTCCTGCGCCTGGCGTCCGCCCGGCTGCAGTGGAGCGCGCGCTCCACGCACCGCGTGCTGAAGGTGGCCCGCACGGTCGCGGACCTGGCGGCCTCGGCGGCTGTGGAGGTCGTGCACCTGGCGGAGGCGGTGCAGTACCGGCGCGCCCTGCCTTCCATCCACTAGGCACTAGGCGGGCTCGTAGCCCGTCTCGTCCCGCCGCCGGGCACGCGTCGGCCAGGGCGCCTGGATCCGGCCCCAGCCCTCCGCGCCCGCCTCGACGAGCATCGCCTCGGTGCGCGCCCGCAGCCTGCGGACCTCGACGCTGAGCCAGGCGACAGCGATGGCGGCCACGCCTTGCAGGACCAGCAAGACCAGGTTGCGGTCGAGGAGGTCGGCCGCCATGCCGAAGACGAGGGAGGCCAGGGGAAAGAACACCAGGCCGTGGGAGAGCACGCGCGCGAATGCCTGCGACCACGGGGGCACCGGGTCGTGCACGCTGCGGTCCACATGGGTGAACAGCTGCGCGCCCAGGAGCGCGTAATACACGCGCGAGCGCGTTTCCTGCGTTCCCCCAGCCGCCAGCTGCAGGACCTTGGCGACCAGGCGCTCTTCGCGGCGCACGCCGTGGAACAGGCAGGTCATGACGGCGAGGGTCGCCACGGCGGCGAGGCACGATCCGGTCTCGCTCGTCCACGGCGCACCGGTGCAAGCCTGCACCTTGCCCAGGACCAGCTGGAAGGCGGCCCCGAACTGCGCCAGGCCCACCGCGATCGCTGCGGTGAAAAGCCAATGGGCCCGCTGCGAGGCCTGCGTCGCGTTCCTCTGCAGCACGTCGTAAAAGCTGGATTGCATCTCGCACCTCCGCCGTGATGGTGTTCCTCGCGGCTGGCGGCGCGCATCTCCCGAACGGGGCGGCGTCGCGTGCATACACTCTCCCCCATGACCTCGACCGTAGGGCACGAACGTTCCCGCGTCCTCTGGCTGTCGCTCGCGCAACTGATCACCTGGGGCAGCGTCTTCTACACCTTCGCGCTGCTGCTCGCTCCCGTGGAGCGGGAACTGGGCCTGACGCGCGCGCAGTCTTCGCTGGCTTTCAGCCTCGCCCTGCTGGCCGAGGGCGTGTTCGCCTTTCCAGTGGGGCGCTGGATCGACCGCGGCCACGAGCGTGCGGTCATGACGGGCGGTTCGCTGCTGGTGGCCGGCTGCCTGGCCGCGCACGCATTCATCCAGTCGGCCGCGGCCTTCTATGGGGTGTGGCTGCTGCTCGGCGCCGCCCTCGCGGCCACGCTCTACACGCCCGTGTTTGCCGTGGTCACGCGGCGCTACCCGCAGGACTTCCGCCGCGCCATCATCACCATGACCTTCCTCGGCGGACTGGCCAGCACGGTGTTCATCCCGGCCTCGGCCTGGCTGATCGCGCACCTGGGCTGGCGCCGTGCGCTGCTGGTGCTGGCCGCGATCCACCTGCTCGTGTGCGTGCCGCTGCATGCGGCCTGGCTGCGCGATGCGCCACCCGCCGCCGTCGCTCCTGCGCGCGGCGGAGTGCATTCGCCGCGCACCCTCCTGCGCAGCGCTCCCTTCCTCCTGATCGCGATGTTCGTGGTCGGCATGATGGCGATCACGGCGGCCATCCCGCCGCACCTCATCAGCCTGTTGCGCGAGAGCGGCTTGCCGGAAGCCTGGGTCATCGCGATCCCCGCGTCGATCGGCGTGATGCAGGTGTTCGGCCGCCTGCTGCTCTATTTCTTCGAACACCGCTTCGACCTGCACGTCGCCAACCGGCTGATCCCCTTTCTTATTCCGCTGGCGCTGGCCGCACTGGTCGCCGGTGCGGCGTCACCGATGGCAGGTCTGCTGTTCGTGCTGCTCTACGGCATCGGCAACGGCATGCTGACCATCGTCAAGGGCACGGCCATCGCGCAGTACGTGAACCGCGAGCACGTCGCCTCGCTCAACGGCGCACTGGGCTTGCCGCAGGCGATCTCGCGCGCCGTGGCGCCGCTGTTGCTGGGCGTGCTGTGGACGCGGGATGCGGGCTACCGGTGGGGACTGGTGGTGCTGTTCGCGGTCGGGGTCGTGTCCGCGATCGCCCTGGTGTGGGCGCAGAAGCGGTCGTTGTTGCCGCGGTGACGTCGCTGGGGTTCGCGGTGCGCACCTGCCGGAGGTAGCTCCGCCGGCACCCGCCAGCGGCCCACGCGTAATCGATCAGGAGTGCGCGTTCTGCAGGCGGCGGCGCTCGCCCTTGCGCCGCTCGACCTTGGGAACCTGGGGCTCACCCTTTTTCTCGGAGACGTTCTCGTCCAGCGCGCGGGCACAGGCGGCGCCGAACAGCAGCACGGCCGAAGAGAAGTAGATCCACATCAGGAGCACGATCAGCGAGCCGGCCGCGCCGTAGGTGGAGACGACCGCGGCGGTCGAGAGATACAGCGTGAGGAGCTGGCGGCCGATCGTGAACAGGATGGCGCCCACGCCGCCACCGAACAGCAGGAAGCGCAGGCGTGGCTTGGGCCCGCTCGACAGGCGCATCAGTCCGCTGAACAGCATGGTGCACACGACGAAGCTCACCACTTCGTTGAGCACGCGCGCGAGGATCTCCACCATCGGCAGGTGGCCGCCCGCCCAGCCCGAGAACAGGCTGAGCACCGTGGACACCACCAGCGACACCAGCAGCATGAAGCCGAACACGAGGATGTAGCCCACGCCGCGCAGGCGCAGCGAGGCCTCGTGCTTCCAGGACTGCTTGTGCGGCAGCCCGCGCCCCTGGCGCCACACCAGCTCGAAGGCGTCCTGCAATTCGCCGAAGACGCCGGTTGCCCCGAACAGCAGCACCGCGAAACCGGCGATGCTGGCGGCGATGCCCTGGGACGGTTCCTTGGCGCTGGCCAGCGCCTGCTCGATCATCGAAGCACCCTGGGCGCCGATCACCGTGCTGAACTGCGTGAGCAGCCCCTTCTCCAGCACTTCGCGGTCCATCCACCAGCCCAGGATGGCCACGATGGCCAGCAGCAGCGGCGCGAGGCTCAGGATGCCGTAGAAGGACATGGCCGCGCTCATGCGCATGCCGCCGGCGCCGGTCCACAGGTTCAGGGCGCGCAGCAGCGGACGCAGCGGGTGCAGCGCGCGCTGCAGCTTGGCGGGAACATGGTGGGCGAGCGCCATGCGCGGGAGCATGGCGCGGCAGCAGCCCGGCGCGTATCGGCCGGGCTTGCCGGGCGCGGTAGGAAGGTGACTACGCGCCGCGGGACGCTCAGGACCCGGCGACGGTCAGCGTCCTGCCCTGCACCCTCACGATGCTGCCGCTCTTCCAGGCGGGGGCCGCTTCCTGCTCGAAGCTGCGCGTGCTGCCGTCCTTCATCTGGACCTTGGTGACCCAGACTTCCTTGGAAGTCACGTGCTTCTGCACCTCGTTGCCGGCATAGCCGCCAGCCGCCGCGCCCGCGACCGTGGCCACCGTGCGCCCCGTGCCCTTGCCGACCTGGTTGCCGAGCAGGCCGCCGACGACGGCGCCGCCGACGATGCCCACGGCACCGCCCTGCCCCTTGCGCTTTTCCTTGTGCACGTCCGAGACGTGGCCGCAGTCCTCGCAGGCGGAGAGCTTCTTGGCGATGCCCGGGGGCAGGCCGTGCGGGTTCTGGGCGAAGGTGCCGGCGGCGGCGAGAGCCAGCAGCGAGGCGATGGCGAGTTTCTTCATGGCGTTCTCCTTTGTCCGGATTTAACGGGCCAGGGCCTGCGGCCGCGCACCCGAACTCAGCCGTTCGTGAGAAGCGTCACAGATTGGGTGCAAGCAAACGTTGCAGGTCGGCGATGCTGGTGCCCCGGCGCAACGCCTGGTCCTGCAACTGGTCCTCGCCGATGCGCCCCACGTTGAAGTACTGGCTGTCGGGATGCGCCAGGTAGAAGCCGCTCACGCTCGCCGCCGGCGTCATCGCCATGCTGTCCGTGATGCCCATGCCGATCTCCTCCGGGCGCAGCAGTGCGAACAGGTCACGCTTGACGCTGTGGTCCGGACAGGCCGGATAGCCGGGCGCGGGACGGATGCCGCGGTACTTCTCGGCGATCAGCTGCTCGTTCGTCAGCGTCTCGTCCCCGGCGTAGCCCCACAGGTCCTTGCGCACGCGCTCGTGCAGCGCTTCGGCCAGCGCTTCCGCGAGACGGTCGGCCAGGGCCTTGAGCATGATGGCGGAGTAGTCGTCGTGGTCGGCGAGGAAGTACTGCTCCTTCCTGTCGACGCCCAGGCCGGCCGTCACCGCGAAGGCGCCGACGTAATCGTTCGCCACGCCCCTGGGAGCGACGAAGTCCGCCAGCGACCGGCTGGGGCGCATGACGCCGTCGATGACGTGCTTCTCGGTTTGCTGGCGCAGGCCGTACCAGGTGAGAACGGGCTCCTTGCGGTCCTCGTCGGCGTAGAGCTGGATGTCGTCGTCGTGCACCGTGTTCGCGGGCCAGAAGCCCAGCACCGCGCTGGCCGTGAGCCAGCGGCCTTCGATCAGGCGCTTGAGCATGCGCTGCCCGTCGGACAGCACCCGCACGGCCTCGGCGCCCACGACCTCGTCCTTCAGGATCGCGGGGAAGGGACCGGCCAGGTCCCAGGTCTGGAAGAACGGGCCCCAGTCGATGTAGCGCACGAGCTCGGCCAGGTCGTAGTTCCTGAACACGCGCCGACCGATGAACTTCGGCCTGGGCGGCGTGTAGTGCGACCAGTCCACCGGCGTCTTGTTCGCGCGCGCCTTGGCCAGCGGCCACAACGGCACCTGCTTCTTGCTCGCATGCAGCTGCCGCACCTTGTCGTAGTCGGCGTTGACTTCGGCGATGTACCTGGCCGCCTGGTCGGACAGCAGGCTCTGCGCCACGCTCACGCTGCGCGACGCATCCGGCACGTAGACCACCGGGCCTTCGTAATGGGGCGCGATCTTGACGGCGGTGTGCACGCGGCTGGTGGTGGCGCCGCCGATCAGCAGCGGGATCTTGCGGATGCGGAAGTGCTCGTCCTTCTGCATCTCGCTGGCGACGTACTGCATCTCCTCCAGCGAAGGCGTGATCAGGCCGGAGAGGCCGACGATGTCCGCGCCTTCGACCTTGGCCCTGGCCAGGATCTCGTGGCAAGGGACCATCACGCCCATGTTCACCACCTCGAAGTTGTTGCACTGGAGCACGACGGTCACGATGTTCTTGCCGATGTCGTGCACGTCGCCCTTGACGGTGGCGATGACGATCTTGCCCTTGGCCCGCACGTCCTCGCCGGCGGCTTCCTGCTGCTTCTTCTCTTCCTCGATGTAGGGAATGAGGTGCGCCACCGCCTGCTTCATCACGCGGGCGGACTTGACCACCTGCGGCAGGAACATCTTGCCGGCGCCGAACAGGTCGCCGACGATGTTCATGCCGTCCATCAGCGGCCCTTCGATGACGTGCAGCGGCCGGCCGCCCTTGGCGAGCACCTGCTGGTACATCTCCTCGGTGTCCGCGACGATGTGGTCCGTGAAGCCGTGCACCAGCGCGTGCGCGAGGCGCTGCTCCACCGGGTGCTGGCGCCACTCGTTCTTCCTGCCTTCGTCCTTGGCGGCGCCCTTGGCCTGCTCGGCGATCTCCACCAGCCGCTCGCCCGCGTCGGGACGGCGGTTCAGCACCACGTCTTCCACGCGTTCGCGCAGTTGCGGCTCGACCTCGTCATACACGCCCACCATGCCGGCGTTGACGATGCCCATGTCCATGCCCGCCTGGATCGCGTGGTACAGGAACACGGTGTGGATCGCTTCGCGCACCGGGTCGTTGCCGCGGAAGGAGAAGCTCACGTTGGACACGCCGCCGGACACCTTGGCGCCCGGCAGGTTGGCCTTGATCCACTTGGTTGCCTCGATGAAATCGACGGCGTAGTTGTTGTGTTCCTCGATGCCGGTGGCGATCGCGAAGATGTTCGGGTCGAAGATGATGTCTTCCGGCGGGAAGTCGAGTTCGTCGACCAGCAGGCGGTAGGCCCGCTCGCAGATCTCGATCTTGCGCTGGTAGGTGTCGGCCTGGCCTTTCTCGTCGAAGGCCATCACCACGGCGGCCGCGCCATAGCGCCGCACCAGCGTGGCCTGGCGCTTGAACTCGGCCTCGCCCTCCTTCATGCTGATGGAGTTGACGATGCCCTTGCCCTGGATGCAGCGCAGGCCCGCCTCGATCACCTCCCACTTGGAGGAGTCCACCATGATCGGCACCCGGGCGATGTCCGGTTCGCTGGCGATCAGGTTGAGGAAGCGCACCATGGCCGCCTTGCTGTCCAGCATGGCCTCGTCCATGTTGACGTCGATGACCTGGGCACCGTTCTCGACCTGCTGGCGCGCGACCGCGAGCGCCTGCTCGAACTCGCCGGCCAGGATCATGCGCGCGAACGCCTTGGAGCCGGTGACGTTGGTGCGCTCGCCGATGTTGACGAACAGGCTGCCGGGCGCGATGGAGACGGGCTCCAGGCCGGCGAGCTTCATGGGAGAAACGGGGGGCTGCTCTTGCATTCACTCACCTCGGGGTTCATCGAAGGTGAGCGCGGTTGGGTCCATCTCAAGCCTGACGGGTCGGTGGAAGCGCCGCGCGGCAGAACTGCCGCACGGTCCCACTGAGTCGCTGCAGCGCTCCTTGAGCTGAAGGCATTTTAGCGTGGGGCGTGCCCCTCGCCCCTGCCCTCACCCCGAAGGGGAGAGGGAGAAATTCAGATCGGCAGGTCCGCCTTCTTCAAGGTCCGCAGCACGAAGGACGACTTGCTGTGGCGGATGCCCTTGATCTTGTACAGCTTGTCGCGCAGCAGGCGCTCGTAGTCGCGGGTGTCCTTCACCGCAACGCGCAGCAGGTAGTCGTATTCGCCGGAGACCAGGTAGGCCTCGATCACTTCGGGGATGGCCGCCAGCGTCTCGCCGAACTTCTCCAGCGTGTTGTCGGTGTGGCTGTCCAGCGTGACCTGCACCAGCACCGTGTCGTTGAGACCCAGGGCCTGCGCGTTCAGGCGCACGGTGTAGCCCTCGATGACGCCGGCCTGCTCCATCTTGCGGATGCGTTCCCAGCAAGGGGACGCGCTCAGGCCGACCGCCTGGCCGACCTGCTGCAGGCTGGCGCGGGCGTCCTGCTGCAGCACCTGGAGGATTTTCCGGTCGATCGTGTCCATGGCAGGGGATTATCCGGCTTGGGCAGGCGCGCCAGAAGAATTTTCGGCTGCAGGCCGTGATCCACCAAAAGAACGGCAAGACTTTCCGGGCGCCTGCCGCCATCATTGCGCCGTGGGTCGACCGCTTACCGGCCAAGGCCCACGACGAGGAGCCGGCGGGTTACCCCCCGCCGGCCGCCCTGGTCAGCCCCTCAGGCCGCTTCCTTGTAGAAGAACTCGCGCTTGACGGTGCGCGTGGGCAGCGGTTCCACCTGCTGGCGGATCGCCGCGATGTGCTCCGGCGTGGTGCCGCAGCAGCCCCCGACGATGTTCACCAGCCCCTCCGCCGCGAACTCGCGCAGCAGCCGCGAGGTGACTTCCGGCGTCTCGTCGAAGCCGGTCTCGCTCATGGGGTTGGGCAGGCCCGCATTGGGATAGCAGCTGATGAAAGTGTCGGGTGCCACCTTGTTCAGCTCCTGGATGTAGGGCCGCATCAGCGCCGCGCCCAGCGCGCAGTTCAGGCCGATGGCCAGCGGCCGCGCATGGCGCACGCTGTACCAGAAGGCCGTCACCGTCTGGCCGCTGAGGATGCGGCCGGACGCATCGGTCACCGTGCCGCTGATGACCACCGGCAGCCGCTCGCCGGTCGCGGCGAACACCTCCTCGATCGCGAACAGCGCCGCCTTGGCATTGAGCGTGTCGAAGATGGTCTCCACCAGCAGCAGGTCCACGCCGCCTTCGAGCAGCGCCTGCACCTGCTCGTGGTACGCGGCGCGCAGCTGCTCGAAGTCCACGTTGCGTGCGCCCGGGTCGTTCACGTCCGGGCTGATGCTGGCGGTGCGGGGCGTCGGGCCCAGCGCGCCCGCGACGAAGCGCGGCTTGTCCGCGCTGGAGAACTTGTCCGCTGCCTCGCGTGCCAGCTTGGCGGCGGCCAGGTTCATCTCGCGCGCCAGGTGGCCCAGGGCGTAGTCTTCCTGCGCGATGCTGCTGGCACCGAAGGTGTTCGTCTCGATGATGTCCGCGCCGGCCGCGAGGTAGCCCTCGTGGATGTCCCGGATCACGTCCGGCCGGGTCAGCACCAGCAGGTCGCTGTTGTTCTTCAGGTCCTTGGGATGGTCGCGCAGCCGCCCGCGGGCCGCGTCGGGAGCCGCCTTGCTGATTCCGCGGAAGTCCTCTTCGGTCAGCCGGAAGCGCTGGATCATGGTGCCCATGGCGCCGTCCAGGATCAGGATGCGCTTGTCCAGGAGGGCCGGCAGGGCCTGGCCACGGGTATAGATCACGGGTTTCATGGTCGGCTGATTTTAGGAAGAAAGCGTTGAGCCCCCATCCTCCCGGACAATCGAGCGCTTGAGCACCGCCCTTTCCCTCCTCAAGGACGTCTTCGGCTACGGCGCCTTTCGCGGCGCCCAGGCCGAGATCGTCGACCACGTCATTTCCGGCGGCGACGCGCTCGTCCTCATGCCCACCGGGGGCGGCAAGTCGCTGTGCTACCAGATCCCGGCCCTGGCCCGGCAGCAGGCCGGCCAGGGCGCCACCATCGTGGTGTCGCCCCTGATCGCGCTGATGCACGACCAGGTCGGTGCGCTGCACGAGGCGGGGGTGGAAGCCGCCTTCCTCAACTCCACGCTGAGCCTGGAGGAGGCGAACGCGGTGGAACAGCGGCTGTTGCGCGGCGAGATCACCCTGCTGTACGCCGCGCCCGAGCGCGTGGCCACGCCGCGCTTCCTCTCGCTCCTGGACAACCTGGTCCAGAAGCGGAAGCTGGCGCTGTTCGCCATCGACGAGGCGCACTGCGTCAGCCAGTGGGGCCACGACTTCCGGCCGGAGTACCGCGCCCTGGCCGTGTTCCACGAACGCTACCCGGACGTGCCGCGCATCGCGCTGACGGCGACCGCGGACGACACGACCCGCGCCGACATCGTGCAGCACCTGCAGCTGCAGGAAGCCCGCCAGTTCGTCAGCAGCTTCGACCGGCCCAACATCCGCTACACGATCGCGGAGAAGAAAGACCCGACGCTGCAGCTCCTGCGCTTCATCGAGGGGAGCCACGCGGGCGAGGCCGGCATCGTCTACTGCCAGTCGCGCAAGCGGGTGGAGGAGGTCGCGGCCCTCCTGTGCAAGGAAGGCCTGGACGCGCTGCCCTACCACGCGGGGCTGGAGCCGCAGCAGCGGCAGCGGCACCAGGACCGTTTCCTGCGTGACGAGGGCGTCGTGATGACGGCCACCATCGCCTTCGGCATGGGCATCGACAAGCCCGACGTGCGCTTCGTCGCCCACCTGGACCTGCCCAAGAACATCGAAGGCTACTACCAGGAGACGGGGCGTGCCGGCCGCGACGGCCTGCCTTCCGACGCCTGGATGGCCTATGGCCTGCAGGACGTGGTGAACCAGCGCCGCATGATCGACGAGAGCCCCGCGGCGGAGGAATTCAAGCAGGTGCTGCGCGGCAAGCTGGATGCGCTGCTGGCGCTGGCCGAGGCGACCGACTGCCGGCGCGTGCGCCTCCTGGGCTACTTCGGCGAGCACGCGCAGCCTTGCGGCAACTGCGACAACTGCCTGAACCCGCCGGCGGTCTGGGACGGCACCGAAGCCGCGCGCATGCTGCTGTCCACCATCTACCGCGTGCAGCAGGCCAACGGCCTGCACTTCGGCGCCGGGCACATCATGGACATCCTGCGCGGCAAGGACACGGAGAAGGTGCGCCAGTTCGGGCACCAGAAGCTCTCCACCTACGGCATCGGCGCGGCGTTCTCCGAGCAGCAGCTGCGCGGCGTGCTGCGCCAGCTGATCGCCACGAGCGCGCTGCAGGTGGATGCGTCGTCGTTCAACACGCTGCACCTCACCGAGAGCTCACGCGCGGTGCTCAAGGGCGAGTGGCCGGTGCTGCTGCGTGAATCCATCAACCAGCCGGCCGGCCGCACGCGGCGCGAGCGCGGCGGCGCCAGGGCGACACCCGCCGTCGCCGCCGCCCTGGACGCCCAGGGGCAGCAGCGCTTCGCGGCGCTCAAGGCCTGGCGCACGGAGGCGGCGAAGGCGCACAACCTGCCCGCCTACATCATCTTCCCGGACGCGACGCTGGCCGCGATCGCGGCGCTGGGTCCGCAGTCGCTGGAGGAGCTGCATGGCATCAGCGGCATCGGCGAGAAGAAGCTGGCGACGTACGGGCCGCAGGTGCTGGATGTGTTGCAGGCGATGGCGTGAGCGGGAGGCAGCGGTGGGGTTCGCTGGCCCTCACGTGAACCCGATCGACCGCGATTCCCGCACTTCCGGCTTGATGCGGTGTTCCGACTCCAGCTGCTCCAGGAACTCCTCCGGTGGGATCTGCGCCGCGAGGATCTCCATCTGGCGTTTCACCGCGGCGAAATCACCCGGGCACAGGTGCTCCAGTTTCGCCAGCCGGGCGGCGAGCTCCGGGGTGAAGCGCGCAGCTTCGCCGCCCAGCGCCTCGGTCACGAACATCTTTTCCCGCTGCGGTGGCGTGAGCGGCCGGAACTTGATCTTGAAGGCGAAGCGCCGCAGCGCCGCCTGGTCGATGCGGTCCATGAGGTTCGTGGTGCAGATGAAGATGCCGGCAAAGCGCTCCATGCCCTGCAGCATCTCGTTGACCTCGGTCACCTCGTAATTGCGCTGGGCGCCGCGCCGGTCCTGCAGGAAGGAGTCGGCCTCGTCCAGCAGCAGCACGGCCTTCTCCGCCTCGGCTTCACGGAACATCGCAGCCATGTTCTGCTCGGTCTCGCCGACGAACTTGCTCATGAGGTCGCTCGCCTGCTTGATCAGTAGCGGCCGGTCCAGGCAGCGCGCGATGTGTTCGGCCAGCGCCGTCTTGCCCGTGCCCGGCGCCCCGTAGAAGCAGAGCGTGCCATGCCCCCGCGCCTTGAGGGCTTCCACGATGCGCGGCACCTCGAAGCGCGACTCCACGTTCAGCATGTCCAGGTCGTAGGTGGTCACGCTGGGGCGGCCGCTGCCGTCGTCGCTGCGCGTGCCCAGGGCGCGGTCGGCGTTGCGCAACTGGCGGCCGATCAGGTCCTCCGCGGCGATGCCTTCGGCCGCGGCCAGCGTCGCGAAGCGCACCGCGGTGCGGATCTGCGCCGGCGTCAGCCCCTTGCGCTCCGTCAGCCTTGCCACGAACGCGGGCGAGACCTGCACGCCTTCCAGGGTCTTGCGCACGATGCCTTCGCGCGCGCCGGGCGGCGGCGACTTCAGCTCCAGGTGGTAGGCGAAGCGCCGGCGGAAGGCGGGATCGATCTGCTCGATGCGGTTGGTCACCCAGATCGTCGGCACCGGGTTGGATTCCAGGATCTGGTTCACCCAGGCCTTGCCGCTCACCGAGCCCGAAGGCGGCGCCACCACCTGCTCGGCGCGGGCGAGCATCTGCGCCGCCTCGCTGGAGATGGGCGGGAACACGTCTTCCACCTCGTCGAACAGCAGCGCCGCCTGGGCGCTGCCCTTGAGGAAGACCTGAGCAATCTGCAGCGACCGGTAGCGGTCGCGCCCGGACAGGGAATTGCCATCGCGGTCCGCGTATTCCACTTCGAACAATTCCAGGCCCGCGGCCTGCGCCACCACCTTGGCGAGTTCCGTCTTGCCGGTGCCGGGCGGCCCGTACAGCAGCACGTTGACGCCAGGCTCCTTGCGGTCGATGGCGTTGCGCAGCAGGGCGCGCAGCACGCGTGCGTCCTCCGCCACGAAGGAGAAATCGTCCAGGGCCAGCGCGCTCTTGGCGCACGGGCGGGTGAACACCGCCATCAGTTCGTTCTGGTCGCGGTACTCGCGCATCAGAACGGGCGGCAGCTTCTCGCTGACCTTCATCAGGTCCGCGAGGTCGGTGATGTTGTGCTCCGAGATCAGGTTCTCGACCAGCCCGATGCGCTCCAGCCGCGAACCGGCGCGCAGGGCCTCGCCGACGTCCGCCGCGTTCACGCCCGCGACCTCCGCGATGGCGGCATACGCTTCCGGCGCGTTGTTGACCTTGAACTCCACCAGCAGGCTGCGCAGGTCGCGCTGGTAACGCGCCAGCGTCCCGTACAGCAGCAGCGCCCGTTCGGCCTTGTTCAACTGCAGCAGGTTGGCGAGCGCGTCGATGTTCTTCTCCACCAGCGTGGAGTGCTTCTTCAGGGCATGCGTCAGCCACTCGCCGGTCACCGCCAGCACCGACAGCAGGTCCTTGGGCTGGTCTTTGGCGTACTCGTCGAGATAGAAGAACAGCGTGCCTTCCTCGTAGGGTCCGCGCCACACCCCGTGGCGCTCCAGGAACTCGCGGGTGGACAGCTGCTCGTGCGCGCGCCAGAACTCGTTGTCCTTGCAGCGGCGGCCCAGGAATTCGCGCAGGCGCTCCAGCGAGGGCGCCGGCCACACCAGGTGGCGTCCGGCCAGCGAGAGCAGGCCGTTCAGGTCGCGCCGGACGTTGAACTTCGCGCCCTGCTTGGCCGCCAGCGTCAGCACGAAGTGCGAGCACATGAGGTCCAGCACCGGCGCGTCTTTCAGACCGGGCGAGGGCATCAGTTGCGAGTCGAGCGAACGCTTGGCCAAACGACCTCCGGGGTTGAGGGGGCGCGCCTACGATAGCGCCAGATCATGCTACAGGGAAGCCGCCGGCCATGGGTACCCGGCACAATGGCACGATGATCGGCCTGCCCGAGATCCGCCAAGCCGCCGCCCGCCTATCCGGGCAGGTGCTCAATACGCCCTGCCTCGTTTCGCACATGTTGTCGCAACTCGCGGGCTGCGAAATCTTCCTGAAGTTCGAGAACCTGCAGTACACGGCGTCCTTCAAGGAGCGGGGAGCCTGCAACAAGCTAGTGCAGCTCAGCAGCCAGGAGCGGGAGAGGGGCGTCATCGCGATGAGCGCCGGCAACCACGCGCAAGGCGTGGCCTACCATGCACAGCGCCTGGGCATCCGCGCCGTGATCGTCATGCCACGCTTCACGCCCATGGTGAAGGTGGAGCGTACGCGCGGCTTCGGCGCCGAGGTGGTGCTGCACGGGGACACGCTGGAGGAGGCGCGCGCCCACGCCGAGGAACTGGCGCAGGCGCAGCACCTCACTTTCGTGCATCCCTACGACGACGAGGCGATCATTGCCGGCCAGGGGACGGTCGCCCTGGAGATGCTGGAGGCGGTGCCGCAACTGGACACGCTGGTGGTGGCCATCGGCGGCGGCGGCCTGATCGGCGGGATCGCCGCGGCTGCCAAGGCGCTCAAGCCGCGGCTGCGCATCATCGGCGTGCAGACGGTGCGTTTTCCCAACATGTACAACGCGGTCAAGCATGCGGCCTTGCCGCAAGGTGGCTCAACCATTGCCGAAGGCATCGCCGTCGGCCGCCCGGGCCAGATCACGCAGCAACTGGTGGAACGCTACGTCGACGACATCGTGCTGGTCGACGAGGGGGACGTGGAGCAGGCCATCGTGATGCTGCTGGACATCGAGAAGACCCTGGTCGAAGGCGCCGGCGCCGCGCCGCTGGCGGCCGTCGTGAAGGAGCCGCAGCGCTTCGCCGGCTGCAAGGCCGGGCTGGTGCTGGGTGGCGGCAACATCGACCCGATGCTGCTGGCCGCGATCATCCAGCGCGGCATGGTGCGCGCCGGCCGGCTGGCGCGCCTGCGCGTGTGCGCCCGCGACGTGCCCGGGTCGCTGGCCAGGATCACGGCCATCGTCAGCGAGGCCGGCGCCAACATCGACGAAGTGCACCACCAGCGCGCCTTCACCATGCTGGCCGCGCAGAACGTGGAGATCCAGCTGGTGGTGCAGACCCGCGGCCACGCGCACGTGCAGGCGGTGCTGCAGGCGCTGCGCGACGCCGACTTCGAAGCCGAGGAAGAGTGATGGACAGGGACACCTTGCAGGGCGCGCTGCCCGAATACTTCGCGCCCTGGGTGCAGGAGCTCGGCTTGCAGGTGGAAGCGTTCGATGCCGACAGCGTCACCCTGCGCCTGCCGCAGGACGCGCGCCTGTCGCGGGTGGGCGGCATGTTGTGCGGCCAGGCCATGATGGCCGCCGCGGACACGGCGATGGTGCTGGCCCTGATCAACCACTTCGGAGCCTTCCGCCCCTGCACGACCGTGCAGATGAACACCAGCTTCCTCAAGCCCCTGTCGGGCCAGGACGGCCTGCTGCAGGCCCGGGTGCTGCGCGCCGGCAAGGCGCTGGCCTTCGGCGAGATCGACCTGCGCGGCGCCGTCGACGGCAAGAGCGTGTGCCGGGCCACGACCACTTACGCCCTTCTCTGACAGCTTCCGGCGGCCAGCGGCAGGACGCTAGAATCCACAGTTACTCCAGATCCAGAGGAAGCCATGGCAAGCCCCAACGAGCCCGCCCGTCACGGTCACGGCCACGCTCACGACGCCGATTACGAACCCCAGGACGCAGTGGAAGCCGTCGTGCCGGCGATCCCCTTCGTGCTGCCGATGGTCGGCGCGGCGCTGATGTTCCTGCTGGCCTTCATCGCCATCTACATGGCGTGACGCCCCGTGGCTCCCCGCGCAGGCGGGGACCCTGCGCTCAAAAGCGGCCTCCGGGCCGCTTTTTGCTTTCCGCGGCGCCGGCTGCCCGCGGCCATGGTTGAGCCAGCCGCGCATAAAGCCATGCAAGTTTTGCATGGAAACGCCTTGGCACAGCGGCACCCGCCAACCCCCGCTCCCTACAATTGCCCCATCCCAGCCGACACAGCGGTGGAGACCCGCAGCCGACTGATCCGAAGCCTGTTTTGAAAGGGCGCGCGCGGGCAGCACCGACCGCTCCTTTTGGAAACACGCTTTCCAAACTAGGAGCTTCGAGGATGAACTCACCCGCCATGCGCGGCCTGAACCTGCAGGCCCCCGCTTACGTCAAGAACGCCAGGCTGATCGCCTGGGTGGCCGACATGGTCGCGCTGTGCAAGCCGGACCAGGTGTACTGGTGCGATGGCAGCCAGCAGGAGTACGACCGCCTCTGCCAGCAGCTGGTGGACGCCGGCACCTTCAAGAAGCTCGATCCGGCCAAGCGCCCAGGCTCCTTCCTGGCCTGGTCCGATCCCAGCGACGTCGCCCGCGTCGAAGACCGCACCTTCATCTGCGCGCAGAAGAAGGAAGACGCCGGCCCGACCAACAACTGGGTCGACCCCCGCGAGATGCGCGCCACCCTGCAGCCCCTGTTCGACGGCTGCATGAAGGGCCGCACCATGTACGTGGTGCCCTTCTCCATGGGCCCGCTCGGCTCGCCCATCGCCCACATCGGCGTGGAGCTCTCCGACAGCGCCTACGTGGCCGTGAACATGCGCCTCATGACCCGCATGGGCAAGGCGGTGTACGACGTGCTGGGGGTCAACGGCGAGTTCGTCCCCTGCATCCACACCGTCGGCGCGCCGCTGCAGCCGGGCGAAAAGGACAAGACCGCCTGGCCCTGCAACAAGACCAAGTACATCGTCCACTATCCGGAAACGCGCGAGATCTGGTCCTATGGCTCCGGTTACGGCGGCAACGCGCTGCTGGGCAAGAAGTGCTTCGCGCTGCGCATCGCCTCCACCATGGGCCGCGACGAGGGCTGGCTGGCCGAGCACATGCTGATCCTGGGCGTGACCAAGCCGGACGGCAAGAAGTACCACGTGGCGGCGGCCTTCCCCTCCGCCTGCGGCAAGACCAACTTCGCCATGCTGATCCCGCCCAAGGGCTTCGAAGGCTGGAAGGTCACCACGATCGGCGACGACATCGCCTGGATCAAACCCGGCCGTGATGGCCGCCTGTACGCGATCAACCCGGAAGCAGGCTACTTCGGCGTCGCGCCCGGCACGAACTACAAGACGAATCCCAACTGCATGGATTCGCTCAAGAAGGACGTGATCTACACGAACGTGGCCCTGACCGACGACGGCGACGTGTGGTGGGAAGGCATGGACGGCCCGGCGCCGGCCCACGCCATCGACTGGCAGGGCAAGGACTGGACGCCGCAGATCGCGCGCGAGACCGGGGCCAAGGCCGCCCACCCGAACGCGCGCTTCACGGTCGCTGCGACCAACAACCCGGCGCTCGATCCCGCCTGGGACGACCCGGCCGGCGTGCCGATCGACGCCTTCATCTTCGGCGGCCGCCGCTCCACGACCGTGCCGCTGGTGACCGAGGCCAACGACTGGGTGGAAGGCGTGTACATGGCTGCCACCATGGGCTCCGAGACGACCGCCGCCATCATCGGCGCGCAAGGCGTGGTCCGGCGCGACCCGTTCGCCATGCTGCCGTTCACCGGCTACAACATGAGCGACTACTTCCAGCACTGGCTGAACCTGGGCCGCAAGCTGGAAGGCTCCGGGGCGAAGCTGCCCAAGATCTTCACCACCAACTGGTTCCGCAAGGACGCCGAAGGCAAGTTCGTCTGGCCCGGCTACGGCGAGAACATGCGTGTGCTCAAGTGGATGATCGACCGCATCGAAGGCCAGGCGACGGGCGAGCGGCACCCCTTCGGCATCAGCCCCAGCTACCAGGAGCTGAACTGGGAAGGCCTGGCCTTCAGCAAGGAGCAGTTCGACCAGGTGATCTCCATCGACCTGCCGGCCTGGGAGAAGGAGCTGCAGCTGCACCATGAGCTGTTCCAGCAACTGGCGCAGAACCTGCCCGCGGAGCTGAAGGAGACCAAGGCGCAGATCGAGCGGCGGCTGGCCGCGTAAGCC
Organism: Ramlibacter sp. G4-7; assembly: GCF_057784995.1. Taxonomy (NCBI): domain Bacteria; kingdom Pseudomonadati; phylum Pseudomonadota; class Betaproteobacteria; order Burkholderiales; family Comamonadaceae; genus Ramlibacter; species Ramlibacter sp. G4-7. The sequence continues at coordinate 19,687 of NZ_JBYNTT010000003.1, forward strand.
TGCGCGCACACGAACCACGGCCACCTTCGGGTGGCCGTTTTCGTTGGCGGCACCCGCGCGCCGTGCGCACCGCATCACACGCCGTGCGCTAAACGACGGCGGCGGCGCACGGATGTATTGGCAAGCCGGCGGGCCCCACCGTGCCCGCGTGCCCCCACATGTCCATGCCTTCGCATCCCGTGGCCTTCGGCCACTGGGACATCGCCGCCAACCGGCTGCTGTGCCGCATGCCGCGCAGGACGGTCACCGTCGCTGCGCCGGGCGAGCTGCTGCGTTGCGTCCTGCAGCTGTGCGACGGCCGGCTCGCGTGGAAGGACGTGGCGGCGGCGCTCGCGCGCTCGTGGACGGGGAATGCGGTGGATGGTTTCCTGGCGCAGCTCGCGCAAGAAGGGCTGCTGGTGCAGGCAGCCGACGTGTCCCGGGCCACTTTTGCCGACCACGCCCTGTCGCGCGGGACGCTGTGCAAGGTGCTCTCGTCGGCCACGTGCGGCGCGCTCGCGGCACGCTGGTTCGTGTTCGTGCTGCGGCCCTTGCCGGCCGCGGGCGGCGCGCAGGACCCCGGCCTGTACGAAGCCCGCCTGTGCGAAGGCGCGGTTTCCCTGCAAGCCCTGGACGTCGAAGCGCGCCACGCGTGGCGGCTGCTGCAGGATCCGCGCGTGCTGCGCTACGCCTCGGCGTTGCTGCTGCCAGTGCGCGCGGCGGCGGGCGCCGAGGGGCCCTTGCCGGGCGCGCAGCTCGTGGCGGGCACGCGCGGTGTCGCGGCCAGCGTGCTGGGCGACACGCGAGCGGATGCGGTGATGGCGCTGCTTGGCCGCTCCGTGAGGGAGACGCAGGCTGGCAGCCTTTCGCTGCCCGCCATCGCGCTCGGGGCCGCACCGAGCGCGCAGGAGCTCGCCCAGTGTGCGCGCCAGGCCTGGATGCAGGTGCGGCCCGCGCGCATTGCCGGCGTGCAGCCGGACACTTGCTCCCGCTTCGCTTTTTCCGCCGGTCCCGTGTTCGTCGGCGACATGGCGGTGCGCGGCATGGGCCGCAGCGACGATCCGCGCCTTGCGCTGCGCAAGGCCGAAGCAGAAGCGTGGGAAAGGCGCGGGTGGGCGACCCCGGGACCGGTGCAGGAGGGGCGCATGCACGAGATCGACGGGGCGCTGGCTCCCACCGGCATCGTCGCGTACACCGCGGCGCAATATGCCTCGCCCGGCTTCCCGCTGCGCCCGTTCTCGCCGCGTGCGCGCTACCTGTGGGCGCCCGTGACGCAGGTGCGCACCGGCCGTGTCCTGCAGCTCCCGGCTGAATGCGTGTACGCGCGCGCCGTCCTGCCCCCGCGCTGGCGGGCGCGCGCCTGTGCGAGCACCAGCACCTCGGGGGTCGCCGCATGGACGGATGCGGAAGGCGCGCTGTGCGCGGCGACGCTGGAGCTGGTCGAGCGGGATGCCTTCGCGCGCAGCTGGCTCGCTCGCGCGGCAGTCCCCATGCTGCGGCCCGACACCGCGCCGCGCGCTGCGCAGGAAAGGCTCGCGCGGCTGCAGGCGCTCGGCCACCGCGTCGCGCTTGCGCGCATCGCCGCTGAGCCCGTGCCGGTGATGGCGGTCTTCGTCCAGCATCGCGCGCGGCCCTTCACGGCCATCACCACCGCGGCCGACTTCGACGCGGAAGCGGCGCTCGCGAAGGCGCTGGATGAAGCCGACGCGCGTGCCGCGCATGCAGCCGCTGCTCCCGCGCGGCCGCTGGCGCGCGCGTCGCAGGTGCGCGGCATCGAGGAGGTGGACCGCTACTACCAGACGCCGAAGTTCCACCGGCGCGCCGACTTCTACGTCGCGGGCCCGGCGCGGGAACGCTTCTCCCCGGACAGTGCCTGCCGGAACTGGCCGCAGCTGCAGGCCTGGCTGGCCGAACACGGCTTCGACTTGCTCGCGGCGGACCTCACGCCGGCGGGCGCCGCCGTCGACCAGGGCCGCGCACCCTTGCGGGTGATGCGCGCCCTGGTTCCGGGGCTCATTCCCATCTGGTTCGGGCATGGGCTGCAGCCCGCCGGCCTGCCGGCGTTCGCCGCCACGCAGGCCCGCAGCGCGCCTGGCGCCGGCGCCCCTGCCCGCTTCATCCATCCCTTCACCTGAAAGGAAAGACCATGCCCACCACCCCGACGAAGACCGAGGCCGTGCCGCCGGTGCCCCAGCGCTCCTTCACCTGGAGCGTGCAGACCAGCGAGATCGGCTTCATGGGCCCGGATGCCGACGATGGCCAGGGAGCCGCCGGCTGCGCCGACTGCACGGGCGGCTGCATCTTCCCCTCGGACCGGCCGCGGTCCAAGCGACCGCGCAGCTCCGTCCGGGGAGGGGTCGGGGACAGCGCGTGAGCGGCGACGGGCCCGCTTTCGCGATCGCCTGCCGCGGCCCCATCGGCGAGGAGGTGTCCCTGCGCTACTGGCCGCAGGCCAGCGTGCTCGAGGACGCGCATGGCGCGCCGCTGCTGGCGGATGTCTCCCCTGGCACGTTCGCCCCGGCGCAACCCCTGTCACCCGGCTCGCCCGGCCGGAAGTCCCGCGACGTGCGCGTGCTCAAGGTCCAGCTCGGGCTGGGATGCAACTACGCCTGCAGCTACTGCAACCAGGCCGGCGCCGTCGCGGATGCGGCCGTCACGAGAACGGCCGACGCCGAGGCCTTCCTGGCGCGGCTCGATGGCTGGCTGCGAGGCGCGCCTGAGCGCGTCGAATTCTGGGGCGGCGAGCCCTTGCTGTACTTCGCCAAGCTGCGGCGGCTGGTGCCGGCGCTACGCGCGCGTTTTCCCGCGGCCTTGTTCACGATGGTCAGCAACGGCAGCCTGCTCGACGAAGAGAAGCTGGACTTCATCGAAACCTGGGACCTGCGCGTGGCGATCTCGCACGACGGCCCCGGCCAGCACCTGCGCGGGCCGGACCCGTTCGACGATCCGCAGCGCGCCCACTGGCTGCGCGAACTGTGGCGCCGGCGCGGCGGCGCTCGCCCCCGCGCCCATTTCCACGTGGTGCTGACGCCGGCCAATGCGGACCTCGCCGCCACCCGCGCGTGGTTCGTGCAGAAGCTGGGCGACCCGGAAGTGGCCGTGGACACCGAAGGCGTGGTCGGTGTCTACGACGAGCACGCCGTGCAATGGCGCGAGGAGGACTACCGCACCCTGCACGACAGCATCGTCGCCGCTTTCGCCAGCGGGGAGATCGCGCGCTGGCCCAGCCTGCGCGACAAGGCGCGCGACTTCGTGCATTCGCTGCAGCGGCGCCGGCCCGGCGCGGCCCTGGGGCAGAAGTGCGGCATGGACGAAGCGGACCAGCTCGCCGTCGACCTGCACGGCAACGTCATGACCTGCCAGAATACCGGCGCGAAGGGACGGCACCGCATCGGACATGTGGAAAGCATGGAGGACGTGCGGCTCGCGACCGCCACGCACTGGTCGCACCGCGAAAGTTGCAGGCACTGTCCCGTGGTGCAACTGTGTCGCGGCGGCTGCATGTTCCTGGAGGGCCTGCCGTTCGCCCGCTCCTGCGAGAACGAGTACCGCTTGCACCTGGCGGTGCTCGCCGGCGTGCTGCGCTCCGTGACCGGGCTGCGGCTCGAGCATGTGGACGACGGCGCACGCCGTCGTGCCCTGCGGCGCACGATCCCGCTCGCGGTCGCCTGACATGACCTTCCTGCTGTCCAACCTGAGCCACGCCTACGCCATGCAGCGCGCGTGCGCCGAGCTGGGGGTGCGCGCGGCCATGGGGCTGGACGATCTGGCGCTCCGCATCGCCCTGCCAGACGGCGACGAGACCTGGCCGGCGCGCTTCCTGGTGGAGGTGGAGGGCCGGTCGTCCTATGCCGACGTGCTGGTGAAAGGCACCAAGGGCTTCGCCGGATGGATGCCCTACGCGATGCGCCAGTGGCCGCTGGCCGCGAGCAAGTCCGCCTTCAAGCGGCACGCGCTGGAGCACGGCATCCCCACGCCGGCCGCTTCGCGTGACCCGCGGCGCATCGGCGGCCCCTTCCTGGTGAAGCAGGACCGTTCCTCGTTCGGCGAAGGCATGCGCGGCCCCTTCCTGCGCCACGACCCCGACGATCCGCTGCAGCGCTTGCAGGAAGGCGAGTACTACGAGAATTTCGTCGTGGGGCTGATCGCCAAGGCCTGGTGCTGGGGTCCCGAGTGCGTCGCCTTGCACCTGCATTCGCCCAGTACGGTCGCAGGGGATGGCCAACGCAGTGTCCGGCAACTCGTCGAGGCCTTGCCCAATGCGCGCGGCAACGACTGGGCCCTGGTCGGCCGGCTGGCGGCGTTCTGCGGCGTGCAGGACATCGATGCAGTGCTGCCTGCCGGCAAGGAGGTGCTCATCGAGTACCGCTATGGCTCGCGATACGAACCTCCTGCATTCAGGAACCAGAACGTCCGGGAGCGGCTGGCGGGCACGCCGCTCGCCGCGCGCTTCCAGGCCGCCGCGCGCACCTTCGCGGCTGCCATCCCGCCCCAATCCGACCCCGGCGAGTCCTTGTTCACCCTCGACGCCATCGTCGACCGTGACGGCGAGGCGCTGTTCCTGGAAATGAACTGCCATCCGCTGGTCCACCCGGATCTCTACCGGACCATGCTCGCCAGCCGCCATGGCGCCGCCCAAAAGCGAAAGCCCGCCGAAGCGGGCTCTGCTGCACGGGTCCAGGCCTGAAGCCTCAGTCGCGCCAGGGCTTGAGCCGGTACGGGATCGTGCTGTCCGCCGGAGCGGCGGCGAGCGCTTGCCGTTGCTGCCACTTTTGCTGCCGCTGTTCCCAGCGGCGCCTGGCGACGCGGCGGGACCAGGCGTCCAGCGCCCGCAGGACGGGGCCGGGCAGCTGGCGCACCAGCACGCTGAGCAGGGAGGGATGGACGAGCGCGCCCATGCTCCGCTCCGCTCAGTAGGCGCGCACGTCGCGTTGCGCGTCCTGGCTCATGGCGCGGCTCAGGTCGGCCATGATGCGGGCGTCGGAGAGCGCCAGGTTCCACAGCTTCTCGTCGTCGCGACGCTGCTTGCGGGCGGCGGACCAGGTGCCGAGGGTGCGGGTCACCGGGCGGCCCAGGAAGGACAGGCCGGCCAGGATGCCGCGGGTGATGCTGAACTGGCCGAGCGCCGCGAAGCCGCGGGTGACGCGGGTGATACCGCCGTGCTGGGCCGGGATGTCGACGTGAACGAAACGTGCCATTTTTTTCTTCCCCTTGTGAGAGACGCTTCCCGGCGGGTTTGCCGATGGCGTGACATGGATACTAGGGTCTACCCTGATATTTATCCACTTTTTAGTAGTGATGTATATCATTCATAAAACGTATGGTCGCACCCAACTTCCGCACCCTCGACCTCAACCTGCTGCGCGTGTTCGACCAGGTGATGGCCGAGCGCAACCTCACCCGTGCGGCCCGCAACCTGTCCATGACCCAGCCGGCGGTCAGCAATGCCTTGAACCGCCTGCGGGATGCGCTGGGGGATCGGCTCGTGAGCCGCAGCGGCTACGGCGTCGAGCCGACGGCCCGGGCCCTGGCGCTCTGGCCGGCGGTGGCCGACGCCCTGCGCCAGCTGGAGTCCTCCATCACGCCCGGCGACTTCACGGCCTCCCAGGCCAACAGCACCTTCACCCTGGCGCTGGCCGACGCGACCGCTGCCGAAGTCGTGCCCGGCCTGGTGGAGATCCTGGAGCGCGACGCGCCAGGGGTCTCCATCCGCACGGTGCCCCTGACCACCCGCGACCCGCGCCGCCTGCTCGATGAAGGCACGGTGGACCTGGCGGTCGGGTTCTTCCCGGCGGTGCTCGCCGACCTGACGGCGCAGTCGCAAGGCGCCGGCATGGCCGCCTTCGAGCACGAGCGCCTCTACGACGGCGTCTATGTCTGCGTCATGCGCAAGGGGCACGCGCTCGCCAGGGGGACGCTGACGCTGGACAAGTTCTGCGCCGCCCGTCACATGCTGGTCAGTTTTTCCGGCCGCCCCTACGGCTTCATCGACGAGGCGCTCGCCTCGCTGGGCCGGCAGCGGCGGGTGGTGCTGACGGTCAACCAGTTCTTCACCGCCGGCCGGGTCGTGGAAATGTCGGACCTGCTCACGGTGCTGCCGCGGCACTTCCTGCGCGTGACGGGGCGGGAGGAGGAACTCGTCTCCCGTCCGCTGCCCTTCGAGGTGCCGCCGGTGCACGTCGACGCGCTCTGGCACCGGCGGCAGGCCCAGCGACCGGACCACGCCTGGCTGCGCATGGCCGTGGCGCTCGCGGCGCGCAAGGGCTTCGGGACCAGCGTGCGCTAGGGCCGGCGGCGTGCGCCGGTGGGACGCAGATCCCTGGACGCAGACGGCGCGCTATTCCGCCAAGGTTCTCATCGTGGCATGCTGCTTGCGTTCCGCCCGCCCACTGCGTGCGGCACCTTGCCGCGAGGAGCGCCCCATGAGTCCCACCCTGCCCCGCCGCCGCTTCCTGCAACTGGCCTCCGCCGGGGCGGCCAGCGTGGCCTGGCCGGCGCTCGCCGCCTGGCCGGAGCGGCCGATCAAGATCGTCGTGACCTTTCCCGCCGGCGGCGCGAGCGACATCGTGGCGCGCACGATGGCCGAGCAGCTCGCGACCAGGCTCGGCCAGGCCGTGGTGGTGGACAACCGGCCGGGCGCGGGCGGCAGCGTCGGCGGCCTGGTGGTGACGCAGGCCCCGGCCGACGGCTACACGCTGATGCTGTCCAATTCCACGCCGATCTCCATCGGCCCCTTCGCCCTGGAGAAACAGCCGTACGACCCGGTGGAGGGGTTCACCCACATCGCGCTGATCGGCACGGCGCCCTGCGTGGTGATGGCCCATGCCAAGGCGGGGCTGAAGTCCATGACCGACCTGGAAGCCACCGCCAAGCGCAGCGGCCGGCTGGACTTCGGCTCGGGCGGGCCGGCGTCCATCGGCCACATCTACGGCGAGCTGATGAAGAAGGAGCTGGGCCTGAACATGGTGCACGTGCCCTACCGCGGCGGGGCGCCCATGGCCACCGATCTCATCGCGGGCGTGGTGCCGGTCGGCATCGATGTCATCACCGCCTTCGTCCCTTACTTCAAGAGCGGCCAGATCGTTCCGCTGGCCGTGACCTCGGCCAACCGTTCGCCGCTCGCCCCGGACGTGCCCAGCGTGGTGGAGACCGGCCACCGCAAGCTGGTGCTGGACAACTTCTTCGGCCTGTCCGGTCCGCCGAAGATGCCGGCCGACGTGGTGAGCCGCCTCAACGCCGCCGTCAACGAGATCCTGGCGAACGCCGACGTCAGGCGCCGGATGGTGGACCTCGGCATCACCGCGTCGCCGGCGAGCCAGGCCGCTTTCGCCGGCTTCGTCAAGGAACAGGTGGCGCAACTCGCGCCGACCGTGAAGGGCGCCGGGGTCAAGCTGTAGGGCGCGCCGCGCCAGCCCGCGTTCGCCCGGCCACCTGCCCGCGCCCGTACCATCGGGGCGTGAAGATCCAGCTCATGTCCGACCTGCACCTGGAGGGCCACCCCTCCTACGTGCCGCGCCCCGCCCCCGAAGCCGACCTGCTGGTGCTGGCGGGCGATGTCGGCTCCTACCAGCGCAGGTCGCGCCTGGCCGACCAGGATTTCGGCCTCGCGCGCTTCTCGCCCCTGCAGGGCTGGCCGGTGCCGGTGCTCTACGTGCCGGGCAACCACGAATACGACGCGCTGGATTTCGACGAAACGCACACGCGGTTGCGCGCGACCTGCGACCGCCTGGGCATCACCTGGCTGGAACGCGAAGTGCGCGTGTTCGGCGACATCCGTTTCGTCGGCACCACACTGTGGGCCGACTTCGATGCACTGGTGCGGCAGCCCGGATATCCGCAGCCCACCGTGCAGGAGCAGCTGAAGCTGCGGCACAAGGCGTTCCGGGCCGCCAACTTCTACCTGCAGAAGGCCGCGGCCATGCGCTACGGACGTCCCATGCTGGCCGAGGAGTGGCGCGAGCAGGCGCTGGTCTGCGAAACCTGGCTGCGCGCGGCGCTGGCGCAGCCCTTCGCCGGAACCACCGTCGTCGTGACGCATTTCGCACCCAGCCTGCGCAGCGCCGACCCGCGCTACGGCGTCACCCCGGCCACCGCGGGCTTCTGCAACTCGCTGCAGGACCTGCTGGCGCAGGCGCAGTTCTGGCTGCACGGCCACCTGCACTGCCAGCACGATTACGTGGAAGCGGGCTGCCGCGTGATCGCCAACACGCTCGGTTATGCGAGCAAGGGCGAGCAGGAAGGCTTCCGCGAGCAGTTCGTGCTCGATCTCGCCGCCGCGCCCGTTCCGGCTTGAAGCCAGCAATCCGGCACATTTGGCGCAGGGACTTTACAAAGCGGATGTGCGCGCCTCGTGCACGCAGCGCACACTTGCTGTCTGCGCAGGCCTTGCGCAAGGGAGTCGTTCATGAAGCGGATCTGGACCAAGACCATGGCATGGATCGCTGCAGTGATCGCGGCGGTCCTGCTGGCGCTCGCCAACCCGGTCGGTCTCGGCTTCTTCACGGACGGCCACGCGTACCGGCCGCACGGCGCCATCGCGCCGCGCTGATCGTCACCCCGCCAGGTCCCGTTTCGCTGCTTCCCCGAGCGCCGTCGTCAGCTGGTCGAGGACGGCCGACTCCAGATTCCAGCAGTGCCAGAACAGTTGCACCGGCAGTCGCACGCCGGGCGTGAGGTCCACCAAGGCGCCTTGCGCCACCAGCCCCCGCACCAGCAACTCCGGCACGACGCTGACGCCCCAGCCCGCCAGCACCGCGCGCACCTGGCCTTCGGAGCTCGGGACGAACAACTGCTTGAGCGTCACGCTCTTGAGCCGGAAGGCGCGGGCGACGAATTCCGCCTGCAGGTCGTCCTTGCGGTTGAAGGCCACGAAGGGCACCTCACGGAAGTTGTGCTGCGTGAGGCCCTGCGGCAGCCGCTCCCGCGCATACGCTGGCTGCACCACCGCCACGTAGTGCATCGCGCCCAGCGGCAGCACCTTGCAACCGCGCAAGGCCTGCTTGCCGGTGGTGACGCAGCCCAGGACCTGGCCTTCGCGCAGCCAGTCCTGCGTGAAGTCCTGGTCGTCGGCGATGATCTCCAGCGGCAGCCCCTGCCGCGCCAGCGCATCGAGCGCCGGCAGCGCCCAGGTGGCGATGCTGTCCGCGTTGATCGCCAGCGAGATGCGGTCCTCCTCGCGGGCGCCGCCCGTGGAGCTGGGGGCGAGTTCACGGAGGTCGCGCTCGACATCGGCATGCAGCAACCTCAGCTGCTTGGTGTGCTTGAGCAAGAGCTGCCCGGCCGCGGTCGGACGCAAGGGCCGGGTTCGCACGATGAGCACCGTGCCCACCTGGGCTTCGAGTGCCCGCAACCTCTGCGAGACGGCCGACTGCGTGATGCTGAGCCGCTGGGCCGCGCGCTCGAAACCGCCCTCCTCCACGATGGCGGCAAGCGCTTCCAACGCGGCCGGGTCGAATGTCGTCATATAAGGACTTCTGATCTGGGCTCAGAGACTTTAATGCCGCTTTTGAAAATCGGTGGTCCGCCGCAAACTGGGATGCATGAAGACACTCGTCCTGGGCGCCGGCATCATCGGCATCAGCACCGCCTGGCATCTCGCCGAGCGCGGCCATGAAGTCACGGTGGTGGACCGCCAGCGCGACGCGGCGCTGGAGACCAGCTTCGCCAATGCCGCCCAGATCTCGGTCAGCTACTGCGAGCCGTGGGCGAACAGGCACGCGCCCGCCAAGCTCATCAAGTGGATGTTCCGCAACGACGCACCGTTGCTGTTCCGCCCGCAACTCGACTGGCAGCAGTGGCGCTGGGGCCTGGCCTTCCTGGCCCAGTGCAACGACGCGGCGTTCGAGCGCAACGTGCAGCAGCTGGTCGCCCTGGGCGCGTACAGCCACGCGGCACTGAAGGACGTCGTCGCGGCCACCGGCATCGACTACCACCGTCTCGAGCGCGGCATCGCCCATTTCTACACGGACCAGAAGGCCTTCGACGACGCCGCGGTGGCGGCCGGCCTGATGCAGAAATACGGCGTGGACCGCAAGGTGGTCGGCCGCGACGAGCTGTTCGCGATCGAGCCGGCGTTCCGCAACTTCGACCGCATCGTCGGCGGCACCTACACGGCCAGCGATGAAAGCGGCGATGCGCGCGTGTTCACGCAGCAGCTGGCCCGCAGGTGCGCGCAGCGTGGCGTGCGCTTCCTGTTCGGCCATGACATCGAACGGCTGGAGACGGCCGGCGGCTCCATCGAGGCCGTGCGCGTGCGCAACCGCGCCACCGGCGCCGTGCAGCGCCTGGCCGCCGACGACGTGGTCGCCGCCTGCGGCTCCTATACCGCGCCCTTGCTGCGCCAGGTGGGCGTGGACCTGCCCATCTACCCGGGCAAGGGCTACAGCGCGACCTTCAAGCTGAAGAAGCCAGCCGATGCGCCCTTCGTCAGCAGCATCGACGACGAAGTGAAGGTGGCGATGAGCCGGCTGGGCGACGAGCTGCGCGTGGCGGGCACCATCGAGGTGTCGGGCTACGACGCGACCCTGGCCTCGCAGCTGGCGCAGGACCGCTGCCGCATGCTCGCGCAACGCATCGAGGCGGTGCTGCCCGGCGTGTGCGACACGCGCCTGCCGGAAGAAGGCGGCGACCCGAAGTTCTGGACCGGCCTGCGGCCGGCGACACCGACCAACATCCCGTACATCGGACGGACGAAGGTCGGCGGGCTGTGGGTCAATGCGGGCCACGGGACGCTGGGCTGGACCCATGGCGCCGGCTCCGGCAAGGCGATGGCGGAACTGATCGACGGGCGCATGCCGCGCACGAACTTCAAGTTCCACGGCTTCGAGCAGCCGCGGCGGCGGTTCGAAGAGGCGTTCGCGGGGCGGTAAGGAAACCCGCCGTCCTTCGGGCGCCGGCGGAAACCCGGCATATGAAGAAAAGCCCCGCAGCGCGGGGCTTTTTCGTGGGCGGCCCTGGATACCGGCCTGAGGGGATGGCCGGGCTAGGCCGCGAGCATCTCCCACACCTTCGCAGGCGTGAGCGGCATCTGCAACAGCGGCGCCTTCTCGGGCATCCCGGCCCTTGCGAACGCATCCGCCACCGCGTTCACCACGCTCGGCGCCGCACCGATCGTCCCGAGCTCACCGACCCCTTTCACGCCCAGCGGGTTGTTCTTGCAGGGCACGGTCTCGTTCATCTCGGTGACGAACTCGCACGCGACCACGTCGGCGCGTGGCGCCGCATAGTCCATGAGCGTGCCGGTGACGGGCTGGCCGGTGTCGGGGTCGTAGACCATGTGCTCCATCAGCGCCTGCCCGATGCCTTGCACCGCGCCGCCATCGAGCTGGCCGCGCACGATCATCGGGTTCACCACGCGGCCGATGTCGTTGACGCTGGAATAGCGCACCACCTGCACGGCGCCCGTCTGCGGGTCGATCTCGACTTCGCTGACGTGGCAGCCGTTGGGCCAGCTCGGGCCCGCGACGGCACTGGTGTGCTCGGTGAAGATGTGGCCGCCGGGCTGCTTCGCCGCGACCTCGAACAGGCTGATGCCGACGTCCGTACCCTTCACGGTGAAGCGCCCGCCTGCATAGTCCAGGTCCTGCGCCGACGCCTCCAGGGATTTCGCCGCCAGCTGGCGCGCGGTGTCGAGCGTCTTCTCCGCGCCCAGGTGCAATGCCGAGCCGCCGGTGAAGAGCGAACGCGAGCCCGCGCTGCCGAAGCCGTCGCCGCGGTCGGTGTCGCCCAGCACCACGCGCACCTTCTCGATGGGCACGCCGAAGACGTCGACCACCAGCTGCGCGAGGGTCGTGGCGATGCCCTGCCCCATCTGGTTCACGGCGGAGAACACCTCGATCATGCCGTCGGACTTGACGTCGACGGTGATCCGCTCCTCGAAGGAATTGCCGCTGGTCCACTCCAGGAAGGTGGAGATGCCCAGGCCGCGCAGCTTGCCGTTCGCCTTGCTCTGCGCGTAGCGTTTCTCGAAGCCGCTCCAGTCCGCGAGGTCCAGGCCCTCGTCCATGATCTGCTCGAACGCGCCGACGTCGTAGACCTGGCCCAGCGGGTTGGTGTACGGCATCTGCTGCGGCCGCACGAAGTTGCGCCGGCGCAGCGCGATGCGGTCGATGCCGGTCTGCCGCGCCGCCTCGTCCATCAGGCGCTCCATGATGAAGATGGCCTCGGGCCTGCCGGCGCCGCGGTAGGCCGCGGTCGAGGCCGTGTTGGTCATCACGCAGCGGATGTGGAAGTCGATCAGCGGCACGTCGTAGACGCTGGTCTGCACCCAGGGGCCGACCACCATCGGAATCACCATGCCGGTGGCCGTCGCATACGCGCCGACGTTGGCCAGCGTGCGCAGGCGCAGCGCCAGGATGCGGCCGTCCGCGGCGAGGGCGAGTTCGGCTTGCGCGCGCTGGTCGCGGCCGTGGAAGGAGGAGAGGAATTCCTCGCTGCGGTCGGCGATCCATTTGACCGGCCGCTTGAGCGTCCACGCCGCCCACGCCGTCGCCGCGTCTTCGGGATAGAGGCCGGTCTTCATGCCGAAGCCGCCGCCGACGTCGCCGACGGTGACGCGCACCTTCTCCAGGCCGATGCCGAGCACGTCGGTCGCCAGCGAGTTGCGCACGCCCGAAGGCATCTGGCTGCTCATGCGCAGCGTGAGGCGACCGTCGTCGGCCACCCAGGCCAGCACGGAGCGGGGCTCGATCGACACCGCCGCCACCCGCTGGTTCGCGATGTTCAGCTGCACCACGTGCGCCGCCTGCTCGAAGGCCTGCGCCGTCTTGGCCGCGTCGCCGAGGCGCATTTCCGCCGCGACGTTGTCCGGCGCCTCCTGGACCAGCGCCGGCGCACCGGGCGAGGTCGCCGCTTCCAGGTCCACGACGTGCGGCAGTTCTTCGTATTCCACGAAGACGGCTTCGGCGGCATCGCGCGCCTGCTGCAAGGTCTCGGCCACGACCAGCGCGACCGCCTCGCCCACGTAGCGCACGCGCTCGTGGGCGAGCGCGCGCCGCGGCGCGCTCGCCATCGGCGATCCGTCGCCGCGCCGGAACGCCGGATTGCTGGGGATGTCTTTCACGCCGGCCTGCACGAGCTCGGCGCCCGTGACCACCTTCACCACGCCGGGGATCGCCTCTGCATTTGCCTTGTCGATGCCGACGATGCGAGCGTGCGGGTAGGGAGAGCGCACGAAGACGGCGCGCAACTGCCCGGCCGGTGCCAGGTCATCCGTGTACTGGCCGATGCCTTTCAGCAGGCCCTCGTCCTCGATGCGCTTGACGGAGCGGCCGCTGCCGAATCTTGCCGGGTTGTCCAGGGTGTCGGTGCTCATGGTGGCCGCAAATATCGCCGATTTCGGGCGATCGCGTCAGCCCCTGGCGCGCGGAAAGGATGGGAGCTCGACGTGACGCGGGGCCGCCCCCCCTGAAGATCCTCAGTCCGCGCGGCCGCCGAGGGAGCGCAGCACGCCCAGCCACAGGGCGTTGCGTTCCTGGACCGGGCCCGGATCCTTGCTGGGCTGCTGCCACACCGAGGTCACCACCATCACGATGCCGGTGGCAGGCTGCACATAGAGCCCTTGCCCGTAGACGCCTTGCATGGCGAAGCTGCGTTCGGCCAGCGGCAACAGCCAGAACTGGTAGCCGTAACCCAGCGACGGAGTGGCCCGGCGCGGCTGGAACGCGGCCGGCTGGCGGGCGGCATCGGTGGCATCCAGGAGGTATTCGCGCGGAACCACCTGGCGGTCGCCCACGCGTCCGTCCCGCGCGAGCAACAGGCCCAGGCGGCCCCAGTCGCGCAGGCTCGCGTTGAACCAGGCGGATGCGCCTTCCTGGCCGTCGCGGCCGACCCGCCAGAAGGCTTCGCGTTCGGCGCCGATCGGGGTCCACAGCCACTCCGAGGTGAGCTCCGCCAGCGTGCGCTGCGTGGCCGCCGCCAGCACACGGCCCAGCACCTCCGTCTCGGCGCTCGCGTAGCGGAACACGGCGCCGGGCGGATCGTGCCGGTCCGCGATGGTCTGCAGCACGTCCAGCGTGCCGCGCGCGGAATTCGCGAAGGCGAGGCCCATGCGGTGGACATCGTCCGTGCCGTCGTAGCGCTCGCTGAACGTCAGCCCCGAGGACATGCGCAGCAGGTGGCGGATGCTCGTGGCGCCATAGGGCGTGCCTTCGAGCTCGCGCGCGTACCTGGACGCGGGATCGTCCAGCGACGCGATGAGGCCGCGCTCCAGCGCGATGCCGACCAGCAGCGAGGTCACGCTCTTGGCCATCGAAAAGGACAGGAACCGCGCGTCTTCCGTGCGGCCGTAGCGGTAGTGCTCGGCAACGATCCGGCCGTCCTTCAGCACCAGCAATCCGGTGGCGCGCTGCCGCTCCAGGTAGTCCTGCAGCGTGTACTCGAGATTGCGGTAGCGGTAGCGGATGGCCACCGGTGCGTCTGCGCTGGGCAGGGGCTGCACCTGCGCCGCGGCAGGGACGCGCCGCACGCGCACGCCCGGCACACGGTCCAGCGCCGACCACGAGCCCACGCGGTATCCGGTCTGGAACAAGGTCTCCGCGCTGCCCCGGGGATAGCCCAGGGAATCTCCGAGCAGGTCCGCGTCCGGCTCCGCCCGCGCGCCGACTGCCAGCAGCGCGACACAGAGCAGCAAGGCCGCCCGGCGCATGCTAGTGCAGCAGCCGCTCCGGCAGCGCGAGGAAGTTGAGGACCAGGCCGTCGAAGTCGTCCGGCGACTCCAGGTTCTGCAGGTGGCCAACCCCCTTCATCTCGATGTAGGTGCTGTCGGCGATGCGCCCGGCCATCTTCTTCATCACGGCCGGCGGCGCGTTGCGGTCGTGCTCGCCCGCCACCAGCAGCGTGGGCACGCGGATGTTCGCGAGGTTGCTGCGGCGGTCGAAGGTGACGAGGCATTCCAGCGCGCGCCGGTAGGTCGCGGCCGGAACCTGGCTCATGCAGTGGGTGGCCAGGCGCAGGCCTTCCGGCAAGGAAGCCGGCCCCACCATCCGCGGGATCAGGATCTCGGCGAGTTCGGCCATGGACTTGCCCGCGTCCAGCGGCGCCGTGCGCTGCGCAATGAATTCCCGCTGCCAGTCGCCCTCCGGCTTGCCGAAGGCGGCCGAGGTGCCGCACAGGATCAGCCGGCGCACGAGATCGGGCCGGCGCGCGACCACCTCCTGCGCCACCATGCCGCCCATGCTGTGCCCGAGCAGGATCACCTGCGTGCACTTGAGCGACTCGATCAGTTGGATGCAGCTTTGCGCCAGCCCCTTGAAGGTGTAGGGCTCGATGGGCGCGCTGTGGCCGTAGCCGGGCATGTCCCAGGCGACGGCGCGGTAGCCGGAGCTGGCGAGCGTCTCCACCTGGGGTGCGAAGGCGAGGTGGCCGCCGCCGATGCCGTGCAGCATCAGCACGGTGGGGCCGCCGCCGAGGGTGGTGAAGGCGGGAGTGGATGTCATGCGAGTAGCTTTGCCGCGGCCGGCGTGTGGCGGCCGCGACGGAGGAAGCAGCGGCCCGGCACCGCCCCGAACGCGTCCGGCCACGCGGGTTCGACGGGTTCCTGGAGCATGCGGCGCGCGCCTTTCGGTTGTGGTCCATACTACATGAAAATTCATGCAATGCCGCCGCCGATGAACCCGCGCCAGGCCCAGCCGCCCAGCTTCTCGACCCAGGAATTCCGGGCCGCGCTCGGCATGTTCGCCACGGGCGTCACCATCGTCACCGCGCGCGGCACGGACGGCCAGGTGATCGGCCTGACCGCCAACTCGTTCAACTCGGTGTCGCTGTCGCCGCCCCTGGTGCTGTGGAGCCTCGCCCGCGCCGCTGCCTCGCTCGCGGTCTTCAGCGCGGGCTCGCACTATGCGATCAACGTGCTGGCCGCCGACCAGAAGGAGCTCGCGGAGCGCTTCGCCTCGCGCGGCGCCGACCGCTGGGGCGGCGTCGTGTTCGAAACGGGCGCCGGCGGCGCGCCGTTGCTGCATGGCGCGGCAGCGACCTTCGAATGCTTCAACCGCAGCCGCTACGAGGAAGGCGACCACGTGATCTTCGTCGGCGAGGTGGAGCGCTGCGCGCACCGCACGGGCGCGTCCCCGCTGTTGTTCCACGGCGGGCGCTACTACACGGAGCATCCGCTGTGAGCGCGCGGGGGCGCTTCGTCGACGGGCAACTGGGCTACCTGCTCGGGCGGGCGAACCACGCCTTGTACAAGGACTTCGACGGCCACGTGCGGGCAGCGGGCCTGAGTTCCATCGAATGGCGCGTGCTGGCGACCCTGCAGGACGCGCGGCCGATCACCGTCAGCCAGCTCGCGCACGAGGTGCTGGCCAAGCAGCCCACGGTGACCAAGCTGGTCCAGCGCATGGCCGAACAGGGCTGGGTCGCGCTGCTGGCCGACCCGGCCGACCAGCGCCGCACGCTGGTCGCGGCGACCGGCGCCGGCCGCAAGCTGGTGCGGCCGCTGCTGGAAAAGGCGCGCGCCCACGAAGTGCAACAGCTGCGGGCGCTGGGCTCCTCCGAACAGGCGGCGCTGAAGAAGCTGCTGGCCAAGCTGGCGGCGGGCACGGCCTCGTAGCACCTTCGTCTGCATCCGCGCGCTGTGGCTACCATCGCGCGATGGTCCAACGGAAAGAACACCTCGACGGGCTGGCCGTCGGCCTCCTGATTGCCTGCTGCGCCTTCTGGGGCTTCCAGCAGATCCTGATCAAGACCACCGTGGGCGAGGTGCCGCCGCTGTGGCAGGCCGCCATCCGTTTCGTGGGCGCCACTGCATTGCTGTGCGGCTGGTGCGCCTGGCGCGGCATCAAGCTGTTCGAGCGTGACGGGACCTTGCCCGCGGGCCTGCTGGCCGGCGCCCTGTTCGCAGCCGAGTTCACCTGCATCTACCTCGGGCTGCGCGACACGGCGGCGTCACGCCTGACGGTGTTCCTCTACACCTCGCCCTTCGTGGTGGCGCTGCTGCTGCCGCGCCTCGTGCCTTCCGAAAAGCTGCGGCCGGCGCAATGGGTCGGCCTGGTGATCGCCTTCGCGGCGGTCGCGCTCGCCTTCAGCGAAGGCTTCCTGGGGCACAGCACGCCGCGGCAGCTGCGCGGCGATGCGCTGGCGCTGGCCGCCGGCACGCTGTGGGGCCTGACGACACTGGTGATCCGCAGCTCGAAGATGGCGACGGCCAGCGCGGAGAAAACGCTCTTCTACCAGGTGGCCGTGACCGCCGCCGTCGCGCCGCTGCTCTCGCTGGGCCTGGGCGAGTCGTGGTCCTTGCAGTACTCGGGCTCTGCGTGGCTGTCGATCGCGCTGCAGACGGTGATCGGCGCCTTCGCGAGCTACCTCGCGTGGATGTGGATGCTGCGGCACTACCCGGCCACGCAGCTGTCCTCCTTCACCTTCCTCGCGCCGCTGTTCGCGCTGGTGTTCGGCGTGGTGCTGCTGGGCGAGCACCTCACCTTGCAGCTCCTGGTCGCGCTGACGGCGGTGGCCGTCGGTATCGTGCTGGTGAACCGCAAGAAGACAGCGCCCGCCGCCTGAGGGCTTCAGCTCGCGAAGCGCGGGTCGAGGTCCCAGGCCTGGCGCAGCATCGCGTCCCACAGCAAGGTGTTCTGCGTGCCCTGGCGCGCGGTGCGCTCGTACTGCGCGCAGACGCGCTGCGCCACCTCCGCAGGCGGCTGCACCAGCGGCACGCCGGTCGCCTGCGCCGCGACCTGCACCTCGCAGGCCCGCTGCAGCATGTAGTGCTCGGCGAAGGCGTTGCCGATGCTGGGCCCGCACACCAGCAGGCCGTGGTTGCGCAGGATCATGACGTTGCGGTCGCCCAGGTCCGCGGCCAGGCGCGCGCACTCCTCGCGGTCCAGCGTGATGCCTTCGAAGTCGTGGTACGCGATGCGCCCCGTGTAGAACATGGCGTTGAAGCTCAGGGGCAGCAGGCCATCGCGCTGGCAGGACACCACCTGGCCCGCCGTCGTGTGGGTATGCACCACGCAGTGCGCGTCGGGCCGTGCCGCATGCACCGCGGCATGCACGACGAAGCCGGCCGGATTCACGTCCCAGGCGCTGGGCTCCACCTTGCGGCCGTCCAGGTCGACCTTCACCAGCGCGCTCGCCGTGATCTCCCGGTACAGGAGGCCGAAGGGATTGATCAGGAAATGTTCCGTGCCCGCCACCCGCGCCGTGAGGTGGTTGTAGATCAGCTCGTGCCACCCCAGATGCGCGAAGAGGCGGTAGGCGGCAGCGAGCTCGCAGCGCACCTGCCACTCCGGCGCGCTCACGGCCGCGGGCCGCCGCTGCTGGAACGCGTCCTGCAACGCGCTCATGCGAGGCCCACCTGGTGTGGCTTGGGCATGGCGACGGGGGCGGCCGCCTGCTGCGTCGCAAGTTCCGCCTGCTCCTGCGCGACCAGCGACGCGAAGGTCCGGCGGAAGTGCGACAGCGCGGCGTCCGAGGCGATCGCCTGCAGCTCGAAGCCCGGGTCCTTGTCGATCACCACCTGCTGCGCCTCGATCAGGTGCTTGTCCTCCATGAAGCCCTCGATCAGGCTCTGGTGCAGGGAGCGCGAGATGTTGGTGTCCTCGCCTTCCCAGTCGTTCAGGTAGGTCCAGAAGAAGTGCGTGGTGCGGCGCGTCTCGGGCGTCATGAACTGGCAGTTGCGGTATTCGCGCGTGCCTTCGCGCCTGCCCTTTTCCGAGCCGCTGCCGGCCGGAGAGAACATCGACTCCAGGAAGAAGATGCCGGGCACGTGCATGTGGCCGATGTTGCGGCGGTCCACGTGCGCGTCCTTCTCCTGTGCGGGCAGCACCTTGCGGTGGAACGGCGGCGGTGCCGCGTCCATGTGCCAGCGCTCCACGCGAAAGCCGCGCGGCAGCCGCTCGACCGCGACCGGCTTGGTCTTGTACGCGTAGTCCTCGGAGCCGCCCAGCGTCTTCGTGTGCACGAAGGCCAGGTGCGCGAAGTCCGACAGGTTGTCGACGATCAGCAGCCAGTTGGCCTCGTAGTGCATGTAGTCGGGGATGCCCTTCCACCGCGGATCGCGCAGGTAGGGGAAGTCGATGATCTGCCCGGGGTCGGCCTTGGCCGGGTCGCCCATCCAGATCCACACCAGGTGGTCCTTCTCCACGACCGGATAGCTCCTGACGCCCAGCTTGGCCGGGATCACATCCTGGCCCGGGATCTGGACGCACTTGCCGCTGGGATCGAACTTCAGGCCGTGGTACATGCAGCGGATGCAGTCGCCCTCGCGCCGGCCCAGGTGCAGCGGCACGCCGCGGTGGCAGCAGCGGTCCTGCAAGGCGACGACCTTGCCGGACTCGGACTTGTACAGGAGCACCGACTCCTCGAGCAGGGTGCGGGCCAGCAGGCGGCCGTCGATCAGTTCGTGGTCCCAGGCGGCCACGTACCAGCAGTTCTTCAGGAACATCGGGTTCTCCAGCAGGGGCCCGCCCTGGCGGGCGGATCGACAATGCTAGGAACGGGACGGCCGCGGATCAATGCCCCGCGCTGGCCGCTGTGTTCCGAATCCTGAACAATGAACTGGGACGACTTCGACGCCTTCTGCCTGGTGGTGGACCACGGCGGCTTCACCGCCGCGTCACGCGCGCTCGACCGCCCGAAGTCCAGCCTGAGCGCCTCGGTGGCGCGGCTGGAAACGGAACTCGGCACGCGGCTGCTGGAACGCACCACGCGCCAGCTGCGGCTCACGGAGGCGGGCGAGTCGCTGTACCGCGACATCTCGCGGCCGCTGGCCCAGTTGCGCGAGCGCGCCATGGAGGCGCTGGCGCAGGGTGCGAGCGTGCAAGGGACCCTGCGCGTCGCGGCGCCCTACGAGTTCGGCGCCCACCACCTGGCGTCCGTGGCCTGCCGGCTGATGCAGGACCATCCGCAATTGAAGGTGCACCTGGACGTGGAACATGCGCGCGTCGGACTGTTCGAGCGGCACTACGACCTGGTGTTCTCGACGATGGAGCACACGCTGGCGCCCGCCACCGTGGTGACCCGGCGCGTGTATTCGCTGGAGCGCGGGCTGTTCGCGGCGCCCTCGCTGCTGCAAGGCCGCATGCCCGCGCACCCCGAAGACCTGGAGGGCTTGCCGCTGCTGGCCGGGGCAGAAGACCAGGGCTGGGCTTTCCAGGACGGCGACGGCAGGCGCGCCGACCTGGAGATGCGCAATCCGCGCATGCGCAGCGGCAATGCCGAAGTGCGGCTGAAGGCGGCGATCGCAGGGATCGGCGTCGTGCGCGTCACGTCGACGTTCTGCGCACCGGCGGTGGCGCAAGGCTTGCTCGTGCCCGTGCTGCCGCAGTGGACGCCGGAGCCCCTGAAGATCCATGCGCTGTTGCCAGGCAAGCACGTGCCGGCGAAGGTTCGGGGGTTCCTGGAGCTGCTGGAACGGGAATCCGTGGGGAACTTGTGAGCACGGCCCCTAGGACGACGCCGCGCGCGCCCGAGCGAACGCCACATACCAGTCGAGGCAGCCCGGATTCGCCATCGCGTCCCGGTTCACGACCTTCTCGATCGGCTGGCCGAGCAGCAACTTCTTGATCGGCAGCTCCTGCTTCTTGCCGGAGAGCGTGCGCGGAACCTCCGGGACCTGCAGGATCTCGTCGGGCACGAAGCGCGGGCTGAGCGCGGTGCGGATCGCGCGGGACAGCCTCGCCTTCAACGCGTCATCGAGTGCGAGCCCCGGGCGCAGCACGACGAAGAGCGGCATGTAGCTGTCGCGACCCAGGAACTCCAGGTCCACCACCAGCGAGTCCAGCACCTCGGGCAAGCCCTCTACCGCGCTGTACAGCTCGCTCGTCCCCATGCGCAGGCCGTGCCGGTTGATGGTCGCGTCGCTGCGGCCATAGATGATGCAGCCGCCTTCCGGGGTGATCCGCAGCCAGTCGCCGTGACGCCAGACACCGGGATACATGTCGAAGTAGCTGGAGAGGTAGCGATGGTTGCCGGGATCGTTCCAGAAGTACAAGGGCATGGACGGGATCGGCTTCGTGCACACCAGCTCGCCCACTTCGCCGATCACCGGCTCGCCCTGCTCGTTCCACGCCTCGACGGCGCACCCGAGCAGGCGGCATTGCATCTGCCCGGGCACCTGCGGCAGCTCGCGGTTGCCGCCGATGAAGGCACCGGCGAAGTCGGTGCCGCCGGAGATGTTGCACCACCAGATGTCCGGCACGCCCAAGGCCTGGAACTGGCGCGTGCCCCAGCGTTGCACGTCCTCGGCCAGCGGCGATCCCGTGGTGCCCAGCGCCCGCACGGTCTTGAGTCCAGGGTACTGCGACAGGTCCAGCCCCGCCTTCATGCAGTTGGCGAAGAAAGCGGCACCGGCGCCGAAGAAGGTCACGCCCAGCTCGGACGCGAAGCGCCACAGCACGCTCCAGTCCGGCTTGTCCTTGCTGCCGCCGGGATTGCCGTCGTAGATGCAGCAGGTGGTGCCATTGAGCAGGCCCGCCGTCTGCGCGTTCCACATCACCCAGCCCGTGGAGCTGTACCAGTGGAAGCGTTCGCCCCAGTTGTTCGGGTCATAGCTGCAGCCGATGTCGTTGTGCAGCGTCTTGAGGGCCAGGCCCACGATGACCGAGCCGCCGTGGCCGTGCACGATGGGCTTGGGCAGCCCCGTGGTTCCGCTGGAGTAGACGATCCACAGCGGATGGTCGAAGGGCAGCCACGTGGGCTCGAAGGCATCCACCTCGGGACCTTGCGCCGCGATCGCCTCGGCGAAGTCGGTGAAGACAGGCAGCGGGGGCACGCCCTCGCCGGAGCGGCGATGCACCAGCACATGGGTCACGGTGGGCAGCGCCGCCTTCAGCTGCGCAACGACCTCGCTGCGGTCGAAATCCTTGCCGCCGTAGTGCACGCCGTCGCAGACGACCAGCATCTTCGGCTCGATCTGCCGGAAGCGGTCCAGCACCGCGTTGGTCCCCATGTCGGGCGCGCAGATGCTCCACACGCCGCCGAGGCTCACGACGGCGAGGAAGGCGACCATCGCCTCCGGAATGTTGGGCAGGTAGGCCGCGACGCGATCGCCCGGACGCAGCCCCTGCGCCTTCAGGTGCAGCGCCAGCGACGCGACCTGCCGGCGCAGTTCCGGCCAGGCGATCTCGCGGTGCTCGCCTTGCTCGTTGCGCGCGATGATCGCGGGAAAGCCGGCCGCATGCGCGGGCTGCACGTGGCGGAACACCTGCTGCACGTAGTTGAACTGCGCGCCCTCGAACCAGCGCGCCCCCGGCATCGTCTCCTGGGCCAGCACCTGTCGAAAGGGCGTGGGCGACTGCAGGTCGAAGTAGTCCCAGACGCTCTGCCAGAACGCCGGCAGGTCGCGCACGGACCAGTCCCACAGGGCCTGGTAGTCGGCGAAGGCCAGGCCGCGCTCCTTGCGCAGCCAGTCCTGGTAGCGGCGGATCTGGGGAACGTACGGTGCTGCGCTCATGCGGGTCAGACTAGCATCGGGCAAGCCGCAGCCCAACGGAGGTTTTCCCATGCCACGGAAGTTCGTCGACCTGTCCATCTACCTCGAGAACGACGTGGTGTCGGACCCGCCGGCGTTCGCGCCGAAGATCCAGTACTTCACGCACGAGAACACCTTCCCGCAGATCGAGCCCTTCTTCCCGGGTCTGCAAAAGGGCGACTTGCCGGACGGCGAGGGCTGGGCGGTGGAGTTCGTGCAGCTGTCCACGCACAACGGCACGCACCTGGACGCGCCCTACCACTTCCACTCGACCATGAACCAGAAGCTCGGCGAGAAGGAGCGCTCGATCGCGATCGACGAAGTCCCGCTGGAGTGGTGCTTCCAGCCGGGCGTGAAGCTCGATTTCCGGCACCTGCCGGACGGCTATGTCGTGCAGGCCCAGGACGTGGAGGCGGAACTCCAGCGCATCGAGCACACGCTGCAGCCGCTGGAGATCGTGGTGGTGAACACGCGTGCGGGCTCGCGCTATGGGCAGAGCGACTTCGTGTCGGCCGGCTGCGGCATGGGTTACGAGGCGACGATGTATCTGCTGGAGCGCGGCGTGCGCCTGACCGGAACGGATGCGTGGAGCTGGGACGCGCCCTTCGTGCACACCGCGAAGAAGTACGGCGAGACCCACGATGCGGCGTTGATCTGGGAAGGCCACAAGGCGGGGCGCGACATCGGCTACTGCCACCTGGAGAAGCTGCACAACCTCGAGGCGCTGCCGCCGCACGGGTTCTACATCAGCTGCTTCCCGCACAAGATCCGGGGAGCGTCCGCGGGTTGGACGCGGGCGGTGGCGATCTTTGATGAGGCATTGTTTGCGTGAGTCCTTCAAGGCGCGTCAATCCGCTGCCACGCAGGGTGGCGGCGACCGCGGCCGCCGGCCGGTGAGCGGCAGCGAACCCCACCGGTCACCCCGGATTTCCCCACCGACCACCCGCCCATCTCCCGCGATTTGCCTTTTCGCACAATCGTGCTAATCTTCCTGGCATGGACGCCCGGACCCAGAAAAGCGAACTGACGCGCGCCGCCATCGTCGGCGCGGCGCTCGACCTCGCCGCCGCCGAGGGCCTGGAGTCCATCACCCTGCAGGCCGTGGCCGACCGCATCGGACTGTCCAAGAGCGGCGTGTTCTCCCGCGTCGGCTCGCGCGAAGCGCTGCAGATGGCCGTCATCGAGGAGTTCGGACGGCGCTTTCTCTCCCACGTCTTCGTGCCGGCGATGCAGCAGCCCAAGGGCCTGCCCCGCCTGAACGACATCGTGCGCCGCTGGATCCTGCGCACGCGCGACGTCGAAGGGCAGACCGGCTGCATCTTCACCGCGGGCGCCTTCGAGCTCGACGACCGCGAAGGGCCTTTGCGCGACTTCCTGCTCGGCGAGGTGACGCGCTGGCGCTCCGCCTTGCGCCGCACCGTGCTGCAGGCGATGGAAGCCGGCCACCTGAAAGCCGACACCGACCCCGAGCAGCTGGTGGGGGAGATCTACAGCCTCGCCATGGGGCAGCTGCACGACATCCGCTTCCTGCGCGACCCGCGCGCTTCCGACCGCGCCCAGGCCACCTGGGACCGGCTGGTGAAGACCTACCAGACCTGAACCGCACGAAGAGACCTCCGCCCCTTCCCCTGCCCATGTTTCGCACAACCGTGCGAGAAAGGAAAAGCACCATGCTGGCCCTGCTCACCCTCCTCGCCGCCTACGGCGGCTGGCGCGCCACCCGCGCGATCGTCGAACAGCTGCGGCGCCTGCCGCGCAGCAACAACGACTTCATCTTCTTCTGAAGGATCTCCCATGGACAGCTCCAGCAGCGCCGTGCAGGCCACGGCCGGCTACTACCAGGCCAGCGTCGGCCTGCGCGTGTTCCGCCTCGCGCTCGGCACGTCCCAGAAACTCTGGCCGGCGCTGGCGGTGCGCGCCGCCGTGCGCCTGTTCTGTACGCCTTTGCCGCCGAAATGGCTGCAGCGGCGCACGCCCTGGCCGGCGGAGTGGAAGACCGCGCACTGGCCGTTCGAGGACGCGCAGCTGACGGTGTACTCGCAGCCCGTGCAAGCGCACGGGCCGGTCGCGCTGCTCGTGCACGGCTGGGGCGGAAATGCGCGCCAGCTGCTGCCGCTGGCCGAATCCCTGGCCCAGCATGGCTGGCGTCCGGTGCTGCTGGAGCTGCCGGCGCACGGCCGCAGCGCGGGCAGCACCAGCAGTCTGCCGCAGTTCGCCCGCGCGATCGACTACGCCGTGGGCCGCCTGCAGCAGGAGGGCTACGAGATCGGCCTGCTGGCCGCGCACTCGCTGGGCGCGAACGCCGCGGCCTACGCGACGAGCCGCGGCCTTCCCGTCGGCAAGCTGGTGCTGATTGCGCCGCCGGCCTCGCCGCGCAACTACACGCGCTACTTCGCGCAGGTCTTCGGCCTGAGCGAGGCGACGCGCGCGGCGATGCAAAAGCACATCGAGGCGCGCGAGGGCGTCCTAATGCGGAACTTCGAGCCCCGCGCCGTGGCGCCTCGCATACGCGTGCCCACGCTGGTCGTGCACGATCGCGCCGACAGCATCAATGCCTTCGCGGACGGCCAGGCCTACGCGAGCGCGATCCAGGGCGCGCAACTGCTGCCCACCGACAGCCTGGGCCACCGCAAGCTGCTGAAGGACCCCGGTGTCATTGCGAAGGTGGTCCTGTTCGCGCGTTGAACGCATGCGCGCCCGCCTTGCGCGGCACGGACATTGCACCTAGCATCGCTCCCCATTCAGAGGAGAAGGAGCGACGATGGGAATGTTCGACTGGACGGAGAAGGACGCGAAAGTCCTGCAGCAAGGCGGCGTGATCGCGCCCGACGAGCGCCTGCCCTGGCCGCAGACGGCGGCGATGGGTGTGCAGCACGTGATCGCGATGTTCGGCGCCACGGTGCTGGCGCCCATCCTCATGGGCTTCGACCCCAACATCGCCATCCTCATGAGCGGGATCGGCACGCTGATCTTCTTCGTGGTCACCGGCGGCAAGGTGCCCAGCTACCTGGGTTCGAGCTTCGCCTTCATCGGCGTCGTGATCGCCGCGACGGCGTATGCGGGCAAGGGACTGAACGGCAACATCGGCGTCGCGCTGGGCGGCATCATCGCCTGCGGCATCGTGTACGCGATCATCGGCGCCATCGTGCATGCGGTGGGCACCGGCTGGATCGAGCGCTTCATGCCGCCGGTCGTGACCGGGGCCGTGGTCGCGGTGATCGGCCTGAACCTCGCCGGCATCCCCATCAAGAACATGGCCTCCAGCAACTTCGAGAGCTGGATGCAGGTCGTCACCTTCGTGTGCGTCGGCCTGGTCGCGGTTCTCACGCGGGGCATGGTGCAGCGACTGCTGATCCTGGTGGGCCTGATCCTGGCCAGCGTCATCTACGCCGTCCTCACCAATGGCATGGGCCTGGGCAAGCCGATCGACTTCAGCGGCATCGCCAGCGCCGCCTGGTTCGGCGCCCCCGGTTTCGCCGCGCCGCAGTTCTCCGGACCGGCGATGCTGCTGATCGCGCCGGTGGCGATCATCCTGGTGGCCGAGAACCTGGGCCACATCAAGGCCGTCACGGCCATGACGGGCCGCAACCTGGACCAGTACATGGGCCGCGCCTTCATGGGTGACGGCATCGCGACCATCGTGAGCGGCGCGGCCGGCGGCACCGGCGTGACCACCTATGCCGAGAACATCGGCGTGATGGCCGCCACGAAGATCTATTCGACCGCGGCCTTCCTGTTCGCGGCGGCCTTCGCGGTGATCCTGGGCTTCTCGCCCAAGTTCGGCGCCGTGATCCAGGCCATCCCCCTGCCGGTCATGGGCGGCGTCAGCATCGTGGTGTTCGGCCTGATTGCCATCGCGGGCGCGAAGATCTGGGTGGACAACCGGGTGGACTTCTCGCAGAACAGGAACCTGATCGTCGCCGCCATCACGCTGGTGCTGGGCACGGGCGATTTCACCGTGAAGTTCGGCGGATTCGCCCTGGGCGGCATCGGCACGGCAACCTTCGGCGCCATCCTGCTGTGGGCCTTGCTGAACCGCAGCAGTTCCCCGGGCGTCGCGGTCGCCGACGCGCCCAGCGTCGAGACCCGCAGCCGCTAACATCGACCCATGCCTGCCATCTGGATCCGCCCCATTTCGGTCGAAGCACTCACCACTTCACACAAGGACACCGCGCCCGAGCACCTCGGGCTGGAATTCCTGGAGGTCGGCGAGAACTTCATCCGCGCACGCGTGCCGGTGGACAAGCGCACGAAGCAGCCGTTCGGGTTGCTGCACGGCGGGGTGAGCGTGGTGCTGGCGGAGACGCTCGGCTCCTGCGGCGCGATCTACTGCACGCCGCCGGGCCACCGGGTCGTCGGCCTGGACATCAATGCGAACCACATCCGCGGCGCCACGTCCGGCTGGGTGACCGGCAAGACGACGCCGGTGCACATCGGGCGCAGCACGCAAGTGTGGGCGATCGAGCTGCACGACGACCAGGGTCGGCTGACGTGCGTGTCGCGGATCACGATGGCGGTGCTGGCCGCGCCGTAAAGCGCGAAAGCATGTCGGTGCGGGCTTAGCCCGCAAGCATGGACGCGGGACGGTGGCGTCGTGGATGCCGCGGGTCAGCCCGGCACGACATGCACCTACTCGCTGTCCGCACCCCGCGCCAGCCGCTCGCTCTTCCAGTACACGTCGTCCCCGCCGTTCATGCGGTTGAACACGCGCGCCAGCACGAACATCAGGTCGGACAGGCGGTTCAGGTACTGACGCGGCAGCTCGCGCAGCGTCTGCGCCGCCCCGAGCGCCACCACCGCGCGCTCCGCGCGTCGCGCCACGGTGCGGCACACGTGCGCCTGCGCGGCGGCGCGGTTGCCGGCGGGCAGGATGAATTCCTCCAGCCGCGGCAGCTGCGCGTTGTACTCGGCGAGCGCCTCGTCCAGCGCCAGCACCGCCTCGGCCTTCAGCAGCTCGAAACCGGGAATGGACAGCTCGCCGCCGAGGTTGAAGAGCTGGTGCTGGATCTCCACCAGCAACGCACGCGCTTCGGCCGGCAGCTCTTCGCACAGCAACAGGCCGATGTGCGAGTTCAGTTCATCGATGTCGCCCATGGCGTGCACGCGCAGGTGGTCCTTGGGAACCCGCGTGTTGTCCCCCAGCCCGGTGGTGCCGTCGTCGCCGGTGCGCGTGGCGATCTGGGTCAGCCGCTTGCCCATGTGTTCTCCTTTCCGCCCATTGTCCGCCAGCCGCCTGAACGGTCCTACAGCAATTGGCGTCCGCGGAGGCTCGTCCGTTGCGGACCGCCCGGCCACGATGCGAGAAGGCCACCTGCGCTTCCGGTGGCAAACGATCCGGAGATTGCCATGTCCCCTCTCGCACGCCTCATCGCCACCGGCCTGTGCCTGGCCGCGGCCACGTCCGCGGTCCATGCACAAAGGCAGATTTCGCAGGGCTCGGGCACGACTGCCATCACGGCGCCGCGCCCGACACCGGCCGCGCCCAACCCCGCCGGCTTGCGGCCGGTGTTCCCTGCCGGCATCAGCTCCGGCAGCGGGGCGGCGCAGTCCTCCGACCCGATCGCCGCCAACAGCTCGCCCGTGCCGGCCGGCGGCATTGCGCCCACCAGCCCCGGCCTCATCGGCGGCCGCGACGTCAACGTGCCGACGGAACTGTTCCCGGCCGGCGGTGCCACCTCCACGGCCGTCATGGGTGCCGGACCCGTCGCCGGACCGGGCCAGTACGGCGCCGGCGGTGCGGGCGGCTATTCCGCCGTCGACAGCGCCCGGTCCTTCTACTTCGCCGACGCCAACCACGACGGCGAGCTCACCCGCGCGGAGGCGCGACGGCTGAGCATCGCCACCATGAGCTTCGAGGAGATGGACCGCAACTTCGACAACGTCATCTCGCGCTTCGAGTACGACGACTCCCTGCGGTAAGCCCGGGGCCGGGACGCGGCCGGCTTGACTACACTGGGGCCTCCTCCGGAGTCCCCGCATGAACGCACCTGCCGCCCTCGCCCACCTCGTTCCCGAAGTCCAGCAGCGCGAGGTCCCCGCCGCCTTGCTCGCCGCGCTGAAGGCGCGCTTCGGCGAGCGCTGCTCCACCGCCCTGGCGGTGCGCGAGCAGCATGGCCGCGACGAGTCCTCCTTCCAGGTGCCACCGCCCGCAGCCGTGGTGTTCGCCGAGAGCACGCAAGACGTCGCCGATGCCGTGCGACTGGCCAGCGAGCACGACACGCCGGTGATCCCCTTCGGCGTGGGCTCCTCGCTCGAGGGCCACCTGCTGGCCGTGCAAGGGGGCATCAGCATCGACGTGCAGCGCATGAACAAGGTGCTGGCCGTCAATCCGGAAGACCTGACCGTGACCGTTCAGCCAGGCGTCACGCGCAAGCAGCTCAACGACGAGATCAAGAGCACCGGCCTGTTCTTCCCCATCGACCCGGGTGCGGACGCGTCGCTGGGCGGCATGAGCGCCACCCGCGCCTCGGGCACGAACGCCGTGCGCTACGGCACGATGCGCGAGAACGTGCTGGCGCTGGAAGTCGTCACGGCGAGCGGCGAAGTGATCCGCACCGGCACCCGCGCCAAGAAGTCCTCCGCGGGCTACGACCTGACGCGTCTGTTCGTCGGCAGCGAAGGGACGCTGGGCGTGATCACCGAGGTCACCCTGCGCCTGTACCCCATTCCCGAAGCGATCTCGGCGGCGGTCTGCTCCTTCCCGAGCATCGAGGCGGCAGTGCGCGCCACCATCCAGACCATCCAGCTCGGCGTGCCGATCGCGCGCGTGGAGCTGATCGACGTGAACACCGTGCGCATGGTCAACGCGCACAGCAAGCTGGGGCTGCGCGAGGAGCCGATGCTGCTGATGGAGTTCCACGGTTCGCCCAGCGGCGTGAAGGAGCAGGCCGAGACGGTGCAGGAGATCGCCTCCGAGTTCGGCGGCAAGGCCTTCGAGTGGGCGGCGACCCCGGAAGAGCGCACGCGCCTGTGGACCGCGCGGCACAACGCCTACTTCGCCGCGGTGCAGTCGCGCCCGGGCTGCCGCGCGATCTCCACCGACACCTGCGTGCCGATCTCGCGCCTGGCGGACTGCCTGCTGGACTCGGTGGCGGAGGCCGATGCGAGCGGCATCCCCTATTTCCTCGTCGGCCACGTCGGCGACGGCAACTTCCACTTCGGCTACCTGCTGGACCCGAACGACCCGAAGGAACGCGCGACCGCGGAAGACCTGAACGACAAGCTGGTGCACCGGGCGCTCACGCTGGGGGGCACCTGCACCGGCGAGCACGGCGTGGGCCTGCACAAGATGGGCTTCCTCGTCGACGAGGCCGGCGCGGGCGCCGTGGACATGATGCGCACGATCAAGCGCGCGCTGGATCCGAAGAACATCATGAACCCAGGGAAGATCTTCGCGATGTGACGCCACCATTCATCGCGGGATGGCGGCGAAGGCGCCGGAAGGCACCCACGCTCGCCAACGCGATGAGATTCAGTCGGTCTTGGCCGGCGCGGGCGGCCGTTCCACCGGCAGCGATACTGCCGGCGCACCCCCGAGCTCGGTGATCTTCCACTCGTCGTTCACGTTGCGAAAGCCGATGGCGATCACCCGGTTCTCCGTGTCCGCCACCAGGCCTTCCTTCTCGTAGTCGTCACCCCACTGCACCTTGAGCGCACGCACGGAGGCGGCGACGCGGCGCAGCTCTTCGTCACTCATCTGGTCGACCTTGGTCTTCCAGCCCGCTGCCGCCTTGCCCCCGAGGCAGCCCAGCGCCGCCGCGCGGTCGCCCGTCATGAGTGCGCCCAGGAAAGCCTGCCAGGTCTTCTCCACCGTCTGCAGGCGCGGATCGGGCGGGCGGCTGAGCGGCTCGAGGGTCGTGCGCAGCCAATCGTCGGTACACAGGTTCAGCGGCAGGCTGGCCTCGCCGCGCCGGCTGGCGCGGACCTTGGCGGCCAGCAGCTTCTCGTATTCGGCGAGCACGGTGCCGTAGCGGCGGATCCACGCGGCGTAGACCGCCTCGCTCTTCTGGGCGAAGCCGGGCGCGTCGTAGCGGCAGCGGTTGAACTGGGCCGACAGCTCCAGGATGTCGCGCTTGCGCTTGCTCGGCTTCACGAAGGGTTCGTCCGAGGACGGCGTGCCGCTGGGCGCCACGGCCGCCGCCGCCGGCACGGTGACCAGGCGCTCGCGCACGACCGGCCTGGGCGCAGGTGTCGTGCTCGCCGGGCTGGCGGGGAAGGCGTCCGGCGCCGCGACGGTCGCCGGCTTCGCGGTCGGGTCGGGCGCCGAGACGGGCGCAGCATCCGGCATCACCAGCTCCGCCAGCGAGCAAGGTGACTGCTGGAAGGCCACGGTGCCGTCGGCCTGGCGGCAACGGAAAGTCTCCGCCTGGGCGCTCACGCAACCCACGGCTCCCAAGGTCCAGAGGGCCCACATCCACGCCCTGTTCCGGCTTTTCATCGGATTGCTCCGTCCAAGCACATGAAGCTCATCCTAGCCGCCGGTTCCGGCGCCCGTCTCCCTCGAAACGTAATCGTATACAATATTTCGGATATGCTGCCTTGGGACCCCGCGCCCGAACCCGATACGGCCCTGGCCGCGACGGTCCGCTCCACCTCTTTGGGAAAACTGGTCCGGGACGACGTGCTGGGCATGATCCTGCGTGGCGAGATCAAGGCCGGCGAACGCATCAACGAACCCGATGTCGCGTCCCGCCTGGGCGTGTCGCGGGTGCCCGTGCGCGAGGCGCTGCGCGAGCTGGAAAGCTCCGGCCTGGTGGAGGCCCGCAAGCACTCCGGTGTGTTCGTGCGCAAGCTCGGCGCCCAGGAAGTGCGGGATCTTTACGAGTTGCGCGCCGTGCTCGACGGCTTCGCCGGACGCCGCGCCGCGGAGCTCCCGCAGGCCGCGCGCGATCTGCTGGCGGACGCCCTGGACGCTTCCGTCGGTCGGATGCAGGATGCCGCCCAGGCCGTTGACGTGAGCGCGTACTACAGCGAGAACCTGCGATTCCATTGGCTCATGGTGGAAGCCGCCGGCAACGCCGCGCTCACCGAGACCTACCGCAACCTCACGCAGAAGCTGCATCTGTCGCGCCTGACCAACCTTTCCCACGGGCTGGGGATGCAGGCCTCGGTCGCCGATCACCGCGAAATCGCGGCCGCCTTGCGCGCGGGCGACGCACGTCGCTCCGAGCAGCTGGTGGCCGACCATGTCCAGCGCGCCCACCAGCGCCTGGTCACCCACAAGGATTCCAACACGGGAGATATGCAGTCGTGAAACGTCGCTCCATCCTCCAGGCCGCTCCGGCCCTGGCCCTCGCCCCCTGGTCGGCCGCCCGCGCGCAAAGCAGCTATCCGGACAAGCCCATCCGCTACATCGTGCCGGTCGCCCCCGGCGGCGGCAGCGACATGGTGGGCCGCACCGTCTGCGAACGCTAGGCGCGCGCCCTCGGCGGCACCTTCGTCGTCGACAACCAGAGCGGCGGCGGCGGCGTGGTCGCCTGCCAGGCCACCATGCGCTCTCCTGCGGACGGCTACACGCTGATGCAAGGCTACGTCGCCACGCATGGCACCAGCCCGGCCACGCGCAAGCTGCCGTACGACCCGATCAAGGACTTCACGCCGGTCGGCATGATCGGCGCGACACCCAACGTGCTGGTCGTCGATGCGAACCTGCCGGTGAAGAACTTCAAGGACTTCGTCGCCTGGCTGAACGCCAACAAGGGCAAGGTGAGCTACGGCTCGGCCGGCTCGGGCTCGCTGACCCACCTGACCATGGAGCTGCTCAAGCTGCAGCTGCACGTGCCGATGGTGCACATCCCTTACCGCGGCATCGCGCCGGCCATCACCGACGTGATCGGCGGCCAGACGCAGGCCATGTACCCGGGCCTCGCCGCCGCGCTGCCGCACATCCGTTCGGGCCGGCTCCGTCCGCTGGGCGTGACGGGCAAGCGCCGCGCCGAGCAGCTGAAGGACGTCCCAACCATGGAGGAGCTCGGCCTGAAGAACTTCGACGCCATGCAGTGGTACGGTGTCGTCGGTCCCGCGAACATGCCGCATGACGTGCTGAGCCGCCTCAATGTCTCGCTGGCCCAGGTGCTGTCCGCGCCCGACCTGCGCGAGAAGCTCTCGAGCGAGGCGATCGAACCGCAAGCCATGAGCCCGGAGAATTTCGCCAAGTACATCCAGGCCGACATCGCGCGCTGGAGCGCGCTGGTCAAGGCGCAGAACCTGCACATCGACGCATAAGGAAAGACATGGCCCGCAACACCCAGGTCCCGGCCGACCACAACGCCCCGCCCATCACGAAGATCCTGGCCGAATACGTCGCCTCGCACGCATCGCGCGGCTGGAACGACGCGGTGGACCACGAAGCCCACCGAACTTTCCTCAACTGGCTCGGATGCGCCGTCGGCGCCGCGAAGCACGAGGCGGCGGACGCCGCCCTGGCCGCGGTTGCCGAACTGCAGCCGGCGCCGCAGGCCACCGTGGCCGGCCGCAGCGAGAAGGTCGACATGGCCAGCGCCGCGCTGGTCAACGGCATCACCTCGCACACCTTCGACTTCGACGACACGCACCTCAAGACCATCATCCACCCGGCCGGCCCCGTCGCCTCCGCCCTGCTCGCGCTGGCGGAGCACAAGGGCATGAGCGGCCGCGAGGTGGTCGACGCACTGGTGCTGGGCATCGACGTCGCCTGCCGCCTGGGCAACCTGGTGTACCCGGAGCACTACGACCGCGGCTGGCACATCACCGGCACCACCGGCATGCTGGGCGCCGCCGCCGGCTGCGCCCGCCTGCTGAAGCTGGATGCGCACAAGACGCAGATGGCGCTGGGCATCGCCGCCTCGCAGCCGATCGGCCTGCGCGAGCAGTTCGGCACCATGACCAAGCCCTTCCATCCGGGCGCCGCCGCGCGCGCGGGCCTGACCTCGGCGCTGCTGGCGGCCAAGGGCTTCACCTCCAGCACGCGCGCGCTGGAAGCGCCGCGCGGCTGGGCGCAGGTGGTGTCCACCAAGACGGCGTGGAACGAAGCGACCGACGAACTGGGCGAGCGCTTCGAGATCTCGTTCAACAGCTACAAGCCCTTCGCCTGCGGCATCGTGATCCATCCCAGCATCGATGCCTGCGTGCAGCTGCGCGAACAAGGCGTGCGCGCCGAACAGGTCGAGCGCATCGAACTGCGCGTGCACTCCCTGGTGCTGGAACTCACGGGCAAGAAGGAACCCGCGGACGGCCTGCAAGGCAAGTTCAGCGTGTACCACGGCTGCGCCGCCGGCCTCATCTTCGGCCGCGCGGGCGAAGACGAGTACCACGACGACATCGTCAACCGCCCCGACATGGTGGAACTGCGCCGCAAGGTGCAGGCCACCGTGGACAACAGCATCGACGAGGCCAGCGCCGACGTCACCGCCGTCCTGAAGGACGGCCGCAAGGTCCACGTCTTCGTGGAACACGCGATCGGTTCGCTGCAAAAGCCGATGACCGACAAGATGCTGGAAGCGAAGTTCACGCAGCTGTCCGAGCCGGTGATCGGTGCGGCGAAGACAAAGCAGCTGATCGAAGCGTGCTGGGGCCTCGGGAAGGCGAAGGACCTGCGCGCGCTCGCAGCGCTGACGCGTCCCTGAGTGTGATGGCTCCTTCCCCTCTGGGGGAAGGTCGGGATGGGGGCCGACCCGCAACGCGCTGCTCCCACCCCTGCCCTCCCCCCAACGGGGAAGGCGGATCGCGACTAGCCCCGCAGCCGGTCGATCAAGCCGTTCAATTCATCCAGCGAGCCGAACTGGATCGACACCTCGCCGAGTTCCTCCACGCGGCCGTGGCGCTTGACGCGCTTCTTCACGCGCACCTCGACTTCCGCGGTGAGCAGGTCCGACAGTTCCTCCTCGATGCGGCGCATGTCGCGCGACTTCTCTTTCTTGGGCTTGGGCGAGACCAGCGAGAACTCCGCGCCGATCTTCTTGACCAGGCTCTCGGCCTCGCGCACGGACAGCTTCTTCTGCGCGATCTGGTTGGCCGCGGTGATCTGCGCGGCCCGCTCCAGCGACAGCAGCGCGCGCGCGTGGCCCATGTCGATGTCGCCGGCCATCAGCATCGTCTGCACCGGGTCGGCGAGATTGAGCAGGCGCAGCAGGTTGGACGCGGCGCTGCGCGAGCGCCCCACGGCCTGCGCCGCCTGTTCGTGCGTGAGGCCGAAGTCCTTGATCAGGCGCTGCAGGCCCTGCGCCTCCTCCAGCGGGTTGAGGTCCTCGCGCTGGATGTTCTCGATCAGCGCCATGGCCGCGGCCGCCTCGTCCGGCACGTCGCGCACCAGCACCGGCACGCTGTCCAGGCCGGCGAGCCTGGCGGCACGGAAGCGGCGCTCGCCGGCGATGATCTCGTACTTGCCCGCGTTCTCACCCTCGTGCAGCTTGCGCACGAGGATGGGTTGCATGATGCCCTGCGCCTTGATCGACTCGGCCAGCTCGTAGAGCGCGCCCTCGTCCATGCGCGTGCGCGGCTGGTACATGCCGGGCACCATGTCGCCCAGCATCAAGGATGCGGGCAGGCCCGCGTTCGTGCCGGCGCCGTCGCCCGCGGACGCGGGCTGGTCCTGCACCTTGGGTCCGAGCAGCGCTTCGAGGCCGCGTCCGAGGCCCTTGGGTTTCTTGGTCACCATCTCACTGTTCTCTCAGTCTTTCATCAGGTCCTGCAGCAGGACGTGGCCTTCGGGCCAGCTGGCCAGGCCGGAATCGGCATTGATGTGGCCGCAGTCGCCGTAGTCCATCCACTGTGCGTTCCACGCGTGCGCGAACAGGCGCGCCCGCTCGAAGGCGCAGTACGGGTCGTTGCGGCTGGCCACCAGCACGCTGGGAAACGGAAGCGCCTGCAGCTCGATCGGCGTCCACGAGGGAAGCTGCTCGCGGATCTCGGGGCGCTCCACGTCGCCCGGAGCGACCAGCAGCGCCGCCTTCACGCGGTGGGTGTTCCTCGAATGCGCAGCCCAGGCGGCGGTGAGGATGCAGCCCAGGCTGTGCGCGACCAGCACCGCCGGCTCGTCGCAGGACAGCACCACGTCTTCCAGCCGCGCGATCCAGTCGCCCCGCAAGGGCTTCAGCCAGTCGTGCTGCTCCACCCGCCGGTAGCCGTGGCGCTGCTCCCAGAGGGACTGCCAGTGGCGCGGCCCGCTTCCCTCCCAGCCAGGCAGCACCAGCACGTTGCTTGGCTTCACTGCTCTCTTTTGTGTAGCAATCCGCCCAGGCTCACGGGTCGCTCGACGGCGGCGGCCGGCGGCGTGGCGGGCGGGTTGCGCATGCTTCCCAGCCGCTCCACCATCTCCTTCGCGAACTCCACGAAGGCCTGGCTGCCACGGGCCGAGGGATCGAAAGCGAGGCCCGGAAGCCCGTAGCTCGGAGCTTCGGCCAGCCGCACGTTGCGCGGGATCACGGTGTTGAACACCTTGTCGCCGAAGTGCGCCTTGAGCTGGTCGCTCACCTGCTGCTGCAGCGTGATGCGCGGGTCGAACATGACGCGCAGCAGGCCGATGATCTCCAGGTCCTTGTTCAGGTTGGCGTGCACCTGCTTGATGGTGTTCACCAGGTCGGACAGGCCTTCGAGCGCGAAGTACTCGCACTGCATGGGGACGATCACGCCGTGCGCGGCGCACAGGCCATTGAGCGTCAGCAGGGACAGCGCCGGCGGGCAGTCGATCAGGATGAAGTCGTACTCGGCGAGGACGGGCGCGAGCGCCTCCTTCAGCCGGGTCTCGCGGCGGTCGACGTCCACCAGTTCCACCTCCGCGCCGGCGAGGTCGCGGTTGGAACCGAGGATGTCGTAGCTGCAGCCGGCCTCGATCAGGCGGTCGCTCTTGATGCGCGCCTCGCTGAGGGTGGCGGACTCCAGCAGCACGTCATAGACGGTGTGGGCCAGCTTGCGCTTGTCCACGCCCGAGCCCATGGTCGCATTGCCCTGCGGGTCGAGGTCCACCATCAGCACCCGCTGGCCCACCTTGGCCAGGCCGGCGGCCAGGTTCACCGTCGTGGTCGTCTTGCCGACCCCGCCCTTCTGGTTGGCGACGCAAAAGATCTTTGCCATGGATTACCTGGAGACCGCGAGCTTGACGCCGAAGCCGATGAGACACAGGCCGGCGACCTTCTCCAGCGTCCGCCCGATCACCGGGTTGGCGCGCATGCGCTCCGCGAGGAAGTGCGTGAGGAGGGTGGCGCCCAGGCCGTAGAGGAAGGTGAGGACGGCGACGGTCGCAGCCATCACCCCGAAGGTGACCAGGCCCTGGTGGCGGGCCGGGTCGACGAACAGGGGGAAGAAGGCCATGTAGAACACGATGGCCTTGGGGTTCAGCAGCGTGATGACGGCGGCCTGCTTGAAGTAGTGGCGCGGCTGGATGTTCAGGATCGGCTTGGCACCGGGCTTGGCCAGCAGCATCTTCAAGCCGAGCCAGGCGAGGTAGGCGGCACCCAGCCACTGCACGGCGTGGAACGCGGCGGGGTAGGTGACCAGCAGCGTGGCCACACCGGCGACGGCAGCCCACATCAGCACCTGGTCACCGGCGATGACGCCGAAGGTGGCGGCCAGTCCGCCGCGGATGCCGCCCTTGCTGGTCGAGGTGATCAGCGCCAAGTTGCCGGGGCCGGGGATGGCGAGAAAGATCAGGATCGCGGCGACGAACGCCCCGTAATCAGCAACGCCAAGCATGGCCTCTCCAGGTGAAGGCCGAGTTTAACTGCGGGGTGAGGCGACCCCGTCGTCCGATTGCGGCCGCAGCCAGACGATGCAGCGTTCCGCCGACAGTTCAGGAACGGCCAGCTGTTCCACGTGGAACACACGAGCTGAAGCCGGCAGCTCGGCGATCTCGGCCTCCGGGGACTTGCCCTTCATGGCCAGCCAGACGCCCTGCTCTGCCAACGCCCCGCCCGACCAGGCGACGAAATCCGGCAGCGACGCGAAGGCGCGGGAGCTGATGACGTCGTAAGGGCCCTTGAGGTTTTCGACTCGGTCGTGGATGCCGCGCAGGTTGGGCAGCCGCAAGTGCACCGCCGCCTGCTGGATGAAGGCGGCTTTCTTGCCCACCGTGTCGACGCATTCGACCTGGATCTCGGGGCAGCAGACCGCGAAAACCACGCCGGGCAAGCCGGCGCCCGAACCGACATCCAGCAGCCGCACCGGCTTGCCGGCGGTGTACCGGCGCAAGGGGCCGACCGCAGCCAGGCTGTCGAACAGGTGCTGGACCAGCATCTGGTCCGGGTCGCGGACCGCGGTCAGGTTGTAGACCTTGTTCCACTTGGCGATGAGGCCGAGATAGGAAAGAAGCTGGTCGAGCTGGGTGTCGGAGAGATCCAGCCCGAGCTGGGCCGCCGCAGCCCGCAGCCGGTCGAGTGGCGCCGCGCCGATCATGGCCTTGCCCCCTCCCCCCCTGGGGGAGGGCTGGGGTGGGGGCACTCCGCCGCCTCGTCCCGCGCCCAACCCAAGCCGCCAATTCGTT
Organism: Ramlibacter sp. G4-7; assembly: GCF_057784995.1. Lineage (NCBI taxonomy): Bacteria > Pseudomonadati > Pseudomonadota > Betaproteobacteria > Burkholderiales > Comamonadaceae > Ramlibacter > Ramlibacter sp. G4-7. The sequence goes on from NZ_JBYNTT010000003.1 coordinate 57,525, forward strand.
CCCGCCCCGACCCTCCCCGGGCTGAGGCAGGAGAAAAACCCGCGCTCATGCCGCCGCCTGCCCCGCCTGGTTCGCCGCGTCCACGAAACCCTTGAACTTGTTCTTCTTCAGGTGGACCAGCAAAAGCGAGATCGCCGCCGGCGTCACCCCCGAGATCCGCGAGGCCAGGCCCAGCGTTTCCGGCCGGTGCTTGCTCAGCTTCTGGCGCACCTCGATGCTCAGCGCCGCCACCTGCATGTAGTCCAGCTCGGCCGGCAGCTTCAGGTTTTCGTAGGAAGCGGCGCGCTGCACTTCGTCCTTCTGCCGTTCGATGTAGCCAGAGTACTTCGCGGCGATTTCGATCTGCTCGACGACGGGCTCATACAGCGCACCCAGCGTTTCACGTGAAACATCGCTGCCGCGCCACTTGCCGCCCTCCAGGGACAGGAGCGTTTCGTAGCCGACGTCCGGCCGCCTCAGCAGGTCGCCGAGGTTGTACTCGTGCTCGATCGTCGTCCCCAGCACGCGCTCGGCTTCTGAGGTCGAGAGGATGCGGGGGTTCACCCAGGTCGACTTCAGCCGCTCTGTTTCACGTGAAACAGCGTCGCGCTTGCGGCAGAACGCGTCCCAGCGGGCGTCGTCCACCAGCCCCATGCGGCGGCCGTCTTCGGTCAGCCGCAGGTCCGCGTTGTCCTCCCTCAGCTGCAGCCGGAACTCGGCCCGGCTGGTGAACATCCGGTACGGCTCGGTCACGCCCTTGGTGATCAGGTCATCCACGAGAACGCCGAGGTAGGCCTGGTCACGGCTGGGCAGCCAGGCGCCCTGCCCCTTCACCTGCAGCGCGGCATTGATCCCGGCGAACAAGCCCTGGGCGGCGGCCTCCTCGTAACCCGTCGTCCCGTTGATCTGACCGGCGAAGAACAAGCCACCGATCGCCCGGGTCTCGAACGAGGACTTCAAGCCGCGCGGGTCGAAGTAGTCATACTCGATCGCGTAGCCCGGCCGCAGGATGTGGGCGTTCTCCAGCCCGGGCAGCGTGCGCACCAGCCCCAGCTGCACGTCGAACGGCAGGCTGGTCGAGATCCCGTTGGGATAGAACTCGTTGGTCGTCAGGCCTTCCGGCTCCAGGAAGACCTGGTGGCTGTCCTTGTCCTTGAAGCGGTTGATCTTGTCTTCCACGCTCGGGCAGTACCTGGGACCCACCCCTTCGATCCGCCCGGTGAACATCGGGCTGCGGTCGAAACCCGAGCGGATGATCTCGTGCGTCCGCTCGTTGGTGTGGGTGATCCAGCACGGCACCTGCTTGGGGTGCATGTGCGCATGGCCCAGGAAGCTGAACACCGGCACCGGGTCCAGGTCGCCCGGCTGCTCCTCGGTCTTGCTGAAGTCGATGGTCCGGCCGTCGATGCGGGGCGGGGTCCCGGTCTTCAGGCGCCCCTGCGGAAGCTTCAGCTCCTTGAGCCGGGCCGACAGCGACTGGGCCGGCGGATCGCCGGCGCGTCCAGCGGCATAGTTCTGCAGGCCGACGTGAATCTTCCCGTCCAGGAAGGTGCCGGCCGTGAGCACGACGGCCCGGGCGCGGAAGCGGATGCCGATCTGCGTGACGGCGCCGACCACCCGGTCGCCCTCCACCATGAGGTCGTCCACGGCCTGCTGGAACAAGGTCAGGTTGGGCTGGTTTTCCAGCCGCCGGCGGATCGCCGCCTTGTACAGGATGCGGTCCGCCTGGGCGCGGGTGGCCCGCACGGCAGGACCCTTGCTCGAGTTGAGGATGCGGAACTGGATCCCGGCCTCGTCGGTCGCGATGGCCATGGCACCGCCCAGGGCGTCCACCTCCTTGACCAGGTGGCCCTTGCCGATGCCCCCGATCGAGGGGTTGCAGGACATCTGCCCCAGCGTCTCGATGTTGTGGGTGAGCAGCAAGGTCCTGCAGCCCATACGCGCGGCGGCGAGGGCTGCTTCGGTGCCGGCGTGGCCGCCGCCAACGACGATGACGTCGAATTCTTCGGGGTAAAGCATCGGGGTGGGCGCCGAACCGGGCGCGGGGGGCCAGAGGTGGCCGGTAGCAGGAAGGGGGAGATTTTACGAGGCGCAGGGGAAAGCTGCCGGGCATGCTCCAATGCGCCCATGAAAGTCCTCGTCTTCGCCGGCAGCACCCGGCAGGCCTCGTACAACCGCAAGCTCGCGCGCGAGGTCGCGGGGCTGGCGCGCGAACGCGGCGCGGAGGTCACGCACCTCGAGCTGGGCGACTACGACATCCCGATGTACAACGCCGACCTCGAGGCGAAGGGCACGCCGGCGGACGTGATGAAGCTCAAGCAGCTGTTCTACGAGCACCCGGCCTGGATCATCTGCACCCCGGAGTACAACGCGAGCTACCCCGCGCTGGTGAAGAACACGCTGGACTGGCTGTCCAGCCCGGTCCGCAGCGACCCCGTCTGGAAGGACGACTTCCGCTTCTCGCGCGGCAAGGTGGTCGGCGTCCTGAGCGCCTCGCCCGGCGCGCTGGGCGGCATCCGCTCGCAGAGCCACCTCATTCCGCTGCTCCTGAACCTGCATTGCTGGGTGGCGCCGCAGACCTTCGCCGTCAGCCGCGCGGGCAGCGCCTTCGACGAAGAGGGCCGCCTGGTGGAGGAGGCATCCCGCAAGCGCGCGGACGCCGTCGTGGAACAGGTGCTGTGGGCGGCAGACCGCCTGCAGCAAGCCTGATGCGCTAGCGAAACGAGAGCGCATGGACTGCCGAAGCAGCTGCGGCGCCTGCTGCATCGCCCCCTCCATCACCTCGCCGATCCCGGGCATGCCCGATGGCAAACCGGCGGGCGTGCGCTGCGTCCAGCTCGATGCAGACAACCGCTGCCGGATCTTCGGCCGGCCGGAGCGGCCGGCGTTCTGTGGCGGGCTGCAGCCGTCGCGGGAGATGTGCGGGACCGCGAACGAGCAGGCGATGGTGTGGCTGGCGGCGCTGGAGCAGGCAACCGCGCCCACCATCCCGTTGCGGGCCTGACCCGCAAGCCACTCGCCGGCTTCGATCGACTGCCCGATGGATCCCCCAGCCCGGGATGACCTTCGCTCAGGCGTCGACCCCGAAGCGTTCCAGCCGCGCCGCCGACGCGATCGCGATCTTCCCGTATCCCAGCTCGATCGCGCCTTCCCTCGCCAGGCCCTGCAACTCCTTGCTCAAGGTCTGCCGCGACACGCCCAGCATCATCGCCAGCGCTTCCTGCGATACCGGCACCACCGGGCGCGTGTCGCGCGCCTGCGTCGCGTCGCCGCGCGCGAGCAGCAGCAGGCGGCGCGCCACCCGCGCCCGCGTGGAGCGCAGCGTCGCATCCTCCACCATGCCGTAGAGGGACCGCACGCGCCCGACGAGCAGCCGGCACACCGCCAGCGCGAAGGCGGGGCGCTTCATCATGCGGTCGAAGGCGGGGCGCGGCAACGCCAGCACCTCGGTGTCGCCCACCGCCGTCGCATCGTGCGTGCGCGGCAGGCGGTCGATCAGGGAGATCTCGCCGAACCAGTTGCCCGCCTCGAGCACGACGAGGATCGCCTCCTTGCCGTCCTCGCGCAGGCTGGACGCCTTGACCCCGCCCCTGACGACGCCGTAGAAAGCGCCCTGCCCGGCCGGCACCGCATCGCCTTGCCGGAACAGCATCTCCCCCGCCGCGAAGTGCTGTCGTTCGCTCGCCGCCACCACCGCCTTGCGCTCCGCCACGGGCAGCGCAGCGAACCAGGGGTTCGCTTCCAGGCGCAGCAGCAACTCGGCGGTGGCGATGGGGGATGGCACGGTGGTGACAGCCAGCAGGCGGGACTTCCCGCGATTGTCCAAATCTTGACAGTGAGGGGTCAAGCCGCGGCCAAGAATCGCGTCGCAGGAGGAGCCCCCATGAACGCTCGCGCCACCTTCGTCCGCATGCAGGACAGCACCGCCGCCGACTGGCATGTCATCGCCGGCGAGTTCATGCCCTTCGCGCAGGCGCTGCCCGACCGCGTCGTGGCCCACCTGAAACTCCTGCAGGGCGACTACGGCGGCTTTCCGGTGGACCGCTACACGCATTCGCTGCAGACCGCCACGCGCGCGCTGAGCGAAGGCCGCGACGAGGAGTACGTGGTGTGCGCGCTGCTGCACGACATCGGCGACACGCTGGGCGCGTTCAACCACCCCGACATCGCCGCGGCCATCCTCAAGCCCTTCGTCAGCGCGCCCAATCACTGGATGGTGCAGAACCACGGCATCTTCCAGGGCCACTACTTCTTCCACCACCTGGGGCTGGACCGCAACCTGCGCGACCGGTTCAAGCATCACCCGCACTACGACCGCACCGAGGAGTTCTGCGCGCTCTACGACAACCCCGCGTTCGATCCGCGCGCGCAGACTTTGCCGATCGAGGAATTCATGCCCTTGCTGCGCCGCGTGATGGCGCAGCCCCGCCAGTCCATCTACCTGAAGGAGACCCCATGAACATCGCATCCCTGCGCGAAGTGGTGAGCGCCGAGGAGTGGCAGCTGCGCGTGGACCTCGCCGCCGCCTACCGCCTGGTGGCGCTGTACGGCTGGAGCGACCTGGTCTTCACGCACATCAGCGCGCGCGTGCCGGGGCCGGAACATGCGTTCCTGATCAACCCCTACGGCCTGATGTTCGACGAGATCACGGCCTCGTCGCTGGTGAAGGTCGACCAGCAGTGCAACAAGCTGATCGACTCGCCCTTCCCGGTGAACCCCGCGGGCTTCGTGATCCACAGCTGCATCCACCAGGTGCGCGAGGACGCAGGCTGCGTGCTGCACACGCACAGCCGCGCGGGCGTGGCGGTGAGCGCGCAGAAGGCCGGCGTGCTGCCGATCTCGCAGCAAAGCACCTTCGTGCTGGCCTCCCTCGCGTACCACGACTACGAAGGCGTGGCGCTGCGCGACGACGAGAGGCCGCGGCTGCAGCAGGACCTGGGCGAGCGCAACTTCCTCATGCTGCGCAACCACGGCCTGCTCACCATCGGCCGCAGCGTGCAGGAGGCCTGGCTTTCCATGTACACCTTCGAGAACACCTGCCGCATCCAGATCGACGCGCAGGCCGGCGGCGAGCTGAACTACGTCGACCCGAAGATCATGGTGGGCATGGACAAGGTGCTGAAGACCGTGACCGCCGGCCAGGGCGCGGGCATCGCGTGGCCGGCGCTGCTGCGCAAACTCGATCGCGTGGATCCCTCGTACAAGACCTGAGACGCGCGAGAACGACCAACAGCCGCACGGCTGTCCGTTTTCATCCAGCCCCTCAAGCCGCCTCCTCCACGTGCCTCGCCGCAGCCAACGCGGGCGCTGACGCCGGTGCCGCGGCCTGCGGCGGGCGGGGGTCGTGTTCCAGCACCATGACCTCCTTGCGCGTCATGCGCAGCGAGCCGAACATGGTGGCGAAGGCCACGTCTTTCGCGTCGCGGCCGGTGCCGATGCGCACCACCCGGTCCACCGGCGCCATGCCGGTCGGGTCGAACAGCACCCAGTGTCCGTCCAGCCATGCCTCGAACAGCGCGTGGAAGTCCTGCGGGGGTTCGTCGAACCAGACATAGCCCACGACCATGCGCGCGGGAATGTTCAGCGCGCGGCAGAAGGTGATGCCCAGGTGCGCGAAGTCGCGGCACACGCCCTTGCGCTGCGCGAACACCTGTTGTGCCGTGGTGTTCGCGTCGGTGCTGCCTGCCTTGTAGGTGATGTGCGTGCGGATCCACTCCTCGATCGCACGCACGCGCTCGTACCCCCGCGGCACCTGCCCGAACAGGTTCACCACCTCGCTGCACAGCACGTCGGACTCGCAATAGCGCGTCGCCAGCAGGTAAGGCAGGATCTCGTCGGGCACTTCGCTGACCGGTGTCTCTGTCAGGCCCTTTTGCGGCGGCGGCGTGTGCACCTCCACCTCGGCCTTGTAGTCCACGCGCAGCGGCCCGGGCTGCGCGTCGAAGCGGATGAAGCGGTTGCCGCTGCGTGGATCGGTGTAACTGTGCGGCGATACGCCGGACGAGATCGCCAGGCGCTCACCGAGGATCTTCTGGGTCGGCCAGTGGGCGGCCTCGATGTTGAAGCAGAAATGGGTGGGCGAATGGACCTCGTATTCCAGGACCGTTTCGACCGTCGACAGGTGCATGGGATGCCCGCAAGGCTGTGGCTGAATCTCCATGCTAGGGACCGCATGCCGCGGCAGCCATCGTCCGTCGCCCACGCGCGCTGTAGGCGCTTTGACACGGCTGGGCTGGCGGCCCGCCGTGCCCAGGGGTCAATTGCCGCCGAAGAGGCTGCGCAGGCTGTCGCCGATCTTCTGCCCCGCACCCGCACCGGCGGCCGTGCCCGGACCCGGCGCGATCAGCGTGCCGATGGCCGCGCCCATCATGGCGCTGCGCGTGAGCATCACGCTGGGCTCATCCACCGTGCCACCCAGCGCCAGCGGCACGCCCAGCGCACCCTTGGTGGTGGAGAGATCCACGTTCACCTGCCCATTGAGCGCCTTAGCCGGCGAGATCGACACGTTGCCGGTCGCGGACATGGTGCCCGAGGTCGCCACCAGGTTCGTCAGGTGCACGGCCTTGCCTTGCGTGTTCACCTGGCCCGCCAGCGTGTCCAGGCGCGTGAAACCGCCGCGACTCAGGCCCACGGTGTTCACCGCCTTCTGCAGGTCGATGCCTTGCACCAGCGCGTCACGCACGGTGAACCGCGTCTGCGTGCTCAACACGTCCACGGCCTGCCCCACGTCGCGGAACTCCGAGCGCAGCGAGGTCTGGGCCTGCAGCTTGCCCGTCAGCGGCTTGCTCGGCGCCGTCAGCGCGGAAACCTCGACGTTCTCGGTGCTCAGGTTGCCGCTGAGGACCTGGCTGCCGGACTTGCCAGCCTGCAACTGCAGCTTGCCGGCGATGCGGCCGCCGCCGATGTCGATGCGCACGGGCCAGTGGTTGCCGTCACGCTCGATCCTGCCGTGCGTGCCCGCCAGGCGTCCTTGCACGATCTTGAAGGAAGCGTCGTCCAGCAGGCCGTCGCGGCCCAGGTCCGCCTGCGCATCGATGGTGATGCGCTGGCCCTTCTCGTCGATCCAGGTGATGTCGTCGAACACGGCTTTGCGCGGCAACATGTCCATGGTGCTGTGCGGCGCGGAAGCCGGCCTGGCCGCGGGCTTGGCGCCCTTGTCCTTCTTCGCCATCGCATTGCCCAGTGCCGCGATCGCGGCCTGCGGCAGCACCGCCTTGCGCACCGTCAGCGTGGCGATCTCCAGCTTGCCCGCCAGCAGCGCGGGATAACCGGGGCGTGCCTCGATGCGGCCCACCGTCAGCAAGGGACGCGTCTGGATCTGCACGTCATCCGCCGCCACCGCCGGCAGCGGCCACAGGTCGATCGACAGCTTGCCCAGTCGCAACGGCGCGCCCAGCGCCGCGCTTGCTTCTTTTTCCACGCGCGTGCGGAAGTCGTCCGTTCGCAACCAGTACTGGAGCGCGAACGCCGCGGCCACCAGCAGCAGCACGAAGAGCGACACCAGGACTCCCAACCACTTCAAGACCTTGACCATCCGTCCATTGTGGCGAAGCTCTGCAGCAGCCCCAAGCCGTGCAGGTTTTCCGCACCCGGGCTAGCATGGAATTGTTCACATTCCCCACAGCCCACAGCAAGGAAACAACGATGAAGCTGTACTACTCCCCCGGCGCCTGCTCCCTGTCCCCCCATATCGTGTTGCGCGAAGCCGGCCTCGCCTTCGAACCGGTCATGGCCCCAACCAAGACGCACAAGCTGCAGGACGGCACGGACTACTACACGATCAATCCGCTCGGTTACGTGCCGATGCTGGAGCTCGACGACGGCACGCGCCTGCGCGAAGGCCCGGCCATCGTGCAGTACATCGCCGACCAGGTCCCCAACAAGAACCTGGCGCCGGCCGCCGGCACCCTGCCCCGCTACCGCCTGCAGGAGTGGCTCACCTTCATTGGCACCGAGATCCACAAGAGCTTCTCGCCGCTGTTCAACCCGGGGATGCCGGAAGAGGGCAAGCAGATCTACCGCGATCGCATCGCCAACCGCTTCGCCTACGTCGACAAGGAGCTCGCAGGCAAGCAGTACGTCATGGGCGAGCACTTCACCGTGGCCGATGCCTACCTCTACACGGTCACGCGCTGGGCCAAGCCGTTGAACATCGACCTCTCGCCTTACCCGAACCTCGTTGCGCACAACGAGCGCGTGGGTGCGCGTCCGGCGGTGCAGGAAGCGCTGAAGGTGGAAAAGCTGTCCTAAGCACAGCATCGTCGTCCCGGCCTCGCGCCGGGATCCACGGGCCTGCACCGAAAGGCTTCCTCCCTGGCGCGCCCGCAATGACAAGCAACAAGGGGAACCCTGCGCGCCTTCCCATGACCAACACACCATGAAGACACTGTTCGAACCCGTGCAGTTGGGCAAGCTGCAGCTGCCCAACCGCATCGTGATGGCGCCGCTCACGCGCAACCGCGCGCCCAACGCCATCCCCACGCCGCTCATGGCAGAGTACTACGCGCAGCGCGCGAGTGCCGGCCTCATCATCAGCGAGGGCACGGCCATCACGCACCAGGGCCAGGGCTACGCCGACGTCCCCGGCCTCTACGGCACCGAGCAGCTCGACGCCTGGCGCCAGGTGACCAAGGCCGTCCACGCGCGTGGCGGCCGCATCTTCTGCCAGATCTGGCACGTGGGCCGCGTCTCGCACGTGAGCCTGCAGCCGGGCGGCGTGCAGCCGGTGGCGCCCTCCGCCATCCCGGCCAAGACCAAGACCTTCCTCATGCCCGAGGGCTTCGTCGCGGTGTCGGATCCGCGTGCGCTCGACGCCGAGGAGATCCCCGGCATCGTGCGCGACTTCCGCCACGCGGCGCGCAACGCCATCCTCGCCGGCTTCGACGGCGTGGAGGTGCACGGGGCGAACGGCTACCTGGTCGACCAGTTCCTGCGCAGCAGCACCAACCGCCGCACCGACGACTACGGCGGCTCCATCGAGAACCGCGCGCGCTTCCTGCTGGAGATCCTGCGCGAGGTGGCCGAGGAAGTGGGCGCCGAGCGCACGGCACTGCGCCTGTCCCCGGTGACCCCGGCCAACGACATCGCCGACGACAACCCGCAGAAGCTGTTCGACTACGTCGCCCGCCAGCTCGGTCCCCTGGGCCTCGCCTACCTGCACGTCATCGAGGGCGCCACCGGCGGCCCGCGCGAAGTGGAAGGCAGGCCCTTCGATTACCAGGCCATGCTGCGGGCCTGGCGCGACGCGGGCGCCAAGGGCGCCTGGATGGTCAACAACGGCTACGACCGCGCGATGGCCGAAGAGGCACTGGCGCACGGCGCCGACCTGGTGGCCTTCGGCATGAAGTACATCGCGAATCCGGACCTGGTCGAACGCCTGAAGGCGAACGCGGCGCTGAATGCGGTGCGCAAGGACAAGCTGTACGGCGGCGGGGCCGAGGGATACACGGACTATCCCGCGCTGGCGAAAAAATAAGGATGCCATTGCGGGCTGGACCCGCAATCCAAAGGAGCGTCCCACCGGTCGCCCGATGGACCCTGGCTCAAGGCCGGGGCGACATCTTCATTCCGGTCCCACCCCGATCGGCGCCGGGGCCCGCATCACGATGCGCGTGAACAGGCGGTCGTAGATCGGGTCGCGGTCGCCGCTCGCAAAGGGGTCGCCCTTCGCATCGAATGCGGCGTTCAGCTCCGCCCAGTCGCTCTCGCTCAGGGCCTCCTGCGCCACGGGCAGCAACTCGGTCTCCTCCGTGCGCATGTGCTCCAGGTAGAAGCGCACGTACTTGCGGGCGGCCTCGTCGAAGGCCTTGCGGCGGCTGTCGCCCAGCAGCTCCCAGGCGAGCAGCATGTGCTGCAGTTCGCGCACGCGGTGCTCGCCCGCCATGTGGTCCTCTTCCAGTTTCTGGATCACGGGCATGAGCTGCGGCGCCACCCGCGCGAGCTTGGGGAACAGCACGTCCGACTCCTTCGGGTGGTGGCGGCGCTCGGGGAATTCGTCGATGTAGAACAGCATGGCCCGCAGGACGTCGAAGAAGCGCTCGGACTCTTCGTCGGGGTCGCGGTCCAGCATCTGCAGCAGGGAACGCAGGACGGCGGACACCGCGGCATGTTCGTCGCGGATCACTTGCAGGGCAGGTCTGGGCATGGTCGGGTCTCCTGGCAGCAGATTCGCACGCAGCCCCGCGCGCGCCTTTGACGCACGTCAACGCGTGCGCAGGTGCCAGCGCTTCAACAGCAAGGCATTGGTCAGCACGCTGACGCTGGACAGCGCCATCGCCGCACCGGCCACCACCGGGTTCAGGTACCCCAGGGCCGCCAGCGGGATGCCGGCGACGTTGTACGCGAAGGCCCAGAACAGGTTCTGCCGGATCTTGCGCACCGTGCGCCGCGAGATGTCCAGCGCACCCGCCACCAGCGCGACGTCGCCGCGCATCAGGGTCACGCCGGCGGCGTGCATGGCGACGTCCGTTCCCGTCCCCATGGCAATGCCCACGTCGGCCGCGGCCAGGGCGGGTGCGTCGTTCACGCCGTCCCCGACCATCGCCACCACGTGGCCACCCTCGCGCAGCGCCGCCACGCGCGCCGCCTTGTCGCCCGGCAGCACCTCCGCCTGCACCTCGGCCGCCTGCAGGCCGAGGCGCATGGCCATGGCGCCGGCGGCCGCGCGGTTGTCGCCGGAGATCATCACCAGGTGCAGGCCGCGCTCTCGCAGCAGCCGGAGCGCTTGCGCCGCCCCGGGCTTGGGCTCGTCGGCGAAGGCCATCAGCGCCCGCAGCGCCAGGCCGTCGGTGACGCGTTCAACGAGTGCCGACAAGGTCGCGCCCTGCCCCTGCAGGCGCTGCACGTCCGCGTGCAGCGGCTCCAGCGACACGCCCAGTTCCTGCAACCAGCGCAGGCTGCCAATGAGGTAGCTGCGGTTCGCAACTTCCCCCTCCGTGCCGCGACCGGCCACTGCGCGGACGCTGTCCGGCGGCGGCGGCGCGATGCCGCGCTCGCGCGCTGCCAGCACCACCGCGCGTGCGAGGGGATGTTCGCTGCCGCTTTGCAGGCTCGCCGCGGCAGCCAGCTGCGCATTCGCGTCCGCACCCGGCGCGACGACGAAGTCCACCAGCCGCGGCTGCCCCACCGTCAGCGTTCCCGTCTTGTCGAAAGCGACCGTGTCGACGCGGTGGGCGAGCTCCAGCGCCTGCGCGTCCTTGACCAGGATGCCCTCCCGCGCGGCCACACCGGTTCCGGCCATGATCGCTGCCGGTGTCGCGAGGCCCAGCGCACAAGGGCAGGCAATCACCAGCACGGCGACGGCGTGGATCAGCGCGTCCTCGATGCCCGCGCCGACCAGAAGCCAGCCGCCGAGGGTGATCGCAGCGATGCCCAGCACGACCGGCACGAACACGGCCGAGACCTGGTCCACCAGCCGCTGGATCGGCGCCTTGGCCGCCTGCGCGTCCTCGACCAGCCGGATGATCTGCGCCAGCACGCTCTCCTGGCCGACCGCGGTCGCCTGGAACACGAAGCGCCCTTCGCCGTTGATGCTGCCGCCGGTCACCCGCGCGCCTTCACCCTTGGCCACCGGCAGCGGTTCGCCCGTCAGCATGGACTCGTCGACGTGCGTGTCCCCCTGCTGCAGCACCCCGTCGGCGGGAATTCGCTCGCCGGGCCGCACGACCAGCCGGTCCCCCGCCATCACTTCGGCGAGCGGCAGGTCCGCTTCGCCGCCCGAACGCAGGATCACGTGGGCAATCTCGGGCCGCAGCGCCTGCAAGGCCCGGATCGCGGTGGTCGTCTGGTACTTGGCGCGCGCCTCCAGCCACTTGCCCAGCAGCACCAGCGTGACCACCACGGCCGAGGCCTCGAAGTACAGGTGCGCGTGGCCCTGCGCGAGCCACAGCCACATCGACAGTCCCCATCCCGCCGTGGTGCCGATCGCGACCAGCAGGTCCATGTTGCCGGTGCCCGCCTTCAGCGCGTGCCAGCCCGCCTTGTAGAAGCGGGCACCGAGCACGAACTGAACCGGCGTGGCCAGCAGGAACTGCACCCAGGCCGGCAGCATCCAGTGCCTGCCGGCCAGGTCCCCGAGCATGGGAATCACCAGCGGCAGCGACAGCAGCAGGCCGACGCCCACCGGCAGGAAGCCCGCCCAGGGCGAAAGCACCTCCTGGCCCGCCTGCTGCGCGCTGCGCGGCTCGTAGCCGGCGTTGCGCACGGCGCGGCGGATCTGCGCCTCGGCGTCTTCCGAGGGGGCATAGGTCACCCGCGCCGATTCGGTGGCGAGGTTCACCACGGCATCGCTGACGCCGGGCACCTTCTTGAGCGCACGCTCCACGCGGTTGACGCAGGAGGCGCAGGTCATCCCGGCAACGCCGAGGTCCAGGGTGGCGGGGGCGGTGGTGGATGTGTCCATGGGTGCAGGATGGACCTTGCCATGGTGGCAAGGTCAAGGCCTTGCGCCGCATCAACCCGTCGGCATTCAGGGGCATGGGACGCGGCGGTTTGACCTTACCATGGTGGCAAGGTTCAAGCTCTGGACCTCCCAACCAACATCGAAAGGATTGCAGGATGAACCAGACCTTCCAGGTGCAAGGCATGAGCTGCGGCCACTGCGTGGGCGCCGTCACCCAGGCCGTCCGTTCCGTCGACCCGCAGGCCGAAGTCAAGGTCGACCTCGCCTCGGGGCAGGTAGACGTGCAGTCGCAGCAGGACCGTGCGGCGATCGCCCGCGCGATCGAGGAAGAAGGCTACAAGGTCGCTGCGTGAAGGCGCCGGGGGCCAGTGTCGCCTGGCCGGTGAACATCGGCGCGGCCGCGCGGCTGTCCGGGGTGTCGGCCAAGATGGTGCGCCACTACGAGGGCCTCGGGCTGCTGCCGCGGGTCTCGCGCACCGACAGCGGCTACCGCCAGTACAGCGAGACCGAGGTGCACACGCTGCGCTTCATCAAGCGCGCGCGGGACCTGGGCTTCTCGATGGAGGAGATCGCCGGGCTGGTGGGCCTCTGGCAGAACCGCCGCCGCGCCAGCGCCAACGTGCGCAGGATCGCGCAGAAGCACGCCGACGACCTCCAGCAGCGCATCGCGGCGATGCAGGAGATGCAGCGCACGCTCAAGCACCTCATCCACTGCTGCCAGGGGGACGAGAGGCCGGAGTGCCCGATCCTGGAGGAACTGGCGAGGTAGCGGGGCAAGGCTTGTCACGGCCCCAAAAAAGGCATCCCGCTGGCGCCGGGAGGACGTCGTCAGCGGGACCAGGCCGCAAGGCGTTGGCCGCTCCTTGCGTTACTTGGGCGTCGCCTTGGACTTCTCGGCGGCGTCCAGGGCCTGTTGCCGCTTGAGTTCTTCCCGCGTCATCACGTCGCGCAGGATGCGCGTCGGGCCGGCGCCCATGGAGCGCGTGTCGACGGCGGAGCGTTCCTGCACAGCCAGCATCTGCTCGCGCTGGGCCAGCACCGGCTGGTCCATCAGGATCACCGCGCCCATGCTGGAGCGGTCCCCGGCAGGCGTCGGGGCCGTGTCGGTCATCGTGACCGGTTCGGGCTGCTTGCCCTGCGCGTAGGCAGCGCCTGCGGACAGCAATGCGGTAGCCAGCACTCCGGCGGCCGCTCGCAGGAAATTCTGGTACCTCATCTCGTACTCCTGGGAAACGTCTGTGTAGGCTCCGACTGTGGGACTGCCCGTCCGTGACGTATGTCTGCCACGGTGGGCGCTTCCCGTAGGACGGACACGACCCAGCTTGTAGCCTGCACGTAAACACCGGTCTTTACACTGCGGCAACGCGGGCGCGATGGATGAGACACAGCGCGAACCGAGACTCCTGTCCATCGGGCCCGCCCAGCGGTCCGGAACCCTCGAAAGGACCTCCCCAATGAAACCGCATCGTCGCCACCTCCTCGCCGCCGGCCTGGCCGCCGCCATCGGCTTCGGCGCCGCCGTCCAGGCGCAGACCGCACCGGTCGCCCCGGCCGGCCGACCCGACGCGGCCCGCATGGAGCAGTTCCGCGCCCGCATGCAGGAACGCATGGCCCAGCGCCTGGGCGAACTGAAGGCCAAGCTGGCCATCACGCCCGCGCAGGAAGGCGCCTGGAACGCCTGGACCGCCGCGCTCAAGTCCACCCCCCACCAGCGCCCCGATCGCGCCGAGATCGAGCGCCTGACCACACCCGAGCGCATCGATCGCATGCGCGCCGTGCGCGCCCAGCGCAATGCGGACATGGACAAGCGCATGGACGCCACCAAGACCTTCTACGCCCAGCTCAACGGCGAACAGCGCAAGACCTTCGACGCCGAGAGCCTCAAGTTCCTGGGCGGCAAGGGCGGCCACGGTGGCCATGGTGGCCATGGCCACCGTCACGGTCACGGCGAAGGCCAGGGCCATGGCGGCCCGCGCAGCTGATCGCACCCGCCCGCAAAGGAAAAGCCAGGCAGTGCCTGGCTTTTTTCATGGGCGCGCGCAGCGCTTAGTACGAGAACACGTAGTACGGGCCGTCCACGCTCACCACGTTGTAAGGGATGTTGTAGCTGCCGACCACCATGGCGCGGTTGTCGGTGGACACGTTGGGTGCGCCACCCGTCATCGTGCTCGCCTCGCCCGCGCGCGCCGGCGTGTTGAAGGTGGCAGCGGCCTGGTGGCGCATCTTGGAGTCACCGCGATGCATCAGGTGCGCGTTGCGATGCACCTGGCTCAGGGCGACGCTGCGGTTGAAGTTGATGTTCGGCTGCACGTACACGTACTCGTACTGCGGCGTGACGGTCGTCGTGGTCGTCACGGAAGAGGCCGGACCCGCGCCGAGCACGGTCGTGTCCATGCTGCTGGAGTCCAGTGCCAGGGTGTCGGCGCCCGTGACGCCGAGATCGACGACCCTGCCGTCGGGATAGAAGATCGCATCGGCATGGGCAAAGCTGGCCGCGGCCATCACGCCGGCGGCAATCAGGGAGAGAGACATCTTCTTCATTGGGATACTCCGTACGGGTCTGTGTTGGTGGCTTCCCGGCGCACAGCCGGGCACGTGAAACCCAGTTTGGGCCGCCGCCACGCCGGCTGTATCGGACAGGCGAGTGGATGGCCGTAGGAGGCGCCGGGCCAGCACGGCGGCCGCGCTGGGATTGAAAAAGCCAGGCTGCGCCTGGCTTCGTCGCGGATGGGCCAGGGCCCCGGCGATCGCTATTTGTTGGTTTCGACGATCGGCATCGGCATCATCACGGGCCCGGCGCCCAGCACCGTGGCGTCCATCATCGTCGCGGGCGCGAGCGCCAGCAGGGAGCTGGCCTCGATCGTTGCGACCGGCGTGGAGTCGATGGTGACAACCGGCCTGGCGCCGCGGATGGGAGAACCCACCAGCACCGGCGTGTCGATCCAGTAGGTGTGCTTGCCGTTGGCAGCAACGGTGTCGATGACGTGGTGGCCGGTCAGCACCAGTGTTTCGGCCTGGGCGATGCCGGCGGCACCGGCCAGCAGGCCGGCGGCGATCAGGATGAGGGACTTCTTCATGCGGAGCTCCGTGTTCGATCGATGGGTTCGCCCGGCCCATGCCGGGGTTCGCATGAACACTTTCGTCTTGTCGCCACGGGATCCGTATCGGACACGCGAGCGGATGGGCGTAGGAGTTGCCGGGCCAGCACGCGGTGCGCAGCCATGAAAAAAGCCAGGCGGGGCCTGGCTTTTCATGGGGGCAGACCGATCAGTAGGACGGCACGCTCCAGACCGGCACATAGGTGTCCGCTGCGATGCGCTGGTTGTCCGTGGACACGTTCGGCTGGCCGCCGGTCATGGTGCTCGCTTCACCGGCGCGCGCAGGCGTGTTGAAGGTCGCCGCTGCCTGGTGGCGCTGCTGGTTGCTGCCGCTCCACCCCGGCTGGACGTAGACGTAGTGGTCCATCGGCACCGTCACCGTCGGGGGCGCGGCGCCCAGGACCGTCGTGTCGACCCAGACCGTGCCGTCGGAGTAGGGAGAGTTGGTGGTCAGCTGGTTGGGCTGGCCGCCGGTCATGGTGCTGGCTTCACCCGCCTTCGTGGGCGCGTCGAAGGTTTCTGCCTGGGCGATACCGCCAACGGCCACCAGGCCGGCCACGATCAGGGAAAGAGTGGATTGCTTCATCGAGAACTCCGTACGGTTCGGTTTTTGGGAAGCCCGGGATGCCCGGGCGCTTTGAACCAGTGTGCAGCGCTCGCGCGCCGCCCCTATCGGACAGGGCTCAAGCCGGCCGTAGGACAGCGTGTGCCCGCGCCTCAGAACCAGCGCACGTAACGCAACTGGACGAAGTCCTGCCCGGGGTTGGGCTTGCGAAAGCCCCCGTTGGACACGTGCACCAGGCGCAGGTTGAGCTCGTTGCTGCCCTCCTTGCCGCCGAAGGTGTAGCCCGCGCCCAGCACGTCGTAGAAGTTCCACTGGGTGCTGAACTCCTTGTCGGGCGTGTGGAACTTGTGGTCCATCCAGCTGGCACCGATGCCCACCTCCCAGAACCAGGGCGAGCCGCCCTGGCCGAAGCGCATGCGCAGCGTCGGCAGCAGGACCACCTGCGCATAGTGCCGCGGGCCGCTGTCGACGGCATCGCCGCGCCACTGGTTCAGCATCAACTCGGTGTGCGCCGTGAGTTCGGTCTTCGGACGGATGCGCCAGAAGTTCCAGTCCCAGATCACGCCCACGCCGGCCATCGTGGTGCCCTCGCCGGCGCCGGCCTGCAAGGCGACGCCGTCGGGGCGCAGGTTGAATGCGTGGGCGAGCGGCAAGGTGGTGAGCAGCAGCGCGGCCACGCAAGCACGCGCCATGGTCCGGATTTCCATGGGCCGGGAGTGTGGAACGACACGCGCTGCGGCGGGCATGCCTCAGCGTTGCGGCGGCGCACGTCGCGGCAAATTGGGTTGCCACCGACGTCGCCCTCAGCCGCGCGCCTGCACGCAGGAAAGTCAGACTCCTACAAGCGCCGCCCGCGCAGCGAAGTCGAAACACACATTCGGCGCCGGGCCACAAGTCGCGCCGACGGCCGCCACACGATCTTGGCCTTGCGTCCTACTTCTGCACCCCAGCTGGGCCTTTACAAAAAGAGCCCACGCACAAAGAAGACAAGCGCAATGAGCGACATGAGCCAGCCTTTGCAGGAGGCGCCGGAAGTCAAGGTGGCCACCCCCCAACTCACGGTGATGACGGTCAACATCCACAAGGGCTTCACCACCTTCAACCGGCGCTACATCCTGCCCGAGCTGCGCGATGCCGTTCGCAAGGTGGGCGCGGACGTCGTGTTCATGCAGGAAGTGCTGGGCATGCACGACGAGCACGACAAGAAGATCGAGGACTGGCCCGACGCCGGCCAGTACGAATTCCTGGCCGACAGCATCTGGCCGCAGTTCGCCTACGGCCGCAACATGGTCTATCCCAAGGGGCACCACGGCAATGCGGTGATGTCCAAGTTCCCGATCGTGCATTACCAGAACCACGACGTGTCGATCGCGGGACCCGAAAAGCGCGGCTTGCTGCATTGCGTGCTGCAGGTGCCGGACTCGCCGCAGCCGGTGCATGCGATCTGCGTGCACCTGGGGCTGGCCGAGGCGCACCGCCAGCAGCAGCTGGACCTCCTGTGCAAGATCACCCACACCGAAGTGCCGGCCGGCGCGCCGCTGATCGTGGCCGGCGATTTCAACGACTGGCGCCGGCGTGCCAACGACATCCTGTGGCGCGAAGCGGGGCTGCGCGAGATCTTCCTGACCGCCTACGGCGAGCCCGCCAAGACCTTTCCCGCGATCTTCCCCGTGCTGTCGCTGGACCGCATCTACGTGCGCAACTGCTCGGTGCACCTGCCGGTGGTGCTGCCGCGCCGTCCCTGGTCGCACCTGTCGGACCACGCGCCGCTGGTGGCCGAGATCCGTCTCTGAGGGCGTCATGCAACAGAGACGATGGATCCCGGGCAACGACTTCACCCTTCTGGAAAACGGTGAGGAGTTCTTCCCGCGCGTGTTCGCCTGCATCGCCAACGCCAGGCGCGAAGTGATCGTCGAGACCTTCATCCTGTTCGAGGACAAGGTGGGACTGCAGCTGCAGGAGGCGCTGATCGCCGCCGCACGCCGCGGCGCCCAGGTGGACATCACCATCGACGACTGGGGCTCGCCCGACCTGTCCGAGCACTTCCTGGGCGCCCTGCGCGCGGCGGGCGTGCGCATCCATTCCTTCAATCCGGGCCCGCGCCCCTTCGGGCTGCGTCCGCACCTGCTGCGCCGCATGCACCGCAAGATCGTGGTGGTGGACCGCGAGGTGGCCTTCGTGGGCGGCATCAACTACTCGGCCGACCACCTGAAGGACTTCGGCCCCGAGGCCAAGCAGGACTATGCGGTGGAGATCCACGGCCCGCTGGTGGCGGAAATCCATCGCTTCACCCACTCCGCGCTGGCCGAAGGCCTGCGGCATGCGCGGCACCGGCGGCAATGGTGGCGCGGGCGCAAGCAGTTCCGCACGCCCACGGAAGAACTGCCCGCTGCGGGTTCCGCCGATGCGATGTTCGTGGTGCGTGACAACCGCCGCCACATGGACGACATCGAGCGCCACTACCGCATCGCGATCCGCGCGGCGAAGAAGCGCATCGTCATCGCCAATGCCTACTTCTTCCCGGGCTACCGCGTCATCAAGGAGCTCAAGCGGGCAGCGCGGCGCGGCGTCGACGTGCGGCTCATCCTGCAGGGCGAGCCCGACATGCCTTTCGTCAAGACGGCGGCGAGCATGCTGTACCACTACCTGCTGCGCGCGGGCGTGCGCATCTACGAATACTGCGAGCGGCCCCTGCACGGCAAGGTGGCCGTCATGGACGACGAATGGAGCACGGTCGGATCGAGCAACCTCGACCCCATGAGCCTGTCGTTCAACCTCGAGTCGAACGTGATCATCCGCGACCGCGCCTTCAACGCAACGCTGTCCGCCAACCTGGACAAGCTGATGTGCGCCGCCTGCAGCGAAGTGACCGAGAAGACGCTCGGGGAGCTCAAAGGCTGGGACCGGGTGCGCAGCGTCCTCGCGTACCACTTCACGCGCTACTACCCCCGCTGGGCCCAGTGGTTGCCCCGGCACGTGCCGCGCCTGTTGCCCGCGGCCGCGATGGGCGGCAAGCCCCTGCCCTCGTTCTTGCCCGCGCGGGAGAAGGCCTGATGCGCAACCACCCCTGGTGGCCGTGGATCAAGCGCATCGTCGGCATCGCCTTCCTGCTGGCGGTGGCCTTCCTGCTGGTGCGCTACGCCCGGACCGTGGACTGGGGCCGGGTGAAGGAAAGCATGCTGGAGCTGCCGCGCCCGGTGCTGATGAAGGCCTTGCTGTTCGCGGCCGTCAGCCACGTGGTCTACAGCCTGCTGGATGTGGTGGGCCGGCACTACACCGGCCACCGCCTGCCGGACCGCAAGGTGATGCAGATCAGCTTCACCAGCTACGCCTTCAACCTCAACCTCGGGTCGCTCGTGGGCGGAATCGGCTTCCGGTACCGCCTCTACGGCAAGATGGGCCTGCGCTACGGGGACATCACGCGCATCGTGACGCTGTCGATGATCACCAACTGGCTGGGCTACATCCTGCTGGCCGGGCTGGTGTTCACCATCGCGCCACTGGAGCTGCCGCCCAAGTGGGGCATCGACCACGAGGAGCTGCGGCTGGTGGGCGTCGGCCTGCTGGCCTTCAGCGTGATCTACCTGGGCCTGTGTGCCTTCTGCCGGCAGCGAAGCTGGACCATCCGCGGGCACGACATCGACCTGCCCACCTTGCGCATGTCGGCGGCACAACTGGCGATCTCCTGCACGCACTGGATGACCATGGCGGCCGTGCCCTGGGCCTTGCTGCAGGGCCAGGTGGACTATCCGCAGGTGCTCGCCGTGCTGCTCGTGGCCGCGATTGCCGGCGTGATGCTGCACATCCCCGCCGGCCTGGGCGTGACCGAGGCCGTGTTCATCGCCCTCCTGTCGCACAAGATCCCGGAGCACCAGCTGCTGGGTGCCTTGCTGGCCTACCGCGCGATCTTCTACCTGACACCCCTGCTGGCGGGTGCGCTGCTCTACCTGAAGCTCGAGATGCGCACGCGCAAGCATGTCCCGGCATGAAGCAATTACATACGTTGACCGCACAGCAGAGGCATTCCTTCTGACAATGATCCAGATGGAGACACGCACCGAACACGCCGCGCAGGCGCAGGACGACTTGTTGGATCCCCTCGCGGGTTGGGAAGCCGCGTCGCGCTGGCACCGCGCCACCTTCGACTGGATGGCCAAGGGCTGGCAGCAGTGGGTCGCCCTGATGACGACCGTGCCGCCCCGGTTCATGGCGCCACCGACGATCGAACCCCGCGCGCCCAGCGCGGCGGAATCCAGGCGCGCGACGCCCGCCGAACGGGCGGCCGCCACGGCGGAACCCCGACGGATCGCGACCAGGAAGAAGGCGGCCGCCAAGGGCCGCAAACGAGGTTGAACATGATCGGCAGTACCATCATGGAAGCCAAGCTCGCCGGCCACACGGACCTGGCAGGCTTCCGATCCGAGGCCCGGCAGCTGCTCGCTCACCAGGTCCCCCCCAACGAAGTGCAGTGGCAGATGGAGCCCCCTGCCGATGCCTGGAGCGACGCCCAGTCACCGCAGGCAAGCCGCCCCCGCAACGTCGCCCGCGCCGCCACGGCGATCGTCCCCGCCTCCTTCACCCGCCTGTGCGAATTCGTGGTGCTGCACCGCGACCCGGAACGTTTTTCCCTGCTGTACCGCCTGCTCTGGCGCCTGGTGCACGAGCCCGGGCTGCGCAACGAACCGGCCGACGCCGACATGCTGCAGGCGCAGCACATGGCGCACGCCGTCCGCCGCGATGTCCACAAGATGAAAGCCAACCTGGCCCTTCACACCTTGCGCGACGCGCAGGGCCAGGAGCTGCAGGTGGGCTGCTATGAGCCGGCGCACCACGTCGTCGAGGCCGTGGGCCCCTGGCTGGCCAAGCGCCTGCCCGCGGCGCGCTGGGCCATCTTCACGCCGGACCGCAGCGTCCGGTTCGAAGGTGGACAGCTGCTGTTCGGCCCCGGCGTGCCGGCCGCGGAGCTGCCCCGCCACGACGCGGACGATGCCGACTGGCTGGCCTGCTATGCGCGCGTGTTCCCCGCGCACCATGGCTGAACGGCCCGGCGCCCCGATCCATTCCCTCGCCGCGCTTAAGGCAGCCACCATGGCCTGCCGCGAGTGCCCCATCGGCGAAATCGCCACGCAGTCCGTCGTCGGCGAAGGCAAGCTCCAGCCCAGGCTCATGCTGGTCGGCGAACAGCCCGGCGACCAGGAGGACCTGCAAGGCCACCCTTTCATCGGCCCGGCCGGCAAGCTGCTCTCACGCGCCCTGGAATCGGCCGGCATCCCGCGCGAGCAGACCTTCGTCTCCAATGCCGTCAAGCATTTCAAGTTCGAGCTGCGCGGCAAGCGCCGCATCCACAAGAGCCCGACGCAGCGCGAAATCGCCGCCTGCCATCACTGGCTGGAGGACGAGATCGCCCTGGTGCGGCCCGCGGCGCTGGTGGCCCTGGGCGCGAGCGCGGCGCGTTCGCTGCTGGGACGCGCCGTGCCCGTGACCGTCAACCGCGGGCAGTGGCTGCCCCGGGAAGACGGGCTGGACGTGCTGGTGACCCTACATCCGTCCGCGCTGCTGCGCGTCGATCCCGAGCAGCGCGAGGCGGCGATCGAAGCGTTCGTCGCGGACCTGCGGCAGGCACGGAGGCTGTTCCGCGGCTGATGTCCGCGGCAGGTCGGCGCAGGCCACCGGCGGCAGCGCCGCCATCTGTTCCTCGATGATGCGGGGACGGCGCAGGTTCAGGCCCGCGCCCTCGGAACCCTGCAGGCCAATGCCGCCCTGGGCCGGGCCGGCCATGGCGCCCAGGCCTGCCTGCGCGCCGGACATGGCGGGTCGGCCCTGGAACACCGCAGAGGCGTTCGGGCTGAGGTTGTTGGTGGACTGCTGCCCGATGGCCTCGACGGCCATCAGCCCCAGTGCAAGAACGACGGCGATGCCGAGCCAGTGGGTGGGGTGGTGCGGATAGGCATTCATCTGCAGCTCCTTTGTCTGCAGCCAGTCTGGCGCGAGGCCGGCGCGGCGCAAGGCGCGGGATGCTCCAAGCGCGGTAGGACGCAGATGGCAGGCTCGCCCAATGGGATGACGGTTGCTCTTGAAACCTGAAGCGTTACACCTCGCTGCTAAACTCCGCGCGCCTCTTCACTGCAGTACCGATGACCGTTGCCATCGCAGGACGCGCGCCTGCCACGTTCGAGATCAAGAGCGCCAACCTCCCGCTCGTGGCGCTGCTGCTGAAATCCGCAGACCTGCAGACGCTCGCGCAGGAATTGCAGGATCGCTTCGGCGACATTCCCGACTTCTTCGACCAGGACCCGCTGGTGATCGACCTGTCGCCGCTCGCCGGCGCGGAGGTCGATTTCGAGGCGCTGCTGAAGCTGCTCTCGGCCTACCGCGTCGTGCCCATCGCGGCCAAGGGCGGGACCGAGGCGCAGATGCGTGCGGCGCTCAAGGCCGGACTGGCCGCCGCACCCGAAGCAGCCGTGGCGCCCGCCCCTGCCCCGAGGGAGAAGGAAAAGGAGCCGGAAGCCCTGCCCCCCATCGTGATCCAGCAGCCGGCGCACGCGCTCGTGATCGACAAGCCCTTGCGTTCCGGCCAGCAGGTGTATGCCCGCGGCCGCGACCTCGTGGTGCTGTCCATGGTCAATGCCGGCGCCGAGGTGATCGCCGACGGCCACATCCACGTCTATGCACCGCTGCGCGGCAAGGCCATCGCCGGCGCGCGCGGCGACTCCGAGGCACGCATCCTCACGCTGTGCCTCGAACCCGAACTCCTCTCCATCGCCGGCGTCTATCGCACCAGCGAGAACCCGCTGCCCAGGACCTTGCGCGGCAAGCCGGCCCAGGTCCGGCTGATCGACGACAAGTTGGTGATGGAGCCGCTGAAACCGTAAAGGAAACCCAACCCATGGCAAAGATCGTCGTCGTCACCTCCGGCAAGGGAGGGGTGGGCAAGACCACCACCAGCGCCAGCTTCGCGAGCGGCCTGGCCCTGCGCGGCCACAAGACCGCCGTCATCGACTTCGACGTGGGCCTGCGGAACCTGGACCTGATCATGGGCTGCGAGCGCCGGGTCGTGTACGACCTGGTCAACGTGATCCACGGCGAGGCGACGCTGCACCAGGCGCTGATCAAGGACAAGCACAACGAACATCTGTCGGTGCTGGCGGCCAGCCAGACCCGCGACAAGGAGGCGTTGACCAAGGACGGCGTCGAGAAGGTCCTGAACGACCTGGCCGCCATGGGCTTCGAGTACATCGTCTGCGACTCGCCCGCCGGCATCGAGACCGGGGCGCTGATGGCCATGCACTTCGCGGACGAGGCCGTGGTGGTGACCAATCCCGAGGTGTCCTCGGTGCGCGACTCCGACCGCATCCTGGGCATGCTGGCGAGCAAGACCAAGCGCGCCATCGACGGCAAGGAGCCCGTGAAGGAGCACCTGCTGATCACGCGCTACAACCCGAACCGGGTGGACTCGGGCCACATGCTGTCGCTGGAGGACATCCAGGACATCCTGCGCATCCCGCTGATCGGGGTCATCCCGGAGTCGGAGTCGGTGCTGCAGGCCTCCAACCAGGGCACGCCCGCGGTGCACCTGAAGGGCTCGGACGTCAGCGAGGCCTACCTGGACTTCGTGGGCCGCTTCCTCGGGGAAGACAAGCCCTTGCGCTTCGTCGACCCGCAGAAGGCCGGGCTGCTCAAGCGCCTGTTCGGGAGGAAGTGAGCATGTCGCTGTTGTCCTTCCTGATCGGGGAGAAGAAGAAAACGGCCAGCGTGGCCAAGGAGCGGCTGCAGATCATCCTGGCGCACGAGCGCAGTGGCCGCAACCCCGGCGGCTCGCCCGACTACCTGCCGGCGCTGCAGCGGGACCTGATCGCGGTGATCAGCAAGTACGTCAAGATCGATCCGACGCACCTGAAAGTGGACGTGGCGCGGCAGGACAACCTGGAAGTGCTCGAGGTGAAGATCGAGCTGCCGGAACTCGGCCGCTAAGCCAGGCCTGTCAAGAATGACAGGATTGACATTCGCCGCCTGTCAAGCGATAAAGTACGGATGAGCAGTCCCGTCGTCATCCGCGTCACGCATCGCTATAGCGCCTCCGCGGAACGGGTGTACGACGCCTGGCTGACCCCCAACCAGGCTTCGCGCTTCCTGTTTCGCACGCGCACGGGCAACGTCATGCAGTGCGAGATCAACCCCGAGGTCGGCGGCGGCTTCACCGTCATCGACCGGCGCCCTGCCGCCGACGGTGACGAGAGCGTGTTCGACGTGGTGCACATGGGCAAGTACGTCGAACTCGATCGCCCGCGTCGCATCGTCTTCGATTTCAGCGTGCTGACCTTCGGCTCCGAGGACCCGACGCGCGTCACGGTGGACATCGCCGCGGTGAATCCCCAGGTTTGCGAACTGACCCTCACCCACGACATGGGCACGAGCGAGCATTCGCGCATGGTCGAAGACTCCAGCCGCAAGGGCTGGACGAACATGCTGGCGCTGATGGAGCGCGAGCTGTTCCCCCGTCGGGTCGGCGTGCACCTCTGAGTGCCCCTTATCCGCGCTTCAAACTCCTTTACCCGTTGCGTCGGAACACCACTGTCAACGACAGTGCTGGCGTCGCGTTGTGGGTAGCAGGAGAATTCCGCAACATGACCTTCGCCATCGACTCGTTCGTCACAGGCAGCGTCGTAGCGGCCTCGCTGGAGCCGCAGGCCTCCATCGGTTTCGACCCGGTGCTGCGCCGGCTGCTGGTCGGACAGCAGTTCTTCATCAAGCTCGCCGACGGCCGATGGCGACCCCAGGGCTGCCAGCTCGGTCTGGGTTGTTGCTGCTTCGAGTTCAGCGACCTGCGCGACCCGCACTAAGAACAAAGGGCTGCTTTCGCAGCCCTTCTTCTTTTCCGGGCGCCGCTCCCGAAACCGGCATTCCTCAAACGGGGAATGGCGAAATGTGTGACGCAGCATTAAGAATAGTAACTGCGTGCAACACAGGAGCAGAACAATGGCATCTCGCGCCGGGCGCCTCGCGTCCACCCTTTTCCTTCTCGCCGCCCTGGCGGGCTGCAACACCATGCCCACCAACAGCGGCGGCGTCGCCCCGGTGGACGTCAACCCCCAGGTCGGCAGCCCGATCCGCGGCGTCGGCATCGAGGGCCGGGACATCATCAGCATGTCCGACCAGATGATGCGCGACATGCTCGCTTCCCGCCGCCTGATGCAGCGCAACCGGGACGGCCATGCCCCCCGGGTGATCGTCGATGCCGGGGCCTTCACGAACGACTCCTCGCAACCGATCAACCGCAACATCATCACGGACCGCCTGCGCGTTTCCCTGAACCGAGCCGCCGATGGCAAGCTCACCTTCGTCGGCCGCCAGTACGCGGCGGCGGTCGAATCCGAGCGGCAACTCAAACGCACCGGTGTCACCGACGTCGGCACCAAGGGCATGACCAAGGGCACCCTGGGCGCGGACTTCCGCCTGGGCGGCCGCATCACCACCCTGGACCAGCGCTCGCAGCGCACCGGGATGATCGGCCGCTACACGCAGATCACCTTCGAGCTCTTCGACCTCGAAACGAGCGAGATCGTCTGGACCAACGTGTACGAGATGGAACGCACGGCCTCCGACGACGTGATGTACCGCTAGCCCGCCACTCCCCAGGAGCATCCATGCGCAAACCTCTGGTTCGTGCGGCGCTCGCGTGCGCCGTCCTCGCCCTCGCTGCCGGCCCCGCCGCCGCCCAGCTGGGGGACTTCTTCAAGAAACTCCAGGACATGGCGCCGGCGGCGCCGGCCCAGGCCCAGGCCCCGCAACCGGGGGCGGAGATGGACCGTGCCGCGGTGAAGGAGGCCGCCGCCGCCTTCGCCGCCCCGCACGAGGAATGGGCCCGGCCGCTGATGCTCGCGCTCTACGAGCAGGGCGAATGGGGTGCGGTGCTGAACCTGCAGCGCCTGGGCCTCGCCGCCATGGAGCACGGCCGGTTCAACCTGGCACGCAAGGCCTTCGACGAGGCGATCGCGCGCGTGGAGGAGATCTACGCCGGCGACGCCAACGCGGAAAAGGCGCGCAGCCTCTTCAACGGCGAATCGGTCAAGGACTTCAAGGGGGAGCCCTATGAGCGGGCCATGCTCTATTACTACCGCGGCCTGCTGTACGTGCAGGAGGGCGACTTCCAGAACGCCCGCGCCGCCTTCCTGGCCGCCGACCGGCACATCACCCTCAGTTCCGCCGAGTCCGCCGTGTACCAGAGCGACTTCGGCCTGCTGAAGTACCTGGCGGGCTGGGCCTCCTCCTGCGACAACGACCGCGTGCGCGGCGAGCACCTGGTGGAAGAGGCACGCGCCATCGACAGCAAGATCCAGTCGCTGGAGAAGACCCCCGGTGCCGCGCTGGTGCTGGTGGAAAGCGGCCCGGCGCCGGTGAAATGGGGCGATGGCCAGTACAAGCACATCCTGAAGTTCAAGCCGGGCACGGGGCCCGACACCGTGCCCAGGATCCGCACCTCCGCCGGACGCACGGTGGGCAACCTGCCGCTCGCAGGCGATCTGGTCTACCAGGCCACCACGCGCGGCGGCCGGGAAGTCGACGGCATCATGGCCGGCAAGGCCAACTTCAAGGGCAACGCGGCGGCGGTCGGCAACGTGGGCGTCACCGTGGGCACGCAGGCCGCGATGATGGGTGCCGCCCTGGGCGACGGCCGCATGGGCGGTGTCGGCCTGGCCGGCATCTTCATCGGTGTCGCCGCCAAGGCGATCGAGGCCTCCGCCAATCCGGCCGCGGACGTCCGCGCCTGGGACACGCTGCCGGCCCGCATCCACCTGTACTCCGCGGCACTCGACGAGCGGGCCGCACCGCGCCCGGCCGCTCCCGCCGGCAAGGCGCCGACGAAGCTTGCGGTGAAGGGAGGCGGCCCGCTCGCGAACGCGAAGGTCGCGCCGGCGGCGGTGGCACCGCGCACCCCGCCCATGCTGCTCGTCGAAGACAAGTCCCAGCCGATGCCGCTGGTGACCGTGCAAGGACGCTGTTCCCTTGCCTGGGGCCGCGCCGACGCGGCGACCCCCGTCGTGCAACCCGTCGACGAGAAGTTCAACCCCGAAAGCAGCCGGGGCGATCGCAACAAGGCCCTGCGCCAGATGCTCGAGACCGAGTTCGTGGCCGGCAAGTGAGGAGGAGGAAGAAACCATGAACACGACCAAGATCCTGTGTGCCGCGCTGCTCGCCCTGGGCGCCGCCGGCTGTGCCACCGACTCGCCGCCGCTGGTGGTCGAATGCGTGCAGAACACCAATCCCTCGCGTCCGGGTCCGGCGCTCGTCGGCCAGTCCTATGGCCTGCAGATGACGGCCATGCCGCTCAACAGCGTGCAGTACGGCTCGCACCACGCCTCTCAGCTCATGGCGGTGCAGAGCCTGTTCTCCGAACGCAGCCCCACCGACACCGTCCAGGTCACGGCGCGCTTCGTCTCCTGCGCCGACCGGCCGCAGGTGGTGCGCGTGCGCACCTCCTTCCTGCGCGCCAGCCAGGCGCCGGCCGAGGCGCCCAGCGCGTGGAAGCAGGTCTTCCTGGAGCCGCGCGCGACCGCCGTCTACACCGAGCTGTCCATCTCGCACGACGTGGCCAACTACCTGATCGAGGTGGCGCAGTGAAGCCGCGGCTCGCAGCCCTGAGCACCGCGGCACTGCTCGCCGCGGCGCCGGCGATCGCGCAGTGGCGCGAAGGGCAGCTGCCGGTCGCCACGCCCGAGGCCACGCCCGCTGCCGCACCGGCGCCGGACGCAGCGATGCCATTCGCCCGGGCTTACGCCGCCGCGGGCCGGCCACGGGTCGTGCTGATGTGGAACCGCGATCTGAGCGACCAGTCGGCAACGCAAACCATGAGCCGGAGCGAGACGCGCAATGCCAACCGCAGCAACGGCGCCAGCGCAGGCGGCCAGAGCTCCAACGCTTCGGACAACACCTGGGTGCACACCTCCGGCACGGTGAAGACGGGCGACCCCGCGCGCAGCACGCGGCTCGCCGAACGCGATGCGGCGATGCTGGAGCGCGCCTTCGTCGCGGCGATGGGCCGCGCCGGCATGCGCTTCGTCGATCGCAACGTGGTGATGCGCACCACGGCCGCCTCGCAACACCGCGGCGGCGGCGACCAGCAGCTGATCGAAACCGACGCGCTGGTCAAGCACGGCGAGATGATCCTGGAAGTCCTGCTGGTGGAGGACCGCGACGCGCCCCTGGGCTACGGCTTCGACGTGCGCGCCAAGGACCTCAAGGGCGGCTACAACATCGTGAGCGTCTACAGCCGCGCCGTCCCGCAACAGGCGGCTCCTGCCGCGGGCCGGTGGCAAGCCGGAACCGAGGGCTACGAGTACAAGCAGACCGCCGCGGTCACCGGCGTCAACGACATCGCCGACGCGCTGGCCAAGGACGTCATGCGCGAGATGAGCGTCGCCTTGCGGCGCTGACCCGCACGGTCGTCATCCTGCGGCATGGCACGCCGCCATGCCATCCCGGGGCGTGATCCGGGATCCATGGGGCGCCTCAGCCAACGCCCCATGGATCGCGGCGCGACGCCGCAATGCCGTGGATTCGGTTGCCGACCTACATCCCCCGCTTGTTCCCTCCGCGCGCTTCCTTCATCGGCGGTTGCTGCGACGTCGTGCCTTGCGTGGTGCCGCGGCGCATCTTGGCCTGGTTGTTGCCGATGTGATCCTCGCGGTCGTGCCGGCTGGAGGCCGTGCGGCGCCCCTCGTTGGTCTGCGTCGCCTTTTCCTCGCCCTGCTTGTTGGTGTCGTTTTCGACCTTGCCGGTGTGGCCGGCCTGCTTGTCCTGGGGGTTTGCCTTGTAGCGATGGGTCATGGTCTTGCTCCTTCTCGATGGGGTGCGTTGCAGGGTGGGCTCCGCCGTGATGCCTTGAGTTCATCCATTGGAAAGCCCCATGTCGTCGACCCATTCTGGGAAGGAGCGCCCCCCGGGCGTGTCGGACGTCTTCCCCTTGGCCTGGAGCTTTCGGCATGCGCCTACATGCTGGCGGCGACCGGATCCAGATACTGTGCTTATCGACAGTCAGGAGTCCACATGACCGACAAGCAAACCCAATCCAAGGCCGAGGAAAGCAACATGCGGAAGGACCCCGAGCACTGGGTCACGGGCGACGAGCCCATGACCGGGGCCCAGCGTTCCTACCTGCACACGCTCGCCGAAGAGGCGAAGGAGGATGTCGAAGACGAGCTCACGAAGGCCGAGGCATCCCGCAAGATCGACGAACTGCAGGAGAAGACGGGCCGCGGCACCTGAGGCATCAGGCGCCCGCGCCCAGGGGCTGCACCCCGATCAGCACGCGGTGCAGCCAGAAAGCGAACACGGCCCAGGCCACCACGCCGATCAGCACCGTGGTGACGGTCCCCTGGACCTTGCCCTTGACGTAGACCGTGCTGGTCTCGCGGTCCCGCTTGCGCGCCGCGCGGAAGTCCAGCACCGCCCACAGCAGGAAGGACCCGAACAGCACCAGGTCGGCCAGCGTGTTGTTCGCCAGCAGGTGCCCCAGGGCCCAGGCCTTCACGCCCAGCACCATCGGGTGGTGCAGCCGGTGCTTGATTTCGTTGTGCGGCACATAGGCCGCCGTGACCAGGATGAAGGCCAGCAGGGTGAGGAAAGCCGCAACGTGCCGCATGCCCACCGGCGGCACGCCCCACAGGGCCACCGGCTGCTGGCGCGCCAGGCCGTACCCCCACACGATCAACGCGAAGCCGGCCACGGACACCAGCGAGTACGCGCCCTTGAACGGCCGCTCGCCGACCTTGGCGACCGTCGCCGTACGCCAGTCGTCCGCGAACACCCGCGTCGAATGCGCACCCAGGAACAGCACCAACCCCAGCACGAGCAGCAGCATCGCCAAGCCTCCATCCACTCCGAGCGGCGGATTCTGCGCCAAACGCCGCACCGTCCCCAAGGCCCGAGGTCGCCGCACCCGGAATGTTGTCCGCGGTGGTTTCCCTGAATTCCTTTTTCAAAGGTAGTCGTAGTAGCTAAGGGAGGCCCTGCCGTGTGGACAACCCGGTTTTTCCCCTTTGCCGTCAGGCACTTGCGTGCGATGGACCACTGTGTGTAGGACTGCGTCGGTGGTGTCCTACAAACATGAACAACCTGGCCGAAACGGCCGAGCATGTGGATAAGCACCCGGTTGTGCGAAAACGCTCCACAGGCTTGTGCGCCGAAAAAAAATTTTCGGCCGTCTGCCGGATGTCGTCGTGCGGCCACGCGACGCAGAAAGTGCTTGTCGGATCGGCGCTGCGCGTGCAGCATCGCGCCCCTCGAACGAATCTGTTCGAGCAGCGTCAGCAAGTTTGCACGGAGGTGGTGAGCAAGGCGAACCCACCGCCAGAGCGACGCGCGAAGCGCCAGGCGCACGACGAACTCAGGAAGCGGACCGCGGCCAGCGTTCCGCTGGCGCCGCTAGGACGGCAGCTTCATCAGCACCGTGCGCAGTGCCGGATCCAGCAGATCCGGGTCCCGTGGACGCGGGGACCTGCTCTTGAAGCGCAGGAAGTGCTCCGCCTGCTCCGGACCGAAGCCTTGGCCGGCCGCGGCGAGCGCATAGCGGCTGCCGGACTGGGTGTGGGCCAGGGGCATGTGTTCGCCCTGCGCGAACTGCACGCGCACGATGGGGGAGGTGATGATCTTCTTGCCGTTGGAGCGGCTCGTGCCGTCGTGCAGCAAGCCGACGATGCGGTCGTGGCCGACCACGGACCATTCCGTGATCGTCGGGAGGGGGCGCTCGGCGCGAACGAGGCGCTGCCCGGGATGGGCCGGAGCTGCGTCGGCGGCGGAGAGTGGGTCGGGGGTCACGAAGCGTTCTTGTTGTTGGAGCAATACAGCTCGAGCTTAAGGCATTTCCCTAGGCGCTGCGAGTGACCCGAAAGGCTCAACGCCGCCCACGCAGCAGGATTGCAGCGACGCCACCGGCGCCGAGCGCCGCGACGGCCGCGGCCAGGTAGACCGCGTCCAGCCCCGCATCCTGCGCCAGCATGCCACCCAGCGGCGGTCCCAGGCCCATGGACAGGTCCTGGAAGATCACGTATGCGCCCATGGCCGACCCGCGGCTTTGCACGGGCGCGCGGCGCACGGCTTCGACGCCGAAACCCTGGAACCCGAGACCGTAGCCGCCACCGGCCAGCGCGGCGCCTGCCCACGCAAGTGCAGGATGCGGCGCGATCCAGATCAGCGCGAGACCGAGCGCTTCGCCCAGCACGCAGAACATCGCCACGCGCGCGCCGCCCACCTGGTCGGGCAACTGTCCGAACAGCAGGCGGCCGGCGATGAAGCCCAGCCCCATGCAGCTCACGGCCAGCGCACCGCCGTCCCATCCGCGCTGCGCGAACAGCAGCACGGCGAAGGCGGTGATCATCGCGTAGCCCAGTGAACACAAGGTCAGGCCGACACCCGGCAGCTTCACTGCGCCCAGCACCTTGTAGAAGGGCAGCCGCGGCAAGGTGCTCGGCGCCACGCCCGCGACCAGGCGGGTGCCCACCCAACCCGTGAGTGCGACCACCAGCACGGCGACGGCCACGCCGGTGAAGCCGAAGCGCCCGTACAGGAACATGCCGGTCGGCGCTCCCGCCGCGAAGCCTCCGAACAGTGCCACTCCCATCCAGCCGAACACCTTGCCGGCATGCGCCGGCCCCACGCGGGACAGGCCCCAGGCCATCGTCGACGTGATGACGAAAGCCTCCGCGAAACCGGAGAGCAGGCGCCCGAGCACCACCAGCCCCAAAGCCAGCTGCGGCGATGCGGTGAACGGCACGGACGCGAGATAGAGCGCTCCGACCCCGAACGCGAAGCCCAGTCCGCTCAGGGCGGCGATCTTCGGACCGCGCGCGTCCACCATCCCGCCGGCGAACATGCGCCCGAACAGCGCGGACAGGTACTGGCTGCCCATGACGAACCCGACCACCACGGTCCCCTGCCCCAGCGTGTCGTGTACGTGCCGCGGCAGCACCGGCAAGGCGATCCCCATCGCGAAGAAGCCGGCGAACACGGCGGCCATGAAAGGGACCAGGGGAAGGAACGCGGACCAGAGGGAGTCGCCGGAAACGCCGGCGGCGGGACGGACTTCGGTGCTCATGCTGGACTGGGAGCATAGGGCCTGCGTCGTCTCGACTCGACGCAAGCCTGCCGCCAACAACTGCCGACGCGCGTCCCCTGGTGCAAAGGCCGCAGTGCGGCGGCCACTCTCCGTCAAACGCGCGACGGAGCCATGTCGGTGGGACCTCGTTCAGTCCAGGAGTTCGGCCGGCACCTTGCCGCCATTGGCCGCCAGCTTCTGCATGACCGCCTTGTGCAGCCAGATGTTCATCTTCGCGGAGTCGTTCGCCAGCTCCGGCGGGCAGTGAAGCTCGGCCGCCAGTTCCTTGCGCGCCTGGAGGCTGCTGTCGATGTCCAGCAGCTTGAGCAGGTCGACGATGGACGTGCGCCAGTTCAGTTTCTGTGGGTTGGCCGCCGCTTTCTGTTCGAGCATCGCGGTGACGTCCACGGTCGGCGCCGCGGTGCCAGCAGCAGTGCCAGCAGGTGCAGCGCCCGCGCCGGACACGGTGGTCGCCGGCCGCGCGGGCACGGGTGCCTTGAGCATGTCCTCCACCTTGCCGGCGCCTGCGTCGAAGCCCAGCTTGTCCAGGATCTTGCCGAAGAAGCTCATGTTTCCCCCTTGCGGGTGGTGATCGGGAAGCGGATCGTAGGCCAGCGTCTGCCCCACGGCAGTGACCGAACGTTGCGGTGCCCGGCCGCAGGCCCACAATCAGGCCATGTCAGAAGAATCGCAGCGCCTGTCCAAGGTCGTCGCCGCGCTGGTGCCTTGCTCGCGCAGCCAGGCGGAGCAGTACATCGCCGAAGGCTGGGTGCGCGTGGACGGCAAGCGCATGGAGGAGCCGCAGTTCCGCGTCGGCAGCCAGCAGCGGGTCGAGGTCGATCCCAAGGCGCATCTGCAAGCCCCTTCGCCGGCCACGCTGCTGGTGCACAAGCCCGCCGGCATGCGCACGGCGCAAGCGCTGGTCGCGGTGACCGCCGACTCGCACTGGAGCGGCGACACCTCGGGCATCCGCCGCATCAAGAGCCACGCGGTGGGCCTCGTCGCCTTGCTGCCGTTGCCGGACGCGGCGAGCGGCCTGACCGTCTTCAGCCAGGACCGGCGCATCGTGCGCAAGCTCACCGAAGATGCGGCGCTGGTCGAGCAGGAACTGGTCGCGGAAGTGGCCGGCGCGATCGCACCCAATGGCCTCCAGCGCATGGCGCGCGGCCTCGTGCACGAGGGCAGGCCCATGCCTCCGGCGCGCGTGAGCTGGCAGAGCGAGGCACGGCTGCGCTTTGCCATGAAGGGCATCGATGCCGTGTGGGTGCCGTGGATGTGCGAGCAGGTCGGCCTGCAGCTCACCGCGTTGAAACGCATC
Organism: Ramlibacter sp. G4-7; assembly: GCF_057784995.1. Classification (NCBI taxonomy): domain Bacteria; kingdom Pseudomonadati; phylum Pseudomonadota; class Betaproteobacteria; order Burkholderiales; family Comamonadaceae; genus Ramlibacter; species Ramlibacter sp. G4-7. The sequence continues at coordinate 90,975 of NZ_JBYNTT010000003.1, forward strand.
CGCATCGGCAGCGTGGCGATGGCGGGGATGCCGTCCGGGCAGTGGCGGTATCTGCCGGCGGGCGAGCGGTTCTAGTGACGGAACGCGCGCCCGGCGGCGTCGCCGGGATCGCTATTGCGACAAGGCCAGGGCGCGGCGCATGGACTGCAGCAGGACCGCCGGGGGCACGGCGCCGGAGATGCCCAGGGCGCCGTTGAAGTCGAAGTGCGGCACGCCCATGCCGTTGCCTGCCGCCGCGTCGGCCGGATCCGGCAAGTCCGGCAACCAGGGCAGATCGTGGTGCAACGGCACATCCGCCGCCTGCGGGATCGCAATGCCGCACTCTTGCAAGGCCGCCCGCAACACCCGCGGGTCGCCGATGTCTTCGCCCTTAATGAAGTAGCGCGTGAACAGTGTTTCGATCAGCGCCGACGCCGCGTGCGTTCCTGCCTGCTCGCGCGCGAAACGCACCAGCCGGTGGGCCAGCAGCGTGTTGGGGAAGGTCTGGATCTGCGCCAGGGCCAGCGTGAGTCCCGCCTCGCGCGCGGCGGCCTGCACTTGCGCCTGCCGCGCGGCGACGGCAGTGGCGCCGCCGAGCCGTGCCTCGTAGAACTCGCGGTACGGGATGCCGGTCAGAGGGGTGTCCGGGATCAGTGGAAGCGACCGCCATTCCACGTTCACGGGGACGTCCGGTTGCTCGGCGCGCAATTGCGCGATCGCGGTGGCGAGGTGCCGCTTGCCGATGAGGCACCAGGGACAGATCAGGTCGAACGTGACGGCCACGGTCAGCGCGGGAACGGCGGGCATGGTGCGATGTTCGCCGCAGTCGGGCTCGGGGACACCCTCCTTGAGGAGGGGCTTCGTCAAAACCGGGCGGCAACTTCCCGTTACGTGCACGGATGTCGAAAATCCAGGGACCTGTTCGTCATCCCGGTACGTGCCGCGCTTCGCGGCCGCCCTCACCAAGGAGAGCTCGCATGAACTACATCGATGGCTTCGTCGTCCCGGTGCCGACGGCGAACAAGGAGACCTACCGCAGCGTCGCGCAGAAGGCGAGCACCGTGTTCAAGGAGAACGGCGCGCTGGCGGTCGTCGAATGCTGGGGCGACGACGTGCCGGAGGGAAAGGTCACCTCCTTCCCGATGGCGGTGCAGCGCAAGCGGGACGAGACGGTGGTCTTCTCCTGGATCATGTGGCCGTCCAAGGCCGTCCGCGACACGGGAATGAAGAAGGCCATGGAGGACCCACGGCTCAAGGAAGGCATGAACCCGATGCCTTTCGACGGCCAGCGGATGATCTACGGCGGCTTCCAGGTGATCGTCAGCGAGTAGGAAGGCGTGGCCTTTCGGCGCAGTCGCCTGTTCGTACGGTGGCGCGGCGCAGTCTTGGTTGCACGGTGGCGCGGCGCAGTCCGGATTTGTAGGGTGGCGCGGCGCAGCCGCGGAAGGTGAGCGCGAGCGAATCCCACCGCTGCGCGCTCGGTGGGGTTCACTTCGTTCACCTCCACCCTACAACAAGGCCGACTCACTCCGGCCGGATGTTCCCCGCCTTCATCACCTTGGTCCAGCGCTCCAGGTCGCCCGCGAGGAACTTCGCGAACTGCTCGGGCGTGCCGCCCACGGGCACCAGCGCGTTCTGCTTCAGCGCATCCAGGAAGGCCGGCGAGTGCAGGGCCTTGTTCGCGTCGACGTTGATCTTCTGCACGATGTCCGCGGGCATGCCCGCGGGCCCGAGCAGGCCACCGTAGACCGGGAACTCGAACTTGGGGAAACCGGCTTGCGCCATCGTGGGCACGTTCGGAAGTTGCGTCAGGCGCGCATCTCCGGTGATCGCGAGGACCTTGATGGTTCCGGTGTTCACGTGGGGCAGCAGCGCGGCCGCCGACGTGAAATAGGCCTGCACGTGGCCGGCGATCAGGTCGTTCAGCGCCGGAGCGGCACCCTTGTACGCGATGTGCGTGATGTCCACGCCGGTCTGCTGCTTCAGCATCTCCATCGCGATGTGGCCGCTGTTGCCGATGCCCGGGGACGAGTAGGTGAGCGCCGGCTTGGAGTCACGGGCCAGCTTGATGAACTCCTGCAGGTTGTTCACCGGCAGCTTCGCGTTGACGGCCAGCGCATGCGGCGCGTCCACCAGGTTCACGATGGGCGTGAAGTCCTTCAGCACGTCGAACGGCAGCTTCTGCAGCGCCTGGTTCATCGTGGTCGGCCCGGCCGTGCCCAGCACCAGCGTGTAGCCGTCAGCGGGAGCCTTGGCCGCCTGCTGGAAGGCGATGGCGCCGTTCGCGCCGGGCTTGTTCTCGACCACGACGGGTTGGCCCCAGGCAGTGGTGAGTTCCTTGGCAATCAGCCGCGCGATGATGTCGTTCGCGCCGCCGGGCGCAAAGCCCACCAGGATCTTCACCGGCTTGTCGGGATAGGCCGCCCACGCTGGGGCGGCAGCCGCTGCCGTCATGACCGCCGCCGTGCCCAGCACCTTGAGCGTTTTGAGGAATTGCATGTTGTGTCCTTCGTGGATGGCTTGCGGGTTCAGGCGCGGTTGCCCAGGTCGCGCACGCGCAGCAGCAACGCGCGCGTGTTGCCGGCGGCACCGATGGCGCGCTGCGCATCCGGTGCGACCGAGAAGACGTCGAGACGTTCCATCCCGACCGGCTTGTCATTCCACAGCACCTGCGGTTGACCTTCGAGCGCGACGAAGACTTCCCGGCAGTCGCTGCGCCAGGCGTCGGACAGCTTTCCGGCCGGCACCTCGAGGAAGTCCACCTGGAAGTCGTGCGGAGTGCGCAGGGCGGCGCGTGCGTCGTTCGTCGCGATCAGCCGGCGCAGCAGCAGGCCTCCGGTCTCCTCCACCTTCAGGTTGGCGAAGCGCGCAATGTGCCGGGCTTCCGCCTCCTCGGGCGAGAAGTCGACGAGGTCGTCGCTGATCGAGAAGTCCTGGGGCAGGCCGGCGGCGGCGTCGGCGGCAGCGATCTCCTTGGTCACCTTGATGCCCTTCTTCGCGTCTTCCAGCGTGGTGTCGAACAGCGACAGCATCTGGCTTTCGCGCGGCGCCACTTCCACCGCCTCGAACTTGCGCAGCACGTTCAGCGGCAGGGAAAAGGCATCGTAGGTCCCGAGCCGCGCGCGGTGGTGGCCATTGCTGCCGTAGTCGACATGGTACGCGGAGCGGATCGGGATGAAGACTTCGGGATACTCGTGCGCGTGCAGCGTGGGTCCGTTGCCGGCGGACGAATCGATCGAGCCGATCTGGAAGTTGTGCTTCACGCGCACCGGCGCGTTGGGCGCGCGGCTGATCATGCGGATGATCTTGCGGCGTCGGCCTTCCGCATTGACGTCGCCGTACGCGCCGCGGTCCCAATCGAGCGTGGCATAGCGGGCGAACGAGCCTTCCGGCAGGAAGGCGGGCACGGGCGCGGGAGAGTTGGTTTGTGCTTGGGTCATGGTCGAGGTGCGTTGCTAAGATGAACGGTGGCAATGAAGGATCGAGAAGGCGAGATGCCCGGCAAGGACTTGTTGCGGAAGCTGGACTTGCACGCGCTACGGTGCCTGTGCGTGCTGGTGGAGCATTCGCACGTTTCGCGTGCTGCCGACGCGCTGGGCATCAGCCAGCCCGCCATGAGCGCGATGCTGGCGCAGCTGCGCGATGTGTTCCAGGACCCGCTGCTCGTGCGCACGGCCAAGGGCATGGCGCCCACGCCGAACGCCACGCGCATCGCGGCCAGCGCCCGCGCCGCCCTGGAGCTGATGGAGGATTCGTTCGCGCTCACCCGCGCGTTCGATCCGGCGACCGCGGAAACGACGTTCCACCTCAGTGCCACTGAATCGGTGGGGTTCATGCTGGTGCCGCGCCTCACGGAGGTCCTGGAGCGCCTGGCCCCGCACGTGCGCCTGTCGATCAGCCCTTCGGAGCCTTCGCGGCTGCGTGAGCAATTGCAGGACGGCGAGGCGGATCTCGTGGTCGCCTACCAGCCGCACGCGCCCGACGCCCTCTACACCTCGACGCTGTACCAGCAGGAGCTGCGCGTTGTCGTCGCGCGCAACCATCCGCGCATCCAGGGGAGGCTGTCCGAAGAGCAGTACATGGACGAACGGCACGTGCACTACAAGCCCTTGAAAGGCCACTCCAGCATCGAGCGCCAGGTGGACGAGGCTTTCGCCGCCCGCGGGCGCACGCGTCGCGTGGGTGTCATCGTGCCCTCCGCGCTGGCGTCGGCGCCCATCGTAGCGGCCTCCACGCACATTGCCACCCTGACGCTCGCCGTCGCGGAGCATGCAGCGCGCGCCGACGCCTTGCAGGTGCTGGAGCCGCCCTTTCCGCTGGGCGCGGTTCGCGTCGCGATGTTCTGGCACGAGCGCACGCATGCGAGTTCCGCGCACGTCTGGCTGCGTGAAGTGATCCGGGACCTGTTCCACGGCAGCTGAGCGGGCGGCTAGGCAGCCAGCTCGCGGACGAGGAAGTGCACGATGTCGTCCAGGCGCGCACCGCCCGGGTTGACGTGGCCACCGGGGTAGATGGACATGCTCTTTCGCTCGGTCGCCAGGGCGTCGAAGAGCTCGAACTGCCCTTCATGGGTGAAGAGCTCGTCGTTCCACTGCAGCGAGAACAAGGTCGGGCAGCGCACGGCGCGGGCGTCCTCTACCAGACGCTGGCTGTTGACGCGCGACGTTCCCCACATGCCGATGACGGCCGCGCGGATGCGCGGCTCGTTGGCCAGCAGCGGCAAGCCATAGGCGGTGCCCATGGACAGGCCGTAGTAGCCGATGCGCGTGGCGTCGATCTCGCGGAAGGCACAGAGCGCCTGCAGCACGGCGCGCCAATCCGCGACCATGGGCTCGACGCTGCCGCCGGCCTCCCACAGCGCACGAAAGTCGTCGCGCACGGTGCCAGGCGCTGCAGGAATCGCCCTCCGGTCGCCATGCACGGGGCCATCCATCGCTGCGACGGCAAAACCGCGATCACGCACCAGAGGCGTGACCACGTCCAGCACGAACTCGGAGCGCTTGTGGCCGGAGCCGCCATGGCCCACCAGCACCAGCGGGCAGGGCTTCTGGCTCATCGGCAGCCAGACCGCGACGGGGGCGGTGCGGCCGGCCACGGCACAGGTGAAGGTGCGCTCGGCAATGCCGCGGCTTTCGGAATGGGGAGAGGGGCTCGTCGGCATCACGCATCATTCCCCGCGAGGGTGTCCGCCGCAATCCTCCGGCGCGGATACGGGTATCAGGGTTCGCTGATAACCAGAGGGGCCTTGCCTGCCTGTCTCTCGCCTCGTCGGCTCATCACACCCTACCCATTGCCGATCGCGTGTGCGACCGGGCAGGTAGGACCTTCGCCCAATACGGCCCCCACGCCCAAAGCCCGATAGTCCGGCCATGTCACGCCTGACCCTCCTCCTCGCCGCGCTGTGCCTGGCGCCGTCGCTCACCTTGGCGCAGGCCACTTCGCCCCCGCTGGAGGGCCGCCTGAAGAAGGTGCAGGAAACAAGGACGATCGCCGTGGCGTACCGCCCGGATGCCCTGCCCTTTTCCTACGAAGACGCCGACAAGAAACCCGCCGGCTACACCATCGACCTGTGCCGCGCGGTCATCGCGAGCATCGAAAGCCAGCTGGGCGTGGGACCGCTGCAGGTGCGCTGGGTGCCCGTGTCGGTGGCGACGCGCTTCACGACCGTGGCCAGCGGCCAGGCCGACATGGAATGCGGCGCCAGCACGGTGACGCTGTCGCGCAAGAAGGAAGTGGGCTTTTCGTCGCTCACCTTCGTCGACGGCACCGGCCTGCTGGTGCTCAAGTCGACACCGGGCTATTCGCTCTCGGCGCTGGCGGGCAAGAAGATCGGCGTGCTGCGCGGCACCAGCAACGAACGCGCGCTCGCGGATGCGATGAAGGCAATGTCGGTCTCCGCCACCGTCGTTCCCGTGTCCTCGCGCGAGGAAGGCCTCGCGCAACTCGAGTCGGGCGCGATCGACGCGATTGCCAGCGACCGCGTGCTGCTGCTGGGCCTGGCCGCCAAGGCGAAGGACCCGTCGAAGACGGCGCTGCTGGCCGAAGCGCTGTCCTACGAGCCCTACGCCATCGTGCTGCCGCGAGGCGACTGGGTGTTGCAACAGGCGGTCGACGCCGCGCTGGCCAAGGTCTATTCCAACCCCGAACAGCTGGAGCAGATCTACATGCGCTGGTTCTCCGGCCTGGGCGAGCCCAGCCCTGCCTTGCAGATCATCTACGGCCTGGGGCGCTTGCCGGAATAGGCGCCGCGCGGCGCGCGCCGCTCAGCCTCCGGCCGCCTTCAAGGACCCGAGCAGTTCCCGCAGCGCATCGATCTCCGCCGGCTTGACCAGATGGTGGTCGAAGCCCGCCTCGCGCGCGCGCCGGCGGTCGTCCTCCTGGCCCCAGCCGGTCAGCGCAACCAGCGTGGTGGGCGCATCGGGGAAGCGCGTGCGGATCGCGCGGGCCACTTCGTAGCCATTCATCTCCGGCATGCCGATGTCCAGCAGCACGACGCGGGGCTGGAAGGACGCGAACGTCTGCAGGGCTTCGCGGCCGTCGCGCGCCACGCGAACCTGCGCACCCATCATGGCCAGCACCTGCCCCAGGGTGTCGCCGGCGTCGTGGTTGTCGTCGACCACCAGCGCCGCAACGCCATGCAGGCCCGGATCCTCGAGGCGGGTGGGCGCCACCGCCTCCGGCGTGTCCACGATCGCAGCGATCGGCAGGCGCACCACGAACTCGCTGCCCTTGCCCGCGCCCTCGCTGTGGCCCTCCAGCGTGCCGCCATGCATCTCGGCCAGCCGCCGCGACAAGGCCAGCCCGATCCCCAGCCCGCCCTGCGTCCGCCCGCTGTCGCGGTGGCCGCGCGTGAACATCGCGAACATGCTCGGGAGCATCTCCGGCTCGATCCCGATGCCGCTGTCCTGCACGCTCACGACCGCGTGGCCGTCCTGCGCTGAAGCGCGCACCCGGATGCTGCCGCCCTCCTCGCTGTACTTCGCGGCGTTGTTCAACAGGTTGGCCAGCACCTGCGCCAGCCGCACCGGGTCACCCTCGAGCCACACCGGCTCGGGCGGCAGTTCCACTTCGAGGGCATGGCCCGCTGCAGTCACCAGCGGCTCGCTGGTCTCGACGGCGTTCTGCACGACCGTGGCCAGCTCCACCCGTTCCTTGCGCAGCGACACCGTGCCCCGGCTGATGCGCGAGACCTCCAGCAGGTCGTCGACCAGGCGCACGAGGTGGTTCACCTGACGCTCCATGATCGCGCGCACCGGTGCGGCCTTCGCGTTGTCACCGTCGATGCGGCGCAGCAAGGCCAGCGAGTTGCGCAAGGGCGCGAGCGGGTTGCGCAGCTCGTGCGAGAGGGTGGCGAGGAATTCGTCCTTGGCGCGGTCGGCCTCCGCCAGGCTGGCCGCTTGCTGCCGCAGCGCCTGCTCCGCGGCCTGCCGGTCGGTGATGTCGCGGGTCGTGCCCGCGATCGCCACCACCTCGCCCTGGGAGTCGAGCACGGGCGCGAAGATGTAGTCGTAGACCCGCGTGCCGTTGGTGCCGGTGAAAGGGATCTCGCCGCGGATCGGTGCGCGCGTGCGGATGACCCGGTCGATCTCGGCGTCATGCAGGTCGGCGTGCCACTGTTCGTAGCCCAGGTCCATCCAGCGCTTGCCGCGGACATCGTCCACGCCCCACACCTTCAGCAGCGCCTCGTTGGCGTACAGGGCGCGGTGGTCGAGATCGAAGACATAGACGAAATCCGGCGTGCTGTTCAGCGCCGTTTCGTAGATGCGCCGCTGCGTTTCCGACTCCGCCATCAGGCGCTCGCGATCGGCCTGCAGCACCTTCTGTTCCGTGACGTCGCGGAAGTACACCGACAGGCCCTCGGGCGCCGGAAAGGTGGACACCTCGTACCAGCGCTGGTGGCCGGGGTAGAACGCGGTGAAGGTGGTCGACTCGCGTTGGTACATCGTGCGGCGGTAGCAGCGCTCGAATTCGGTGCCCTCCAGCCCGGGATGCTCGTTCCACAGCTTGCGGCCTGCCAAGGTGCCGGGTTCGCGGTTCAGGATGCGGTGCGCCTGCTGGTTCACGAAGTCGAAGCGCCACTGGCTGTCGAGCGTGAAGAAGCCCTCGGCGATGCTCTCCAGGATGGCCACCGCGTCCCGATTGGTCTTGGCGGTCGCTTCGTCGACGCGGTGCACGATGTACTCCACCTCGCCCTCGGCGGAGAGCACCGGCGCGTTGACCGGGTTCCAGAACCTTTCCTCGAAGGCGCCGCCGGCGGACGCCGGCAGCCGCACGTCATAGCGCTGCGTCGGCATCGTGTCGGTCGCGCGCGTGGCCAGCACCCGCTCGAACGACGCGCGCAGGTTGGCCACGGCCCTGGTGAACAGCGCGTCGGGGTTGTCCGGAAACACGGTGAAGATCGGCTGCCCCAGGATGCTGCGGTCGGTGTGGGTCGCGCGCAGGTAGTCGTCGCTGGCGGCGACGATCGTGAACGGTTCGTCCGCCCGCACCACCAGGAACAGGCCCGGCAGGCTCTGGACGAAGCGCTGCGCCTGGTCGTACGTCAAGGCAGGGCTGGGGCCGTGGACGGCCCGGGGGTGGACTGGGAAAAGCAACTCATCAGTGAATCCATGCGGTGCCGGGCAGCGCGGCGGGACGATTCTAGGGAGGTCGGAGGGCCGTGGGTGGGTACGGCCGGCAACGCCCGTCGTCTGGCGCCGGCTCGGCAATGGTTCAGATTGGATCCGAAGGCGGCGCCGGGCTGCCCGAGATCGTCATCGGTCCGGGGCTAAGCCGCCGGCATGTAGCGCGGCAGCACCATGCGGAAGGTCGTCGCCTGTCGCGACGAATCGACCTCGAGCGCGCCGCCGTGGGCCACGGCGATGGCCTTGGCGATGAACAGGCCGAGGCCCAGCCCTTCGCCGCGCCCGCCGTGGCTGCGCCCGGAACGGAAGGGCTCGAAGATGCGCGGCAGCACCTCCGCGGGGATCGCGCCTTCGTTGTGCACTTCGACGGCCACGCGCTGGGCGTCGCCCGTGAGCCGCAGCCGCACCGGTGAACCAGGCGTGCCGTGCTGCACGGCGTTCGCGGTGAGGTTGGTGATGGCCTGCAGGATGCGCTGCTCGTCCCAGGCGCCGTTGCCGTCCGCTTCGCAATCGAAGGTGACCTGGCGGTTGGTCGCGATGGCCTTCACGTCGGCGATGATGTCCTGGCACAGGGCGCGCAGGTCGGTGGGCCGGCGGACGACGGCGATGCCGGCGCCTTCGCGCTCGCGCGACAAGTCCAGCAGGTCGCCCACGATGTGCTGGATGCGCCCCACTCCCCGCGTGACCATCTCGACCTGCTTGCGCGTGGGGCTGTCGCTCGCCGCCGTCCGGTCCAGGACGTGCGCTGCGAGCTGGATCGAGTTCAGCGGGTCGCGGATGTCGTGGCTCACGATCGCCAGGATCCACTTCTCGAAGTCGCGTGCCAGCTCCAGCTGCTCGCGGGCGTGCTCCTCCTGCACGGCTTGCGCGCTGCGTCGCTCGTCCACGTCGATGCAGCTGCCGATGAAGCCGGCAAAGGCGCCGGCGTCATCCGTGTAAGGCACGCCGCGGTCGAAGATCCAGCGGAACACGCCGTCGCCGCGGCGCAGCCGGTATTCCATCTCGAAGGGCTCGCGGCGGTGGAAGTGGTCGAGATAGTGCGCGACGCAGCGCTGGAAGTCGTCCGGGTGCACGCCCTCGGCCCAGCCATCGCCCATTTCCTGTTCCAGGGTGCGGCCGGTGTATGCGAGCCAGGTGGCGTTGAAGTAATCGCACTTGGCGTCGGTGCCCGCACGCCACACCATCACCGGCGAGTGCTCGACGAGGAGCCGGTATTCGGTGGACGTCAGCAGGCTGTCCATCGGACCAATATGCCATATCGGTCAGTGGGCTGGTGACCGGGTGTCCCCGGTGATCGAGTAAACGCGCCGCCGGGGACCTACCCCGACCACGAGAACGGCGCATAGTGGCCGTTGCGCGTGCCGCTCTCGTCGTTCCAGCGGATCCCGAACGCGTTGAACACGCTGCGCACCGCCTTCGCCAGCGCCAGGCGCGAGTTCACCGGGTGCGAGGCGTTGTCGATGGCGAGCGGCTTGCCTTCCATGTTCAGCACGCCCTCGCAGGTTTGGTCCACCAGGTCGCCGGCGCTCGCGGTCCATTTCTCGCCGTCGTGGCTGATGGTCACCTTGGCGCGCTCCACGCCGGCGAACTTGCCCACCAGCGGCGCCATCATGGCCATGGGCCCGCCCGCGGCGCCGCTGGCGATCGCGGTGATCGCTTCCACCTGCGCGTTGCTGGCGGCCGAATCGATGATGAGGCCCACCGTCATGTTGCCGGCGCCCATGGGCCCCTTGGACTCCAGGAGGGTGATGAATGAGATGCCCGACAGCGACACGCCGTCCTTGCTGCCGCTCTCGATGTGCATCCCGAGCGCGGCCTTGCAGTTGCCTTCCGTTGGCGTGCCCTGGAGGTTGGTGACGATGCACGGGCACAGGAACGCGCAGTTGCACGTCTCCATGTACTGACCGGAGATCTGCCAGGCCATGGGCCCTCCTCGCGTTGTGAGTCCTTGTCCGGCTCAGGATAGTCGACCGCGGCCGGGTTTCAAGTCGAGTTGACAGGCGCGGCCAAGACGCGGATCGTCCTCGACCATGGACAGCACCGCACGCCCCCTCGCCGCAGCCGCCGTTCCCCTCGGGACGGCCCTGGCCGCGTGGGCGCTGCTGGCGTGGATGGCGCTGGACATGGGGCACCCGCTGGTGCAGCTCACGATGCCGGGAGCCCCGGACTGGTCGCTGGCCAACGTGGTGGCGATCTTCGTGATGTGGGCCGTGATGATGGCCGCCATGATGTTGCCCTCGGCGCTGCCCATGCTGCTTGCCTTCGTGCGGCTGAACGACGAGCAGGGCGAGCAGGGTCGCGCCCGTGCCTTCGAGGCCGCCTACCTGGTCGTGTGGACCGGCTTCAGTGCACTGGCGACCGCGCTGCAGTGGGTGCTGCAGTGGATGGACTGGGTGGATCCCATGATCGTCAGCACCTCCACGGGGCTGACCGCGGCGCTGCTGCTGATCGCCGGTGTCTTCCAGTTCACGTCCGTCAAGCGGGTGTGCCTGGGGCGGTGTCGCACGCCCATCGCCTATCTGGTCGGCGAGTGGAGGCCGCGCCTGGCCGGCGCGTGGGCCATGGGGCTGCGGCACGGGTTGATGTGCGTGGGCTGCTGCTGGGCGCTGATGGCCTTGCTGTTCGTCGGAGGCGTGATGAACATCGCATGGGTCGCGGCGCTGGCGGTGGGCGTCGCGATCGAGAAGATGGTCCCCTGGGGCGACCGCGTGGCGACCGTGCTGGGAATCGCGCTGATCGCCGCCGGATTGGCGAGGCTCGTGGCGGCAGGCGGGATGGGATGACCCGGCGGGCCATTGCCCCTCACCCTAGCGACACTTTCGCGCTACCTGCGTAAAGTGGTTGCCCCCAGGCTGCCGCCGCGCCATGCCGGCGCGGAGCGGCGCTGGCCCATTGCCGAGGAGGCCGCCATGACCAGGAACACGCTTCTCCGCATCGCGGGCATCGCGCTCGCCGCGCTTCTCGCTGCCGCGCCCTCGGCAGCGCAGCAGAAAAAGATCCTCGCCGTCGTCGTCAAGGGCCTGGACAACCCCTTCTTCACGGTGCTCGGCGACGGCTGCGCGAAGTGGAACAAGGAGAACCCCACGTCCGAGTACACCTGCCTGTACACGGGCCCGGCCTCCAGCGCCGACGAAGCGGGCGAGGTCCAGATCGTCGAGGACCTGATCAACAAGGGCGTGGCCGGCATCGCCATCTCGCCGTCCAACGCGCCGGCGATGGCCAAGATGCTCAAGGACAAGCAGCCCAAGATGCCGATCATGACGATCGACGCCGACCTCGCGGCAGCCGACCGCTCGCTGCGCACCACCTACCTGGGCACCAACAACTACGACATGGGCGTGCTCATGGCCAAGCACCTCACGGCGCTCAAGCCCAAGGGCGGCACGGTCTGCCTGCAGCTCGGGAACGTGGCGGCCGACAACATCAACGCGCGCGCCGCCGGCTTCCGCGACACGATCGCCGGCAAGAAGGGCGTGGCCAAGCTCAGTGGCGAGGGCGGCTGGACCGAGATCGCGGGCTGCCCCCTGTACACCAACGACCAGATCGACCTGGCCAACCAGCAGATGGCCGACGTGTTCACCAAGAACCCCAAGGCCGATGCCTTCATCCTGGTCGGCGGCTGGGCCCAGTTCGGCCCACAGGCCTATGCGCAGGTGACCGACCAGGTGATGCCGCGCCTGAAGACCAAGGAGCTGATCATCGTCGCCGGCGACACCCTGCCCCCGCAGCTGGACGCGCTGAAGTCCGGACGCAGCCACGCGCAGATCGGCCAGCGTCCCTTCGAGATGGGCTACCGCGCGCCAAGCGTGCTGATCGACCTGATCAACAAGAAGAAGGTGAGCGACCCGCTGTACACCGGCCTGGACGAATGCACGCCGGCCAACCTCGGCAAGTGCCCGGCCAAGTGACCGCGGCGTGGCCGTCCTCGAGCTGAGCGGCGTCTCCAAGCACTTCGGCGCCATCCAGGCGCTGAGCGGCGTGTCGTTGTCGCTGCAGGCCGGCGAAGTGGTCGGCCTGATGGGCGACAACGGCGCCGGCAAGTCGACCCTCGTGCGCATCATCGCCGGCAACTATCCGCAAAGCGAAGGCAGCCTCTCGCTGGAGGGCCGCGGCGTCGCCTTCCGCAAGCCCTCCGATGCGCGCGCCGCGGGCATCGAGATCGTCTACCAGGACCTCGCGCTGTGCGACAACCTCACGGCGGCCGAGAACGTGTACCTGGGGCGCGAGCTGCGCAAGGGTCTCGGCCCCTTCCGCATCCTCGACTACGCCGCGATGTACCGGCGCGCCGGCGAACTGTTCGCCGAACTGAAATCGGAGACGCGCCCGCGCGACCTGGTGCGGCGCATGTCCGGCGGCCAGCGCCAGGCGGTGGCGATCGCGCGCACGCGCCTGGCGGACCCCAAGATCGTGCTGATGGACGAGCCCACGGCCGCCATCAGCGTGCGCCAGGTGCAGGAAGTGCTCTCGCTGATCCGGCGCCTGCGCGAGCACGGCATCGCGGTGGTCCTGATCAGCCACCGCATGCCCGACGTTTTCGCCGTGGCCGACCGCATCGTGGTGCTGCGGCGCGGCCGCAAGGTGGCCGACAAGCCGATGGCGCGGAGCACGCCGGAAGAAGTGACGGGCCTGATCACCGGCGCGATCGAGGCAGCATGAGCACGGTGCGCGACGACCCCGCTGCCGCCAGCCTGGAAGACGCCATCGCGGCGCGCTCGCACGGCCACTGGCTGGCATGGCTCGCGAGCCAGCAGACCTTCTGGGTCACGCTGGCCGCGGTGGTGGCCTTCGCGGTGCTGACGCTGGCCAGCGACGTGTTCGCCACGCAGCAGAACCTGTTCAACGTCACGCGCAATTTCGCCTTCGTGGCGATCATCGCGATCGGCATGACGGCGGTGATCGTCGGCGGCGGCATCGACCTGTCGGTGGGCGCGGTGCTGGTGCTGGCGGGCATGGTGGTCGGCATGACCATGCACGACGGCCTGTCGATCTGGCTGGCCGTACCGCTCGCGCTGGGCGTCGCGCTGCTGGTGGGTGCGATCAACGGCGTGCTGATCGCGTACGTGGGCGTGCCGGCCTTCGTGGTCACGCTGGGCATGCTGTCCATCGCGCGCAGCCTGGCCATGGTGCTCTCGGGCAACCGCATGGTCTACGAGTTCGGGCCGGACCAGCCCAAGCTGCTGGCCCTGGGCGGCGGCTTCGCCGACGTGGCGATCCCGCTGGCCGGAACGGTGCGCATTCCCAATCCCGTGATCGTGCTGGTGGCGCTGACGGTGGCCGCCGCCTTCGCGTTCCGCTGGACGCGCTGGGGCCGGCACCTGTTCGCCATCGGCGGCAACGAGGGGGCCGCGGTGCTGACGGGGGTGCCGGTCAAGCGCACCAAGGTCAGCGTCTACATGTTCTGCAGCCTGTGCGCGGGGATCGCCGGGATCCTGGAGGTGGGGTGGCTGGGGACGATCACCACGGGGCTGGGGCAAGGAATGGAACTCACCGTGATCGCGGCGGCGGTGATCGGCGGGGCGAACCTGGCGGGCGGGGCGGGCACTGCATTCGGCGCCGTGGTGGGGGCGGCGTTGATCGAGGTGATCCGCAACAGCCTGACCCTGCTGGGGGTGAGTACCTTCTGGCAAGGGACGTTCGTCGGCGGCTTCATCGTCGTGGCGGCGCTGTTCGACCGCCTGCGCTCACGCGGCGCGAACGAGTGATCGGCCTGGTCCCCTTTCGGCGGTTAGCCACGGCCCGGTGGCGATGGATTGCGTTGATGCAGGGTCTGACGCTCATTGCCGCCGCAACCGTGCGAATGTTGGCGATGGGCAGTAGTCGGTAAGTACCACACCATCCTCCGGGAGGGGTGTGCGTGCTTCCGCTCTGGCTAGACTCCGCTACGGAGGTGAGACTTGGCGGTATTGATCCCGGCGATCGGGGCATGCAGGTTCGATTCGACCGGTGAGCGACGGTTGGCGGAGCGGCTCGAGGAAAAGCTCGATGCCGACTACCTGCTATGGCACAACGTGCCGATCGGTCCCAAGCAGACGCACCCCGATTTCATCGTCATCCATCCGCGCCGGGGCGCGCTGATCCTGGAGACCAAGGACTGGCGGCTCGAAACCATCGTCTAGGCCACCAAGCAGTATTTCGACATCCAGGTCGACGGCACACCGAAGACGGTCATCAACCCGCTCACGCAGGCCAGGCACTGTGCGATTCAGGTTGTCAACGCGCTGGATCGCGACAAGCAGCTCGTTCACGCCGACGGACCCCACCAGGGAAAGCTGCTCTTCCCCTGGGGCTATGGCGTCGTCTTCACCCGCATCACGCGCAAACAGTTCGAGGCGGCGGGCTTGGGCGAAGCGATCGAGCCACATCTGGTCATCTGCCAGGACGAGATGTTGGAAACGGCGGACGCGGAAGAATTCCAGCAGCGGCTGTGGAACATGTTCCCGCACGCTTTCGGCAAGGTCCTGTCGTTGCCGCAGCTGGATCGGGTGCGCTGGATCCTGTTCCCGGAGGTTCGGGTTGCGGACCAAGCCGGTCTTTTCGATGCGGAGTCGGCGGCGGAGGAAACGGACCTTCCCGACATCATGCGTGTGATGGACCTCCAGCAGGAGCAGCTCGCGCGCAGCCTGGGCGACGGTCACCGCGTGATTCACGGCGTGGCAGGATCGGGCAAGACCATGATCCTGGGCTATCGCGCGCAGCAACTCGCCCAGGCCGCTGTCACCAAACCCGTCCTGGTCCTTTGCTACAACGAGCCGCTTGCCGTCAAGTTGGACGCCATGATGGCGGCCAAGGGCCTGCGCGACCGGGTGCACGTGCGCAACTTCCACAAGTGGTGCCGGCAGCAACTGGTGGCTTTCGGGCAGCCGATCCCGGCACAAGGCCCGAAGATGTTCGACCAGATGGTGGACAACGTGATCCGCGGGGTCGAGCGCAGCCAGATCCCGTCCGGCCAGTACGGCGCCGTGCTAATCGACGAAGGACACGATTTCCATCCGGAGTGGTTCAAGCTGGTCGTGCAGATGGTGGACCCCACGACCAACAGTCTGCTCGTCTTGTACGACAGCGCCCAGAGCATCTACGAGAAGACAAAGAAGCAGAAGTTCAGCTTCAAGAGCCTGGGAATCCAGGCCCAGGGTCGCACGACCATTCTCAGGATCAATTACCGCAACACGCGACAGATCCTGGAGCTGGCCAACAAGGTGGCGAAGGACGTCCTCACGCCCGATGCCGCGGACGACGACGGCGCGCCGCTGCTGGAGCCGATCACCTGTGGACGTGATGGCCAGGCCCCGATCGTCGTCAAGCTGCCCACGCTGCACGACGAGGTGCGCAAGGTGGCGGAGTTGCTGACCAATGCGCATTCCGAAGGCCACGCTTGGGGCGACATGGCCATCCTGTGCCGCCGCCACGAATTGATGCATGCCTGCGCGCGGGAACTCGGGCGCCTGCACGTGCCGCACCAGGTGCGCCAGAAGTCAGGGCAGTACGATCCCCTCGCGAACACCGTCAAGATCATGACGATGCATGCGAGCAAGGGGCTGGAGTTTCCGGTGGTCGCGCTGCCTGCGGTCGGCGAAATGCCGGAGGCAAACGAAGATGCGGCGGAGGAAGCGCGGATCTTCTATGTGGCTGCGACGCGGGCGACGCATCGGTTGATTGTCACGGCCAGTGGTTCGCGAAGCTTTGGTCAAGTTCTGACGAGGGCCGACTGACCATGCAACAACCCGCCGAGCGCGCCCCATGACTCGAGTTGGCGTCATCGACTTCGAGACCACCGGCCTCTCGCCGGCCATGGGGGACCGCGCGACCGAGGTCGCCATCGTCATGACCGAGAACGGCAAGGTCGTCGACCGCTTCCAGTCGCTGATGAACGCCGGCGTGCGCATCCCGGCCTTCATCGAGCAGTACACCGGCATCAGCAACGAGATGATCCGCACGGCACCGCCGGCCGCGGACGTGATGGCCGATGCGCTGCGCTTCGTGCAGGGCGCACCGCTCGTTGCGCACAATGCCTCCTTCGACCAGCGCTTCTGGTCCTCGGAAGTGGCCCGGCTCGGCCCCGACGCCGACCAGCGCCACGCATTCGCCTGCACGATGCTGCTGTCGCGCCGGCTGTACCCGCAGGCGGGCAGCTACCGCCTGCAGTCGCTCGCGTCCTTCCATGCGCTGCCCCCGGCTGGCCGCGCCCACCGCGCGATGGCCGACGCCGAAGTAGCCGCGGCATTGCTCTCGCGCATCCGCGAGGACATCCAGCGCGAGTACGAGGTGGACGCCGCGCCGCACGACTTGCTGGTGAAACTGCAACGCACCCCGCGCAAGGCCGTGCCGAAGGCGATCCAGGCGTACTTCGAAGCTGCCGCGAACTGAGCGGCCTGCCCGTCGCTTGGTGATCGCCCTGTAGACAACAGGAAGGCGGCTTACTCCGCCTTCGCGCCCGAGATCTTCACCACCTGCCCCCACTTGCGGATCTCCGCGGCGACGAAGCGGTCGAACTCGGGGCCGGTGGTCGGCGCCGGCTCGGAGCCGCGCTCGCGGATGAAGCGCGCCATCTCGTCGCTGCGCAGGATGTCGTTGACCTCCTTCTGCAGCCGCGCGACGATTTCGGGCGGCGTGCCGTGCGGCGCCATCAGGCCCAGCCAGCCCACGGCCTCGAAGCCCTTGACGCCGGGCACGCCCGACTCCGCCACGGTCGGCACGTTGGGCAGTTGCGCCGAGCGCGTGGCTGACGTCACTGCCAGTGGCACCGCACGGCCGGACTGGATGTGCGGCAGCGCCGCGGTCACCGAGTCGACCATCAGCGGCACCTGGTTGCCCAGGAAGTCGGCCTGCGCCGGGCCGCTGCCGCGGTAGGGGATGTGCGTGATGTACAGGCCCGCCATCGACTTGAACAACTCGCCGGACAGGTGCTGCGTGCCGCCGATGCCGGCGCTCGCGTAGTTCACGGCGCCGGGCCGCGCCTTCGCCTGCGCGGCCAGGTCCTTCATGGTCTTGATGCCGGACGCCGGCGTCGCCAGGAACACGAGCGGCACCTTGGCGATCAGCGAGATGCCGACCAAGTCCTTGGTCGGATCGAAGCTGACCTTGGAATACAGCGTCTGGTTCACCGCCATCGCGCTGCCCGCCACCAGCAGCGTGTAGCCGTCGGGCGCCGAGCGCACCACGTACTCGCTGCCGATGTTGCTGCCCGCACCCGCCTTGTTGTCGACGATCACCGGCTGGCCCAGCTTCTTGGTCAGTTGCTCGGCGAGCGCGCGCGCGAAGATGTCGGTGGCCTGGCCGGTGGGGAAGGGCACGACCAGGCGGATGGGCTTGTCGGGCCAAGCGGCGTAGGCGGGGGCTCCGAGGGTGAAGGCGAGGCCGCAGGCGAGGGCGAGACGGGCGAGTGTGCGGCGAGGGAGGGAATGAATTCGCATCGAGGGATTTTCGCATCGGGTGCTGGCGTCGCAGGGCGGGTCGGCTGATACGATTTCCGCCATGGCCGGACATCGAATCTTCGCGACGGCATTTGCCAAGGTCTATCCGCTGTACGTGCAGAAAGCCGAGCGTAAAAACCGAACGAAGGAAGAGGTCGACGAAGTCATCTGCTGGCTGACGGGCTATGACCGGGCGGGGCTGCAGCAGCAGATCGAACGGGGTAACGACTTTGAGACTTTCTTCGCGCAGGCCCCTAGCCTGCATCCGAACAGTTCGCTGATCAAGGGCGTGGTCTGCGGTGTGCGCGTGGAGGAAGTCGAAGACCCGCTGATGCAGAAGATCCGCTGGCTGGACAAGCTGGTCGATGAACTCGCCAAGGGGAAGGCGATGGAGAAGATCCTGCGTTGATCGGTGCGGCTGCGCCGGCGGTCGCCGCCAACCTACGGTTGCGGCGGGTTCGGGTCCTCCTAGGCTGACGGTGAGCGCCGAAGGCTGGACCCTATCCCTTACAGCGCCAGCTCAGAAATCTCCCCGCCTGCCTCCGAAGACGGGTTGTTGTGCCCAGGCAGCATTCCCCTTGAGATTCTTTCGAGGAAACTGGCGACCGATCGACCCGCCATCTAGCATGGCTCTGACTTGGGGAGGATGGGCATGTCAGATGCAGAAGGTCGCATCGCGGTCTTGGTGGATTGCGACAACGTGCCGCCAGAAATGGCGGAACACGCACTCCGCGTTGTTGTGCAGTTTGGCCGGGTGGTGCTCCGTCGCGGATATGGCAATCATCAAACGTTAGCCAACAAGTGGCAGGCGGCCCTCGTCCGGCTCGCCTTCACGCCGTGCCTGCAGTATCAATATGCTCCTGGCAAGAACACGTCGGACATTGCGCTCGCGCTTGACGCCATGGAAGCCATGTTCGACGAACGTGCGGACACCTTCTGCGTGGTCACGAGCGACTCCGACTTTTCCTACTTGTGCAGGAAGCTCCGAGAGCGCGGAGCAACGGTGTACATCGTTGGGGAAAACAAGACGCCGGACGCACTTCGCAACGCCAGTGACCAATTCTTCGAGTGGGTGGCGGCCGACGGTTCGGCGACAAGCGTCGAAGGATTGCCATCGGGGAAGGAGAACGGGAGCAAACGCGAAACGGAGGCCGCAGAACCCGTCAAGTCTGCCGTCCAGCGCCGTCCGAAGTTCGTCGTAGAAGCAGTTGACCTGCTTGCGGGGGCTGCATCGGAGGGCAAAGTGACGCTGAGTGCCCTTGGTTCCTATCTCAGGCGAACCGACCCTGCCTTCTCACCGCAGGCCTACGGACATTCGGGGCTGCTGAGCATGGTAAGGACGTACGACCTACTTGGCCTGCAGCAGGAAGTCGGAGGTCACTGGTTCGTCATGAAGGCCCAAGCCGGGGAGCCGAGGGCTGCGCCGGGTAACTAGGCCCGAGGTGTCGGTCATTGGTTGGTGTGAAAAAGCGTCGAGGCGTCGCACGCCTTGCACTCCGCAAAGAAGTCCTTCCCCTGCTTTCGAATGCGCCCCTCGCCACCGCAGGCGATGCAGGCGAACTTGATCCCAGTGTTCTTCTCGCACGCCTTGCACACGAAGTAGTAGCCGAACTTGCCGTACTGGGCTTCCAGGTCCGCCCCGTTGCAGTGCTTGCAGACCTTTGCTGGCAATGTTGCCTCACCACCCGGCGCCGCTGGCTCGGTTTCTTCGCCGGTGAGTGTGGGCGCAATGATCGGCTCGTCGCGGTGAGCGTTTTCGGGTGCCGGTCCCTGATTCAACGGGCGGTGAATGGATCGCAGGAAGCCGGAGATCGCGCGCCGATGCTCTGGGGACAGGGTCTCCACCCCGATAGCTCGCCCGTGCGCCATCTTCTGCAGGATCCTTTCGGGCACTTGGTCCGCCTTGCACACTTCAGGAAGAGAGCCGGACGAAGGCCATTGGATCGTTCCCGAGTCCGAAATGGCCACCAGCACGTCGAAATCAACCGTGTCGAAGAAGCCTTTTTGCTTCACCGTGCGAGCGAGCAGTTCCCTCAGAAGCATCGCCTGCATGCGCGCCTGTGTCACGGGCGAGCGCATGCCCTGCGGCTGCTTGTTGAACCAGCGGATCCACTGGCCGTCGTCCTTGATCTGGACGCTCCCCGCCACGCTCTTGCTTTCCACGATCATCAGTCCGAAGGGATGGAGCACCAAATGGTCCATCTGGGCGACCTCACCCCGTAGATCGATGCGCAGGTAGTTCAGGACATCCACCTCGTGGCTGCCGCCAAAGAAGCGCTTCAGGTAATGAGCCATCTGTTCTTCGGCGCGGCGGCCGGCGACGGCAAACTTGTCGGATCCCGTGAACGGGTCCAGCTCCTTGAGGATCAACGCGGACTCCCTGTACTTCCTGCCGCCCATATTAGCCGGCCGATCAACTTGACGCGCGAGCTCATAGCTACGGCGAGTACTAACAGCAACGCCATTCTTGCGATACTCTGAAAGGTTCCAAGGAGACAAACATGCTCGAAAGCATTGGTCTGACAGTCCTTCGGGAAATCCCGGTCCAAACAGTGGCAGGCCTGATTTCCGGGGCATATAGCCTGCATGGCGGCGTGGTGAGAGACGCAGGCGGGAGAATCGTTGCCCACTTGCTCACCAACGGACCTGCCGACCTGATAAGGAGCGCGGTTCCGGGGCTGAACGTCCTTGCGTCGCTGGTGGGAAGCGGCCAGGTCTACTCGCTCGCGCAGGACGTACAACAGGTGCACGAAATGGTTTCGTCCGTCCTGACGGTCGCAGCCACGGGCGCCGTTATTTCGGGCATTGGGTTGATCGCGAGCGTAGCGGGCACTATCTATCTCGGTCGAAAATTGAGCGCGGTCCAGGACCAACTTGCCCGCATCGAGCGGCTACTCAACGACCAGAACGTTGCGGTCCTGAAAGGTGCAGTGGACAACATGCGGCACGCTGAACATGCCGCAGACGTTGCGACTAGAAAGGCCATGCTCATTGGTGCAAAGACGGATTTTTCGCGATCCGCTCACTTCTACGGCAGCCAGTTCGCGGATGCCCAGCGAGTTGAAGAAGTCCTGCCGCTCAACGAGTCCTTCGTCCTGGCAGCGATGGGTCATGCGATGTGCTTGAGCGAACTGGGGATGTTGGGTGCCGCCGCCGCGGACTTTGACGGTCACGCAGACCGCTGGCGTGCGATTGCCAGAAAGCACGTCCAGCAGTTCGTCTTGGGTGACTCGCCCCATCGGCTGCTTGGAGAAGCGTTCATCGAGGACTGTTCGACCGCAGATCTGGTAGCGACCATGGACTTCGCACAGTCGACCCGCAATGGCTGGAACTGGGTGGACGAACTTCGCAGGCAGAAGGCTTCCAAGAGTGTCTTGGCGATGCCGTCGCGTGGTCCGAGCGACAAGGCCACCAA
Source organism: Ramlibacter sp. G4-7 (assembly GCF_057784995.1). NCBI lineage: Bacteria > Pseudomonadati > Pseudomonadota > Betaproteobacteria > Burkholderiales > Comamonadaceae > Ramlibacter > Ramlibacter sp. G4-7. The sequence goes on from NZ_JBYNTT010000003.1 coordinate 112,403, forward strand.
AGCAGCTCTCCCTGCGGTGAAAGCGATCCTGGCTAGGAGTCCAGCGTTGGACGCGTTTGGAGAACATCTAAGGTTCTTGGACGCAAAAAATCTGAGCGTCGCTGACTTTTCGCGCCAGGTGGAACGACGGCGCGAGGAGATGGAGGCCGCCGTGGTCTGCGTCGCCGCGCAGTGAGGCCTGCAGGAGTCATTCATGAGCAAATCGGTGGGAACGCGCGCGCGCTCGCTCGGCTCAGTTCCGCGACCCGTCTGAGGCTGCGTTGCCTAGATCTCAGGTGGGAGCAGTAAACCTCGTCGTGACCCGGTAGCATAAGCATCCAACTTCTTATTCGTTCCCCCTTCCCTCCCCTCCCGGCACAATGCGCAGCATGAGCCCCGCTCTCTTCTCCTCGCGAATGCGCCCCAGCGCGCGATGTCCCGCCTGAGCGCCCCCGCGCTCCGGCCCACCCTTCCCCTTTCCTTCGCACCGCCCCCAGGCGGCGCAGGCGGCCCCGTCCGCCCAAACCACAGTCAGCATGATCCAACTCCAAGCCGTCACCCAGTCGTACGGCACGCACGAGGCGCTGCGCGGCATCGACCTGGACGTGGCTCCCGGCGAGGTCTTCGGCATCATCGGCCGCAGCGGCGCCGGCAAGAGCTCCCTGGTGCGCACCATCAACCTCCTCAACCGGCCCAAGGCGGGCAAGGTGATCGTCGCCGGGCGCGAGCTCACGGCCCTCACCGAGCCGCAACTGCGCGAGGCACGGCGCGAGATCGGCCTCATCTTCCAGCACTTCAACCTGCTGTCCTCGCGCACCGTGGCGCAGAACGTCGCCCTGCCCCTGGAGCTGGCGGGCGTGGCGCCGACGGAGATCCGCCGTCGCGTCGCCGAACTGCTGGACCTGGTCGGCCTGGCCGCGATGGGCGACCGCTACCCGTCGCAGATCAGCGGCGGCCAGAAGCAACGCGTGGGCATCGCCCGCGCGCTGGCCAATCGGCCCAAGGTGCTGCTGTCCGACGAGGCGACCTCCGCGCTCGACCCGGAGACCACGCGCTCCATCCTCGGCCTCCTCAAGGAGATCAACCGCGAGTTCGGTCTCACCATCGTGCTGATCACGCACCAGATGCAGGTGATCAAGCAGGTGGCCGACCGCGTGGCCGTCATCGACGCCGGCCGCATCGTGGAACAAGGCCCGGTGATCGACGTCTTCACCCGGCCGCAGCACGCCACCACCCGCAGCCTGATCGAGGAGATCGTGCCGCAGGCGCTGCCCGAGAGCGTGCTGGCGCGCATCCGCAACCTCATGAGCGCGCAGCCCGCCGGCGACGGCCAGCTGCTGCGCCTGGCCTTCTCCGGCGGCGACGCCGACCGGCCGCTGCTGTCCGACGTGATCCGCGACCACGGCATCGAGCTGAGCATCGTGCACGGCCAGGTCGACGAGGTGCAGGGCCAGCCCTTCGCGTCGCTGGCGGTGTTCGCCCGCGGCGCCCGCGACAATCTGAACGCATCGATCGCGCAGCTGCGCGGCGCCGGCGTGGTGGTGGAGGAGGTGGCCCATGTGGGATAACTTCACCCCCGCCATGCTGGATCTGTTCGCCAGCTCGCTGTGGGAGACGCTGGTCATGGTCGGCATCTCCGGCCTCGCCGGCTCGCTGATCGGCATCCCGCTGGGCGTGCTGCTGCGCCTCACCGACCGCGGCGGCGTGCTGCAGAACACGGGCGTCAACCGGGTGGTGGGCGGCATCGTCAACGCCGTGCGCTCCACGCCCTTCATCATCCTGCTGGTGGCGATCATCCCGTTCACGCGCTTCATCACGGGCTCGTCGATCGGCACGGCCGCCGCGGTGGTGCCCCTCACGCTGGCCGCCGCGCCCTTCATTGCGCGGCTGGTGGAGACGTCGCTGCGCGAAGTGGACCACGGCCTGATCGAAGCGGCGCAGGCGATGGGCGCGAGCACTTCGCAGATCGTCTTCAAGGTGCTGCTGCCCGAGGCGCTGCCCGGCATTGTGGCCGGCTTCACCATCACCCTGGTCAGCCTCACCGGCTACTCCGCGATGGCCGGCGCCATCGGCGGCGGCGGCCTGGGCGACCTGGGCATCCGCTACGGCTACCAGCGCTTCCTGCCGGAAGTGATGCTGGCCGTCGTGGTGGTGCTGATCCTCTTCGTGCAGGCCGTGCAGAGCCTGGGCGACTGGGCGGTGCGCCGCCTGAGCCACAAGTAAGCCCTCTTCCACCTCGTTCTTCATCCAAGGAAAGTAGTCCCATGAACAAGCGCAAGCTCCTGCAATCCGCCCTCGCCTTCGCCGTCGCCGCCACCCTGGCCGGCGGCGCGCTGGCGCAGGACAAGCCGGTCAAGATCGGCGTCACCGCCGGCCCGCACGCCCAGATCTTCGAGCAGGTCAAGAAGGTCGCCGAGCGCGACGGCCTGAAGATCCAGCTCGTGGAGTTCAGCGACTACGTGCAGCCCAACGCCGCCCTCGCTGCAGGCGACCTGGACGCCAACAGCTACCAGCACAAGCCCTACCTGGACCAGCAGGTCAAGGACCGCGGCTACAAGTTCGTGTCGGCGGCGTACACGGTCAATTTCCCGATGGGCGTCTATTCGAAGAAGGTCAAGAGCCTCAAGGACCTCAAGGATGGCGCGCGCTACGGCATCCCGAACGACCCCACCAACGGCGGCCGCGCGCTGCTGGTGCTGCAGGACCAGGGCCTGATCAAGCTCAAGCCCGGCGCCGGCCTCAAGGCGACGCCGCTGGACGTGGTGGAGAACCCCAAGAAGATCAAGTTCGTGGAGCTCGACGCGGCGCAGCTGCCCCGATCGCTCGACGACCTCGACGCCGCCAGCATCAACACCAACTACGCGCTGCCGGCCGGCCTGCACCCGGGCAAGGACTCCATCGCGCAGGAAGACGCCAAGAGCCCGTACGTGAACATCATCGCCGTGCGCGAGCAGGACAAGGACAAGCCCTGGGTCGCCAAGCTGGTGAAGGCCTACCACTCCGAGGAAGTGCGCAAGTTCATCCAGGCGGAGTTCAAGGGGGCGGTCGTTCCCGGGTTCTGAGCGCCCGCACGGCGGAACGGCATGGATTGCGGGCTTGACCCGCAATCCATGAGGCGGACGACAGGGGGCGGGGTGCTACTGCACGTTCGCCGCGACCGCCGCCGTATCCCTGATCGTGAACGTGCAGCTGCGCGTCTTGTTCCCCCCGCTCGAACACGCGCCGGACCAGACCGCATCGCGCCCGTTGCTCACGCTCAGCGTGATGGCCGTCCCCGCCGCGAACGACGCGGTGCCACTGCTGCCGACGGCGACGCTGATCCCGGCCGGGTTGGACGTGACCCGCTCGCCGCTGCGGCCCGATGCGGTGACCGACAGCGGCACCGTCGGCCCCGGTGGCGCAGCAGCGGGCTCCACCGTCAGGGTCGCGCTGCGCATCGCGCTCCCATAGGCTCCCGTGATCGTGACGGGCGTTGACGCACTGACCGCATTCGTCGTGACCTGGAACGTGGCGCTGGTCGCCCCCGCCGCCACCGTCACGCTCGGCGGCACCATCGCCGCGCCCGGGTTGCTGGTGTTCAGCGTCACGAGCGCACCCCCTGCCGGCGCGGCGCCGTTCAACGTGGCCGTGCCCTGGGCGGCGTTCCCGCCCAGCACCGTCGACGGGCTGATCACCACCGAGGACAACGCCAGCGCTGAAGCCGTCGCCCGCGGCGTGAGCCGCCGCGCCACCGAGAACGGCCCCGCCACCCCCGCCGCATTGCGCGCCCGCACGCGCCACCACAAGCGCGTGGCAGGCAGGTTCGACAAGGTCGCCTGCGACACGTTCACCGTCGCACTCGCACGCAAGGGCGTGGAGAAGGTGGAGCTGTCGTCGACCTGCAGCTCATAACTGGTTGCGTTGGCCACGTCGGTCCAGTCGAAGGTCACGGGCTGCGTCGGCGTCGCGTCGTTGGCCGGCGAGACCAGGCCGGGTGCGGCCGGCGTCGCAGGCGGTGCGGCGCCGGTGGTGTTGACCAGCACCGCCATGCTGATGGCCGCACCTCCGATGCCCAGCACCAGATCCGGCTTGGTGTCGCTGGTCAGCTGCGCGGCGAGGATGGACACCGTGCCCACGCTGGAGCGGTCCGGCGGCGCGAAGTAGCGCATCGGGGGCTGGAAGGTGCCGTCCCCGTTGCCGTTGAGGATCTCGATCAGGCCGTTGCTGCCGTTGGCCAGCGCCAGCGCCAGGTCGAGGAAGCCGTCGCCGTTGAAGTCGCCCACGGCCTGGTACTGCGGCACCAGCAGGTCCTGCTCGGTGATCAGCAGCGGCGGCATGCGGAAGCTGCCGTCGCCGTTGCCGGTGAGGATGGCCGTGCGGCTGCCGTTCAGCGCCACCGCCACCACCAGGTCCTCGAAGCCGTCGCGGTTGAAGTCGGCCACGTCGACGTCGGTCGCGTCCATGCCGAGGTTGTTCTCCGCGATCAGAGTGAGCGTCGTGGGCGGGCGGAAGGTGCCGTCACCGGCGCCGAGCAGGATCACCACGCGGGCGCGCGAGCTCGCCGCGGCCAGGTCGCGGATGCCGTCGCGGTTGAAGTCGCCCACCGCCAGCTTCGCGGTCTCGGTGCCGATGTCGATTTCGCGCGCCGGCTGGAAGCTGCCGTCGCCGTTGCCCAGCATGACGGTGATCGTGCGCGCCACCGTGCACGGCGCGGTGAAGCAGGCGATCTGGTGGCCCAACACCACGTCCAGGCGGCCGTCGTTGTTCAGGTCGGCCGCCACGAGCGTCGGCGAGTCGAAGCCGGAGGTGTTGGGGAAGTAGACCGGCGCGCGCAAGGTGCCGTCGCCGTTGCCGGCCAGCAGCACCAGGCTGCGGGCCGGGTCGTTCAGCGTGGCGACGATGTCGATGCGGCCGTCGCCGTTGAAGTCGCCCGCCACCAGGTCCTGCGCCGGCGGCCCCACCGTGTATGCGACGGCCGGGGCGAAGATGCCGTCCCCGTTGGCCAGCTGCACCCGCACAGCTGACCCGGCGCCGGCGAGGTCCAGCCGGCCGTCGCCGTCGAGGTCGGCGGCGACGATGGCGTTGCCGAGCAGCGGGTAGTCGACGCGGCTGAAGCTGGCGGGCGTGGTGGCCGCGTCTGCGGGTACGGCGCCGAGGGCGAGCGCGGCGAACGACGCCACCGCGAGGCATCTGCGAAACAGGTGGTGCACGGCATGGGTCCTTTCCTCGTCACTGCACGTTGGCGGACACGGAGGCATTCGCCTTCAGGATGAACGTGCACCTGCGCGTCTTGTTCCCATTGCTCGAGCAGGCGCCCGACCAGACGGCATCGCGGCCGTTGGACACGGACAGGCTGATGGATGTGCCCGGCGTGAAGCTCGCGCTGCCGGTGCTGCCCACGGAGACGCTGATGCCGGCTGGCGCGGAAGTCACGCGCTCGCCGCTGCGTCCCGAGGCGGTGACGGTCAGCGTCGCGGGGCCGCCCGTTGGCGGCGGCGTGGTGGCGGGCGGGTTGACGGTCAGGCTCGCGGACCGCGAGACGCCGCCGAAGCTGGCCGTGACGGTGCCGGTGACGGCGGCGGTCACCGCGCTGGTGGTGACAGTGAAGTTCGCGCTCGTGGCGCCTGCGGGCACGGTGACGCTGGCCGGCGTGCCCAGCGCACTGGCGTTGTCGCCCAGGCTCACGCTGGCACCGCCGGAAGGTGCTGCGCTGCTGAGCGTGACCGTTCCGGTGACGTTCGCGCCGCCCGTGACCGTGGAAGGCGAGAGCGCCAGGCTGGACAGCGTCGGTCCGGGCGGCGGCGATGCGGCGGTCACCGATAGCGCCGCGAACACGATGGTGTCACCGAGCCGTGCGCTCAGCTGCACCGTGGTCCCCGCACTCGGGAAGGTGGTGATCGCGAAGCTCGCGCTGGTTGCGCCTGCGGGCACCTGCACGCTGGCGGGCACGCTGGCCGTGCCGGGCAGGTTGCTGCCAAGCGCGACCGACACGCCACCGGCCGGGGCCGCCTGCGCCAGCGTCACGCGGCCCGTCGCCGTTTGCCCGCCGGCAACGCTGCTCGGCGTGGCCGTGAGCGAGGACAGCGTCGGCGGCGGCGGCGCCGTGCCGGAGGGGTTCACCGTGAGGTCGGCGAAGCGCGTGACACCGTTGCCCGTGACCGTAATGCGCGCCACCGTCGTCTGGCTGACCACGCTCTTGGGCAGGAGGCTGATGCGGCCGCGGTTGTCGCCGGCCGGGATCACGACCAGGGTGGACAGGAAGGGCAGCAGGTCGGGGTTGTTGCTGGCCACGCGCAGGTACTGGTCGAACGTGGCCGTGGTGTCCACCGTGACCAGGCCGTCCGACACGCCACCCGCATTGATGGTGGCGGGGAAGAGCGTCAGCGACAGCGGCTGCGGCGCCGGCATCAGGTTGACCGTGGCCGACGTCGACACGCCCTTCCAGCTCGCCGTGATCGTCGCGGGCGTGCGCGTGCCCACGTCGCTGGTCGGCAGCGCCAGGGACACCGAGTAACTGCCTTCCGGCACCGTGACGGTAGCAGGCGGCTGGACCGCGGCGGAGCTGCTCGCGAGGGACACGACCGCGCCACCTGCCGGTGCGCGGCCCGCGAGCATGAGGATGCCCGACAGCGGCACGCCCGAGCTCACCGTGGAACCGGTGAAGGAGACCGACTTGAGCGTCGGCGGGTTGAGCGTGAACTGGCTCGACGCCGAGGCCCCGTTGTAGGTGGCGGTGAGCGTGATGGGCGTCGGCGCCGTCACCTGGCCGGCAACCACCTGGAACTGCGTCCAGGCTGTCGAGCCCTGCACGGCGACGGTGGCCGGCACCGGCACGATGGCCGGATGCGAGCTCGTGAGCGCGACGTTCCCGCCGGCGGAGGGCACCGGGCCACTGAGCTGGAGCTCGACGCCGGTATCGTCGCCGCTGTACAGCGGGATGCGCAGCGGCGTGACCGACACCGGCACCGGCGGCGCGGAGCTCACGGTGAAGGAGCGCACGGGGGACCACGCCGTGGCGGCCGTGGTGGTCGGCGAGCCCATCCCCTGGTGGGAGCGCACGCGCCAGAATTTCGTGCCTGCCGTCGGGAGCGAACGGACCACGTAGCTGTTGTTCGTGATCTGCACCGCGATTGGCACCTCGTTCGTGCGGAAGTCCGAGGTCGGGGAGATCTGCAGCTCGTAGCCGGAGTCCTGCGGGTTGAGCGTGTGCGTCCAGCTGAACGTGATGGGCAGCGTCAGCGTCACGCCGGCCGCGGGTGCCGTCGGCTGCGGCGCGGGCGGCACCGGGTTGCTGTAGAAGACCGAGAACTGGATGGTGTTGGACGGCTGCCCGACCACGCCCTCCGCGTTCACCGCGTACACCCGCGCCGTGTAGTTGCCCTCGGGGTTGGCGATCGCGAAGCCATATTGCGGCTCCGGGATGTTGTCGAACCGCACGGTGTTGCTGATGGGGAAGCGCGAATCGGTCGAGGTCTCGTAGATGTAGCTCACCGCTCCCGGCACCGCGCTCCAGGTGAAGCGCATCGATTCCCAGGGGTGGAAGGTGGAGTAGCCCACGGGCGGGCCGAGCACCGGCACGCCCGGTGCCTGCGCCGACGCGCCGGTCACGGTGAAACTGCGCCCCGCCGACCAGGCACCCTGCTCGAAGCCGCTGTTGACCGCCTGTACGCGGAAGAAGTAGGTGCCGTTGGCCAGGCCGCTCACCACGTCCTGGGTGGCGCCGTTGGTGGAGCCGATCTTCAGCACCGGCGAGAAGGTCGACGAGGTGCTGACCTGCCAGTTGTACGCAACGATCCCGGGGTCGCTCACCGCCGACCACTGCGCGGTGAACGGGATCTGCACGCTGGCCCCGTTGGCGGGCGCCAGCACCGTGGGTGCCGAGGGCGGCACGGCGAGCACGCGCGGCGCAAGCACCAGCAGGACCGCGCACAGCAGTTGCAGCAGCGCGGCATACAGACGATCGGTTCTTCTCATGATCACCTCCGTGGGCGGGGAGGCGCAGGCAACGCGCCTGCGGGCGACTGCGGCGAGGTCAGCGGGCCCGTGGGCCGGATTGGCAGGGATGCCCGCCGGCAGGTGCCGGCAGGAAGGTCGTGCTCACGCGGCCGTCGCCAGCGATGCGGCGGGACACGCATGCATCGGGGTCGACCACGTGCACGGTGTTGGCAGCGTCGACGGCAACGATCATCGATGGCGGCAACGCGCCCTGGGCCGGCGCTGCAGTGCCGGCGGGCTGCGCGGTCATCCTGCCGTCGGGCGACAGCGTTCGCATGACGCCATCGCGCTGCGTGAGCTGCAGGTTGCCGTTGGCATCCCGCGCGACGGACACGGTGGCGGCGGGTGCAGCCCCATCGGCCGGCGCGGGCTGCGCGTTGAGCGTGACCGTCGTGCGCCCTGCCAGCGCGAGCAGGGCCGCGGGGGAGCCGGGCCGCACCGCCGGCGGAGGCGGCTGCGCCTGCGACAGGGATTGCGGGGGTCCGCTGCTTTCCCCGCCGCCGCAGGAGGCGACGAGCGTGCAGCAGGCGAGGAGGACAGCGCAGGTGCGTCGTGCAGCACTGCGCACCCGCTTCCTGCCAGGGACTTCGTCCATGTCGATCTCCCAACGCAGCCGCGGCGCCTGGCTCGCCTTGTACGGCGCTTTCCCTAGGGATCGATAGGGTGGGCGCGCAGTCTGCAGGAAAATTCTAGGACGAGCCGCTTCTCCTCGGGCCTGTGCGGCCGGGGTCTCGCACGTATTTACATGTGCAAGCCCAGCTGTTTCGCCTTGTCGTGAGACGCGAGACGGAAGAGCATGTCGGCTCGACCTGCAACCCATGAGCCTGAGCAATCGACTTATGGATGGATCGCGGCTCAAGGCCGGGATGACGCGAGCGCCGTTGCATTCCGTTGCGCCCACCTGCCGCGCATCCCCCGCCCCGCACACCTCGTCTCCCCGCGGCCGCGAACGTCGTCTGGCCGCGACCAATGCGTTGACGCGTTGGCCCGAGCCCCGCGATCCTCGGCTTTCAAGGAGGGCGAAAACATGAACCCCAAGGCATGGCTGTTGGTCAGCGCGTTCCTGGTGACGGGCACGGCGCAGGCGACCTGCTACAGCATCTACAAGGCCGACGGCAAGCTGCTGCAGCAAAGCTCGACACCGCCGGTGAACCTCGAAGCGCAGATCGGCGACTCGGTGCCGGCAAAGTTCGGAGCCGGCGCGACCATGACGGTGTCCGACCCCAGTGTCTATTGCCGCGACGCCCGCGAGCGCCGGCACGCGCCCAGGTCGCTGGCGGATGCGCTGCTGCAGGAAGAAAGCAAGAAGGCGCCCGCTGGCAAGCAGGCCGGCGTGTCCCCGGACGACACGAAGACGGCGGCCAGGTAGGCGCGACGGTGGACTGACTCCCTCTCCCCCCTGGGGAGAGGGCTGGGGTGAGGGGCACGCAGCACCCAAACCTTCAGGTGCATCATCAACCCATGTCCGTCATCACCACCGAGCTCTACAAGCTCTACCCCTCACCCCGCAACAGCGAACGCACGATCTTCGCGCACGAAGTGTTCGTGCCGCATCCCTATGCGCTCATCGACCCGCCCACCTATGACCCGAAGGGCCGATGGACTCTGTTCTCTGCGCATCGGCTGGCGGATGGGAAGAATGGGCAGCTGGTGACGTTCGAGGTTGAGGGGGATGCGGAGCGGTTTGAGGCGAGGTTCGTTCCGGACTGAGTATTCCCAGCTTCGCCTTGTGGCGACCATCGCGATCGGCATGACGGCGGTGAACGAGAGCGGCGGCATCGCCGCGTGGCGGCGCTGTTTGATCGCTGCGCTTGCTCGGAGTGAATAAATTGCTCTCTCCGCCCTTTGGGGAGAGGGCCGGGGTGAGGCGCACGTGCGATGCCCATTGTGTCCGCGGCTACACTTCTGCCTCACGGAGGTGAGGAGTGGCTGTATTCCCTCAAGGCAAGACGCGCATCCGTGAGCGCGTGCGGGGTGGCGAGCGGCGTGTCTTCGAGGCACTGGCCAGGCAACTGGAAGACGATTACACCGTCTGGCACAACATCCCCATACTGGGCTCCAGCCGCGAGCCCGACTTCGTCGTCCTGCATCCCCAGCGAGGGCTTCTGATCCTTGAAGTGAAGGATTGGAGGCTCGCGACGATCCTCGACGCGAATCCCATGCGCGTCCACCCCTCCGGACCGAGCAGGGTGGTGTCGCAACGGTGCATCCGCTTTCCCAGGCGAAGGGATACGCGCTCGACGTGCACCGTCTGCTGGAAAAGCGTCCGCAGCTGTGTCACCAGGACGGGCCGCACAAGGGCAAAGTGATCCTGCCCTGGGCATGGGGCGCGGTGCTCTCGCAAATCAAGCGTGCCGATGTCGGTCGTAGCGGTGCGCGAGAGGTACTCGGCGCCCAGCTCGCCGGCCCGCTCTTCGCGACACGCGACGTAGTGCCGCGGAACGTCGACCTGTATCAAGCTAACACCGCTAACCGGGAGGAGAATGCCGACGCACGTGGACTGACGCGGTTCCAGACATGGAAGTTTGAGATAAAGCGCCCCTTGCCAACCGCCTCTGGTGTCAACAGCGAGTATCCCAAGAGCTTTGCGCCGCGCGAGGGCGGCGATTGCGCCACGTCTATGGGAACGCCACCAATCAGAAGCTTGCCACCGTCTGACTCTCGCCTCACGTGAATCGTAAGCGCCTCATGCTCCCGCGTCGTGGACTGCACCTCGCCGGCTATGTCGAACGCAGTTACGACGAGTTGATCTGAATCACTTCTACTTTTCTCCGAAAGCAAGAGCGACGTGTACTTGGGACACCGTGGCCGGCTGCGGCATGACACACAATGGCTGCCTGGCTGCGCGAGGGAAGCCGTAGCCACAGTCTTGCCACGCGGAAGTGCGGTCTGGATAGTTTGCAGGAGGTTATCTGCCTCCGCTGCGAGCTCTTCATCGAACGGAAGCGTTACGCTTCTGTGAGGACTGCGTAGTTCAAGCGTAACTTCTGCGCCTGGCATCTGCTCCTTCACTAGGAGCGCGTAAGTAGCGAGTTGAAGCAAGTACTCCCGGCGGGGTTCACCAGATGGCGTCTGCGCTAGCCCTAGCTTGAAATCGAGGATATGCACGCGGTCCCCTCGTCGCTGGACGAGATCTGGCCGACCTTCGGCATCGAAGCGGTCGCTAGAAAGCAGTCGTTCGATACCGAAGGGAGATTCTCGGCGCGCAGTCTTTGCAGGATCCGGGCTGCCGTATGTGGCCGTGGATCGGCACACCTGCTGGAAGGCGAGGCGTGAAGCGTCATTGACCACGGCCGGGCCGAGCAGCGCATCAATTCCACTGCGCAAGTACAGCCAGCGCGCCAGCCCTGGTCTGCCGGTTGATACGAGGCGGCCGAACTCAGTGCGGATCCACTCTCGAATGGCCGGTGCCGAGGGAACTCCAGCACGCCAGTGCGCGTGGATCGCGGCGTGCATAACGATGCCTAGAACGGAGGTGGGCCCCGGAGGAAGTCCGTCAGACCCGGATCGCTCCGTCTCGAAAAGATAGCGGCATGGGCACAGCCGGAAGACCCCGATCTTGGATGGTCGAATAGGTTGCGTGCGCGTGAGAGCGGCACAGACGGCTTGGATAGGTCCGAGCATCAAGGTGCTCTCAGCGCCGCAACAGTCGAGCCCATTCTTCTCGCCAGGTCAAAGGTGCTCGCAAACTTGACGGAGCCGACGTTGAACTGCCAGTCGTCGAGTGCCGTGTTCGCCGCCATAAGTGCATCGACGCTCCAGAACGGGTGCACCACAATCGCCCACCGGTCTTGGCTTGGATCGAGCTGAAACACCGGAACCCCACCCTTCACGTCCACCTTTGTCGTGTACAGGCGGCCTGCTTCCTCGGCCAGCTTTACTGCCACGCTTCTCCAATCGCGGATACCTGGCGCCGAGAAAACGCCGTCAATGCCGGTCACATAGGTAGGATCGAGCAGCAGCTGCAGGACGTCCAATCCCAAGCGCCAATCAAGAAGGCCATGGTACGTCTGGTTTCCGTACCGGTGCAAGCACTCATAGCAGCCTGTGAGACAACTACTGGAGTGCCTTAGGAGGGAGCGTAAGGGCAGCTCTCCTTCAGCGGAAACCAGGTGTCTGACCACTTCGAGGATTAGTGGCTCTTTAGTCGCAGCCGAGCCTTGGGCCAGGCGGTTCGTCAGACCCGAGCCATTCACAAGGGTGTCTGCGATTTGGAGCATAGGTACCAGGCTCGAGCCTCTATTTCGAATCCTGGGTTCGAGAATCTCGAATTCGTCAGGATCCACGTCGAGCAACTCGCGTGAAGCGTAGTCCACAACCATGAACAGCGCGGAGAGAGCGCCGGCCCTGAATCCGGATGACAACCGCACTTCGCCACTGGGGAGTGCCTTCACGAGTGCCAGCTGAGGTGGCACAGACTCGAATTCCAGTGTTAGAGAATCGGTCACCTTGGGCGCAGCCAAGTAGAAGGGGCCCTCGGACGCTCCGGTTGCTTTGAACCTGACATTCAGATCAGGAGAGCCGGTGTCAAGCTTCACGGCATCGGGGTCGAGCCACACATGATTGACAAAGACGCTGTGGTACGTCCCTGAGTCTCTATACGGCGCACGCAAGTCGCCCTCGTTCGCCGTCCACCCGGTCCACTTATCGGACCGGAACTCACCTCTGTTGAGGCGGAAGATCTGAGATCGTGCACTCGTCCCTAGGCGTAGGTTGCCCGGCAGCGGTTCCGTTTCGATGTGTTCTGCTTCAGCGATCGAACTTCTGCTGGCCTTGGCCTGGATTTCCTCGGACGCGTCCTCTGGTTTGCGCGCAAGAAGTGAGGTTATGAAACCATACGGAACGAAGGCCTTGTGGATAGTGCTCCCGGCGAGCTGGTGCCCGCATCCCCTGCACTCGCCTAGGTCGGCAGCAGGCCCATCTGCTTGCGACCAGGCCAAGCAGACACTGCATTCCGCTAAGTACCTGGCGTGTCCAATCCCCGCGGGAACGGACTCAAACCGATTCCTTTGGTCCTTGCTCCAGTTAGCCTGGAGCGAGTCGCCTGCGAAACCAGCTGTGAAATAGCGTCGTTTGTCTTGCACGAGTACCTTGCCAGGTGCAAATTCTTGGATAGCGACGTCAAGGTCGCGATCCATGCTTGCAAACGCAGGGCCTCGGGACGTAGAGACTGGCCGCGTGTGTAAGAGCCGCACGCGCGTCGGCATTCCATACATGGGGAACACCCCATGTTCGGCTAGTGCTTCAGCAAGGCCTCGATCCTGGAGGTAGTCATCATCGAGTACATGTTCGACATGTCCGATCGCTGCGTCGACGTCGATTTTCGAAAGCGCGCGTTGGGTCCTGACAGGATCGCCATGGAAGCAAAGGCTCGCAAACCGGTCGCGTGCGGAGATGCACTCGCAAAGTGCCTTGCGGATCCGCGGCATCCATGTTGCGCGCACAGCCGCTAGCTTAGAGACGCGAAAAAATTCGCCATGGTTATCCGGATCCGAGCGGAGATCATCGCCGAGCCATTTCTGCCCGGCGCGCGCACGCAAAAGGCGGAATGCGGCAACTAGCCACACCTTCAAAATAAGTCGGGATGCGATTTGATCGAGCGAAGTTGTTAGGAACGGGGGTGGGGGCGGATCGCCAGTGATCCGTTCTGGATTCTTGAAGTAGTGCAGATCATGGCTTTTGCTGCGGCACACAGTCAGCACAAGTGAAAATGCTTGGCCGCGCCGGCCCGCCCGTCCGACTCGCTGCTGATAATTAAAACGCTGCGGGGGCATGTTGGCCTGAAACACCGAACGCAGATCGCCGATATCTACCCCGACCTCCATGGTTGTCGTGACCGACAGCACGTCCACGGTGCGCGCTTTAGTGTCTAACTCTTGATCAGGTTGAAGGCCAGCAAAGCCCGAAGGCAAAATGTCGTCCTCGTCATTAATGAGGATGCCCTTGAAGCGGCGGAGCCGCGCAGCGGGGTTGACCGTCATCCCGGTAAGCTCCTCTGCTCTCATGCGCCGAATGCCGGGTGAATGCAGGATTCGCTTACCGACAAAGCTAGCCTTCCGCAGTTCCGCTGCAGTCCCCGAAGGCTCCATTCTGAGTCGCTTGCCGCAGCGCGTGCAGACAAGCCCTCCAACGTGGAGGTGTACGCGCCCGCAGTTTTCACAGCGCCAAAACGGCGCCTCCTCCGTCACTGGCCGGTACCAGAGCTCAGAAACGGACACGATCCCCTTCAGATGGCCTGCCGCTTGCAGTTCTGACAGCATCTGGTCTGCGACCGACAGAGGATCATCACCAGACACTTCCTGAATTGCGTGCAAGTAGCGGCGTAGCTTGCGGCTTCGAGCAGCGTCAGCCGCGGTGTCCCAGGGGGTCGCGTTGTCGTAATATGTCGACGGTGTGACGCGATTCGCGTCTGATAGCACTCGCAGCATGCCGTCGAACTTGGCTAGCTGCTCTCGCCCCTTGCCCTGGCGCAAGGGGAGGCAGGGATAGCCCCAGCCGGATTCTTCGACCGCAAAGTACGTCTTGCTGAAAATCGTGGTTCCGACAAGCAATAGCAGTTCGCTGCTGATCTCCCGGAACGCAGCTTCAAAGTCGCTGTGCCGATTGGGATGCTGGATCCATTGCCACGTCCCACCGGTCCTTTCGAACAGCTGCTGCCATGCGAAGCTTACCCCCGCGCCATTGCGCTCCGGCACAGGCGAGATGCCAGTCTTATCAATCGGATGAATCCCGGCGTTCACCAGGCCGCCTAGAACCGGTTTCAGTGCTTCGCCCATGCGCGGGACGCTCGGCTCGAGTATGTTCCGCAGAGGCACGCAGTCTTGGCTCGCCGAGATTTTTCTCGCAGCTAAGATTTCCATCCGGGCTTGTATTGCCCTCACCTCCTCTTCATAACCTGGCGGCTCTTCGAAGATCAGCCGCTTGCGGTGCTGCCGCTCACGTTCAAGCTGAGCTTCTATCTCGCCTAGGTTTCCAATATCTCCACCCATCGCTTGGAGAGATCGAACGACTAGCTCTCTTGTGACGTCCTCATGATGGCCGCTTTCTAAGTCAAAGGCCGCTTTCGCAGCATCCTGCCGACTATCTGAGAACGAAACGAGTCTCTCATTGGGCTGCGTGCGCTGCAGCTCAGACATTAGTGCGCTCGCAAGTAACTGCGTCGTTTTTGCAAAACCGACTCTGAACGCACGGATTGGCGACGGGCGCCCTCTGCCCTTCCTATAAGAAATTGCACATGCTGGGCACTGGAAGGGGAGGGCAGTCGCTGCGTCGGACCATGAGGTCTGCTTTCGCTGCTTCTCACCATTGAATTTGGCGGGATCGGGATCCACGTGGTAGATCCAGCCAGGAATCCTCTCCGAGTCCTCCCTTATCGGCTTAGCGCGCGTGATGGTGGCGAGGAACGGGTCGTACTCTGCTTCCTGCCACACGCCCTGTGCTTCGTCGTCCTCTGGACGCTCTTCTCCGACCGGGTGGAACCTGGTAATGGAGGGAAGAAAGACTGCGTAGTTTTCAGCGGATTGTTGCTCGACCTGGTAAACCTTTGCTCGTTCTGGAAGAGCGTCCGTGTCTGGATCGTTGGGCAATAGTTCTATGCGCCCGTTCCCGCCGCCGCGCCTTCCGCCTAAAAACAGTGTTCCGCAGCACTCACAATACAGAAGGTCTGTCCGCCGCGTGCGCCGCCGCTCGAACTCTTTGCCGTAGCGGACCCCAGGTTCAACAACTAGGTCACCGAAAATGAGGCCAGACCGTTGATCTGGCGTAAAGGAAAGAGGTGCGGGCCTCGGCGCAACGAAGAGGCCTTCAATGGCGCGAACGAAGGTGTGGACGCGAAACCGCGCAAGTTCAATGGATGCGGGAAAAGATGCATCGAACCACTCAGGCCACAAATCAGTGCAGGATCTGAGCCAGACGAGAGCGTGCACGGCGTCGATTCCGTTCGGGTCCTCTTGAAACAACCGGGAGGCGATTCGGGGTACCGTGGTCGCCCGTACTGCTCCGTTTTCAACACAGGATCCCTCCAACACCCGAGCGCTTTCTTGCACCACTGACGCAGCGACGGCATCTGCGTGGTCGCTCCGTGCTTCTACTCTCAACGCCTCCGCCAAGGCGCGCCATGGCCTGAGTTGCCGCACAGACTTGGAGTCGGCCGCGAGCATGTTTTGCAGTGCGCGAGTGCCCTCGACCAGCATCGCGGCTTGCCCAGAGAAGCGTACGGCCGTAACTGGGTTCGGCACGCCTGCCACGATTGCG
The DNA here is from genome assembly GCF_057784995.1 of Ramlibacter sp. G4-7. Classification (NCBI taxonomy): domain Bacteria; kingdom Pseudomonadati; phylum Pseudomonadota; class Betaproteobacteria; order Burkholderiales; family Comamonadaceae; genus Ramlibacter; species Ramlibacter sp. G4-7. The sequence continues at coordinate 128,609 of NZ_JBYNTT010000003.1, forward strand.
TCCGACCAGTGGTCCCTGGTCGCGCCAGCAGGTAACCCTGCGCTGCCAAAGAATCCCCAAAGGTAGTCGAGGCTTTGCTCCCTGAGTGGGCCGTCCACTGGCAAGGAGGCGCTCGAACACAGGACTCGCAACTTGTGCTGGTGCTTGGGCTCTGTTAGCCCGAGTCGATCCAGAACGGCCCGTAGCAGATACGCGATCTCGGTGCCGGATGAGCCACGCTGGAGGTGGAGTTCGTCTAACACGAGATAGAAATATGCGTCGTCGTTGCTCTCGATCCAAGCCCGTGTCTTGCTGAAGATCTGTTCATCGATCTCGCGCACGAGCATCGTGGATAGCATGCTCGTGTTGGTGATAAGAATGTCCGGTGGATGCCGCTGCATCTCCCAACGGCTGACCACCTCCGCACCTGGCAGCCTGGGGAAATTGAACGGCAAGGACGCTTCTTGTCCGCGAGCTACAGCCTCTACTACCGCCTTGGCGTGTGTTGCCTGGGCATCGAGCAAGAACTCGCGCAGATCGTCGATTCTCCGCCGCTCGTTCGCCCTTTCCTTCTCTGTGTCGATTCGAGGGTGCCGTAGCCAGCCTGTGGTCTTCGTTGCACCCGTGTATCGCCCAAAGAAGATGCGGTTGCCATGGAAGTGCCGATCCATGGCGTTGTGCGCAGCATCGGAGTCGAGTGCTCTCCGGAGGCGCACCATCTGATCCTCCACCAAAGCATTCATCGGGTAAAGGACAAGCGCCCTGACTGCTTTTGGACGCGTAGGCGCCTCCCATGGCCCGTCACGCAGGAAGGTCGGAGCAGCAGCTTCGGCTGTCCACCAAGGTTTCCACTCCCGCAGCTTAGGGCTGGGACTCCAACGAGTGGCCTCGCGAGCAATTGCGGCGAATATCGGCAAGAGAAATGACTCTGTCTTTCCCGAGCCAGTACCCGACGTGACAATCCCCGGGGTGCCAACACCAACTCCTCTCTTGAGCATGTCAAGTTGGTGCCTGTACAGGGAAAACCTGCCGCGTTGCGGGGAGCTCGGCTCGGCGGGTATGAGCCCCCCTAAGCAAAGCTCAGCGAAGGCTTGCCGTTCCGCCTTCGAGAATCCGGGGAGCCACGTGCGCCCGTTCGCCTCAGAGATTAGGTCGTCGATCCTGATACCGTAGCTTGGGTAGGACGGTAGTGGCTCGAGTAGAGGCTCCTTCGCGAGCGCGCCGTCAAGCTCAAGTACCCTTCTTCGTTGGGACTGGATTGCAGGATCGGCAATGCGGAATGCCGTCTCAAGGTAGGTGATGTAGAAATCTCTAATCGACTCGAAGGTGTGAATCGGATCCTGCATCACCCCCTCCCTTCTTCTGTCTGCGACCGCGATGCAAAATCGGGCGCCCAGTTTGATTTCATTGCCTCTAGCAGTTGCTTGGAATAGCCCATCAGGCTATCGGCAGGCTTAGCCCGTGTGCGATGTTCATCGGGCCGCCCAGCGCGCAGCATCGCAAATGCGACGGCGCCGGCTTCGCTCACCCCCAGACATGACAGAGAGCTAGCAAGCGCGGCTTCGACATTGGCTTGGGAGCCGCTCCATACATTTCCCTCCTCTCCACGTGTGGCTATGTCGTCCCATGCGGCCGTGGAAAGATGGGTGCGTTTGATGCGTAAAGGTTCGGCATCTGGCTCGTCGCCCCAACGAGCGTCTACTGCGATGAGTGGGAGCTCTGTCGAAAGTGGGGAGGCGAGCGGAAAGGTGGACTTGCCCGAAGAAAAATCAAGCGTCGCGATGATCGGGGCACCCCTCGAAAAGAGGCGAACGCGGCCGTTTGCGTCCGTCCAGGGTACGCCTGTGGGGGCAAACGGGCCGCGGAAGAGAGATAGGAATTCGGGAAGAAGAGCCTCCGGAGGAGCACGATTAGCTCCGGAGAGCTGGATGACCGAGCATCGCCTCAAGGCGGATTGAATGGAAAGAAACTCACCGAGGGGCAACGCCATCAGGTGCTCGGCAGCTTGCACCAGTGCGGGTGCTCTAAAGAGGTCGGAGAGGTTGAACATGTCGCCACTTATCGCCACGCTGCACCTTACGCCGCCGGCGAGTACCTCAGAAAGGAGTGCCGAGACAGCGACTTTGTTGGTCCCGACTAGGCCCACTGCACCGCAGGTTCGAGCACCGGCAACGATGGCTGCAAGCATTTGTCGGCTGTACCCGGTTGTGTAGGTACTCCGTTCCAGCGCCAGTGCAGCTTCTTGCGCAGACTGCAACTCAGACCCAACGTCAATGGTTGCGAGCGTGTTTGCGTGATCCTCGTCGCCCTCAGGCGTGGCCGTTCCAGAATCGAGCTGCTTTGAGCTGGGAGCTAACTCGGCCCCATGGCTCAGAATGTCCCGGAATAGTGCGGCTTGTGCTAGCGTGGCGATCCCGTTTTCTCTGGCCTTGTCAAAGGCCGCCCTGGTCTGCCTGGACAGTTCCGCTTCTTGCGCCCTAGCCGCCTTTTTTGTCGCCTCGGCGCGCTCTGTGAGGCGCCGAATTTCCTCCCTTAACCTGGTCACCTCCTCCTGCTCGCGGGACTTTTCAGCAGCGAACTTCGCCACTACAGCTGCTTTCGCCTCTTCTATACGATCTGCGACTGCCGGCAGGGCAAGTAATTGCTCAATGACGTCATCGAGCTGCGACCGAAGATCTGCGACCGCGTCGAGCCGGGCTCTTGCGCGCTCTAGATTCGGACCGATTGTCTCGCCTGCCTCAGAGGCAACAAAGTCGCAGAGGGCTTGAACTTGAGCACGCGAAAAAGTCGGGAACTGCCCGGTTGAGTCGTGAGTCTTCAAGAGCCGTTTCAGCAGCAACGCTGGTGGCGAGCAATCGAGCTTGCCCGATGGCGCTGGAAGTGGTCCGAGAACTATCTTGCGCCCGTTGGAAAGAAGATGCGCTTCAAGGACAGGGTAGACGTCGAGTGGCCGATCGAATTTAAATGTCGCCGGGTCCGCGACCTCCGCCGGCATTCGCACAAGAACACTGTCGGCAAGGCTAAATACAGGCAGCACGGATGCTGCCCCATTGAACGAGGTCTGAATCCACTGGCGTATTCCATCTGGATCCGAGGACGGGTGCGGCACTTCTACGATGGAGTAGACCCTGTGGGCTAGCGCGGTGACAACGAACTGGGTCTTTCTGTCGGAGCTGCGGTGCTCGACCTTCCAGAGCGCGATGTCGCCATCTTGATGGGCGGCCGAAATCGTATTCGGAAAGGCAGTGATGTCGCCGCTCTGTACATAGAGCGCCTTTGCTTGAGTCGAAGTGAGTTCGACCAAACGGCCATCGACCTTGGTCCCCAACACTCGCGCGAAGAACTGGCCCGACGGCAAGTGATTCTTGATCTCGGCGAGAACCAGGTGGCTCTCCGGGTCAAACGAGCCGCTCTGCTCGAGGTCGGCGGCCTTAAGGTATTGCAACCCTGTCCGCACTCTGTTGGCCATAATTGCGTCAGCGAGCGCTTTGCATCCCGTCTCTAGCTCCGCTCGCGAGACGGCGAGCCTTCGCAATGCTTCGCCGACTTCACCTTCATCCCCTCGCGCAGCGGCAGCAATGGCAGCAACCATGGAGGGGAATGCATCACCTGCCTCTAGCTCACTATGTGACGCCACATTGCGTGCGCACCCCGCCAACACCTCGGGGGTCACAACTACGCCAGGCTCAGCAGCCGGTTGCGGTGCAGCGTTCTGAATCTCCGGGACGGGCTTGCTAGCGCTGGGGCCTTCAAGAAACTGCAGGATCTCTGGGTCTTGCGTCTGAAGGTACCGAAAGAGGACGGCACGCCATTCGGGTTCCCTTGTCTTGCTCTCGAGCTCGTCTTGCGTAGCCGATTTCAAACTGTCGAGGGCTGCCCGTGGCCCGGGGATGCCGGAGAAATCCGAATTTTCGAGCAACCATTCGCGGACCACACTCATCGCGGGCGCGCCGAGGGAGCAGAGTAGGTCTACGGCTTGTGCCTTTGACTTCGGTACGTTCTGAGCCTTAGCTTTGGCCAGAATTAGGCGGCTTCGCGTCTCGCGCACGCAGCGAATCAGCTCGTGCTCCTCCGCGCCCAATTGAAACATGAGCTCGAGCCGCTTCTTCCTGTTGGTGTTCTTGCCTGTACTCAATGTGTCCCCGGCTTTCTGTGATAACTCCGAACTTACTTCGCGGCCTATTGCCGCGCGCGTCGCAGCCGAAGGGCTAACGCTCTTCGCTCAACGGCTCTATCGTAGGCAGGTCCGATTGCGGACTCGGGATGCCGCCAGCCCAGGTAACTGCGGACATCTTCGGGTGCCGGTCCTGTGAATATGTAGTTGGAAGTCTCGTCAGCGCCAATGCAGCCGCCGCCAAACAGCATCCACCAGCGTGTCAGTGTGGCCGGGAGCTCGTTGATGTGCGGGCTCCATGCAATCTCACCTGAGACGCGAAGGCGCGCCGTTTGGCTCTCCTGGACCAATTCACCTGCGAGCCAAGCCCACGGCAAGCTGTCCGTCTTTGCGTACCGTCCGCTCCCAAGGTACGCCGTGTACCAGGTTCTCTGTCCAGCTGCGCGCCTAACCTCACCCACGCTCCAGTCATCCCGCAGGCCCACGTCGCCGTTCCAGCTACGGGTGCGACGGTCCCATGGCTGCATGTCGCGATCCCTTGGCGGAATGTATGAAACCGTCATTCGACTGAATTCGGGGGACACGCCTGCTAGCGGCGGGTGCGTTGAATTCGGCTCTACTACCTGGGCTCCGAGCTCACGCGCAATTGCAGTGCCCCGCTCTGGAGAGGAAACGCTGATTTCAATGGCTCCTATTGAGAAGCCCTTTCGCGCGGTTAGCCGATGTGCGGCCTCGCCCGCCCGGAGCGAGGCCCGCAGCTTTGCCAGCAGGTGTTCGGTGGCCATCCCAAGTACCCGAACGACTACTTCCCCATTGCGCGCGATGACGGAAGCCATCGTGTTTGCCAACGCAAGGCTCCGATGCGGTACATCCCGTCTCGTTAAAGCGACCAACCATTGGCCGTCCAGCAGAAGTCGACGAGCGAGAAACGGCGGGCAATTACAAGCTGCTGCGGCGCGGTCAACATGCTCCCGTAGCAAATCAAAGGTGAGGGTGCTTCGACGGTGGAAACGCAACGCCAGGGCTTCTGCGAGCCAAGCAAATGGCTGCTGCTGCTCGAAGATGTCTTGGCGTTCGAACCCAAGGGTTGGTTCCGCCACCCTAACTAGCTCCGGAAACACTGAAGCGGGCAAACGATGTTGGGCAGCGTCACTCTCTCCGCATGGCGCGATGGGGCGGTGTACGTTCTGCAGCTCCACCAATGCACCGTCTGGCCCATCACATAGCCAAAGAGACAGGTCTCGCATCGGGGCACTAGCAGCTCCCAAGCTACTCGATACGAGCGGTGCCTGAACGGTCGCGGTAAGCCCGTTAGCCGTCTCTAGGGCGAATTCACATGCAAAGGCGTCGCCGGAGACGTTTGCAAGGTGATCTGACGGAATTCGGAACCCGTCCGCTTCAGAGCTCATCTCGCCGCTCTGGATCGCGCTGCCGTCTGAAGACGCCAGTCGATATGAGCCCTTAACAGCATCGGGCATCCGGACGAGCGGAATACTTGCTGGATTGAGTAAGAGAGCTTGTCCGAACCAAGCTCCTCCAGACATGCGAGGTCGCGGTGGCGCCCAGCCGGTTCGCGTAAGCCCCTTGACAACTGGCGGCGCACCCTCCAGCACGCGCTTCAAGGTGACTGCGCTTATTTTGGGACACAGAAAGGCCGCCCAACTACCGAGCTGCCCTCCGGAAGGAAGTGATATGCACTTCGCTCCTAGATGCTCCAAGCGGCTTTGAAGCTGTTTAGCGAACCGGACCGCAACAGTGAAGCAGGCTGGGCCGCCGTCAAAGTAGGAGCCGTGCAAGGACAGGTCACCGCCGTCATCTGGCAGGAAGATCAGCCAGCCAGCGTCGACAGCTTTCGCTATTTTCGTCGCAGAGAGCGTCTTCGAGTTGCGCAACCAAGTCGCCAACTCGGGCAGTTTGGGGTAGCTGCCAGAGTGAAATACGACGTGATCACACTTGTCGCGCCGCGGGGCGCTGAGTTTGGTGACTTGCAGTGTGGCGTTCTTTGCGGCAACCTTGTCGACGAACAAAAATACTTGTGGATCCAGTGGGTCCGAAGCGTCGATCGTTAGGTTCGCGATTCCTGTCGTCGCATCGCGCTTCTCGGCTTCATCCAGCGAGATGTCTCGGATTGCTCCCCAAAGCGGCGACTCGAAGGCGCCGGAAAAATTAGCGCTCCGGACAAGTGCATTGAAGTGCTCAAGCTCAGCCCGGAAGTTCTTCGAGAAGCTGGTTAAGCGAGAATGCAATGCGGCGTTGACATCCTCGAAGGGCGCTTGGTCTCCGAGTTCGGCGTCCGCTAGGATCGCTCGCAATAACCCCTCGTCCTTGTACGTAGGAAACGCAATACGCTTTGAATGGCCGATCCGGTTTTCATGTCCAGGATCGGGAAGCGTTAACAGTGCGCAATCCCGCGTGGCTTTGAAGCGAAGTTTCGCCCACCGCTGCATTAGCCGCCACATCTCTGGCAGATGCAGGAACGACATGGCCTGCGTTTCCGGCACATTCACAAGTTCTGCGAAACGGCGCCTGAAGTTGCCCTCTCCTGCAGTTTCGTTGTCGGCCGACGCAGCCAGCAAACTGAGATATATCGCCGCGAAGCATTTAGGGGCTACATCTGCTCGGGGCGTCGCTTTGGCAGCTCCCGGCCACTCGAAGTGTTCTCTGATGGTGGATGCGTCACGCCCAAAGCGGCGCAGGAACAAACGCTTGGCCTGCTCGGGGTCGCAACTGCGGTCGCCGGTGCATTTCGCCAGGAATCGGGCGTTTGAGGCAATGCGGCTGATCGGAGTGCCCGCGCGGGACGGTACTAAAAAGACAGCTGCAACGAGTGCGTCATTCCACTGCGTTAACGACCAAGTTTTCCAACCCATGGCTTCGTGGCGGGCCAGTTTGGAATCCGCAGGCGTGGCGTCAAGGGCGTTCCGAGTGGCGAGTATTGTTCAGTGGGAACTGTCTCAGAACGTATACGCACAGTCAATGTCATCGGTGGCTCTCGCAGCAAAAGTGTGGTGCGGCGTATGACGGAGCGCTGGTTTCCAAGAGTAGGAGGCCATGCTTGAACGCCGGGCCACGTTCCCCTTGGGTAGTGTGTGTGGACCCTTGGTTGACAGCTGCTTCTTGGCCCTGCAGCTGGTCATAGAACAACCGTCGCTCCACACTTCGCGAGGTAATCGGCAGTCGCGTCGAGTGGCCCCGGCGCTCTGGTCGAATCCGATGAGGATCCTTCGGGGACCCACAAAATCATTCCCTCTCGCGCGCGGGTGAGAAGCACCCGGTACGAGTTCGCGATGAACATCTGATTCGTCGAAACGTTAACCTGCTGCCAAGCATTTCCGGATAAGCGTGAGTAGAGCCACCGTTCCTTCGACTCGTCCCAAAGCATGTCCCCGCCCCAACACAGGCAGCTGAGATCAAGCTCAAGACCTTGGCACGAATATTCATTCGCTGGAACTTCCAGCGCGAAAGACGAGCGAATATCGTGATGGGGGTTGAGATACCAGTGTGCGATCTTGATGCCCGCCGTCGCGTCAAGCATTTCCCCAAAGCCATCTGCCCGAAGCCGGCGAGCGCCTGAACTTGCTACCAAGCCATACCGCCGCTCGCCTCGGCCATGCATGTGCAGCCACTGCTTCGCCTGCGCTGGCGAGCGCGTAAGCAAAACCGGGTAGTCTCCTAGTTCGGAGGCGATGTTCTGCGCCTCGCGCGTCCGGCCAGCGATGACCGCATCGACCCACTGGCTGACGCGCGGCGAACGGTAGCTTCTTTGTGGGACTCGCAGCTCCAGATCACGTTCTTGGCGATGACGTACGTCGGCTGGAAGTTCTCCGATGCTAAATGCGCCAGCCGTGTCTCCCCCGGAGAACAGGTCGGGCGGCCCGATGACTGTCCACTGCGATCGAACTTCAGGGCTTAGCTTGCGCAAGGCCTCTCCCCACCCGTGGACGCCCTCTTCCCCTGAATTGATCTCCTGACCGCCGCCCACGAGGCAAATACATGCACACCACTCCGGCTGGTGCGACATCAGGTCCAGCAACAGTGCGGGTTCCGACGCGTCCCGGTTGAATTTCTCGCGTCCTTGTTTTTCGTCCCAGGCCCTTTGCGCTTCGTCGAATACGATGGCGTGTTCGTGCACGGCCGGTCCAGAGGGCCGCGAGAGTCCGTCCTTTAGGAAGTCGTTGATGTGTTGAATTCGAACGCGTACCTCGCGCCGAATCTCTTCACGTGAGCGACCGCCGCCACGCTCCTGCTCCCGCGTATGCTGGTCCCGAGCGAGTGCTTCGCGCAAGACAGTGACCAAGGGGGTATTGCCGGAGAGGTAAACGATGTCGCCCCGCTCCTCAACACCCGTCGTGATGGCGCTGTGCACAACGTCCAATCCGGCCAAAGTCTTACCCGAACCGGGCACGCCGGTCAGCATCAGTAGAAAGCGTTCCTTCTTGTCCCTGGCTTCTTGGATAAGAGCCAGCAGACGCGCCGAAGCGGTCCGCAAATTCTCTGCGTCGGCCTTTGTGATGCTCGTGACGGTATGACCAGCAAAAATCGCTGTTGCGGCTTCCACAATACTAGGCACAGGCCGGTAGGGCGAAGAGTCCCAACCTTCTGCCGCGATCGGAGCGCCAATCTCCTGTGTCTGGAGTGCAGCGAGGAAACTACGGAGACCGAGTCGTCCAGCCAAGTGCACGCGGCTAACTACGTCATGTGCCTCGTCTGCTACGACATACCGCAGGAGAGGCTCCGTGTGTTCAGTGTTCCACAGGACCGGGTAGATCTTCCGGGACCTGCTCTCCCCGTGAAAGTCTCTCAGATCTAAGGCGTACTCCTCGACCTGCCGCTGGTCCTGCTGCGGGAATTCCGCAGAACCGCTCTTCGCCTCGACGACCACAATCACGTATTCGGCCAAGATCACGATGTCAATCCTGCGTCGGAGGCGATAAAGGGGATATTCGAAAACTACGGTCCATTCCGCAGCTTCTGGGCGCCTGGAAAGTACGTCCAGCAACTCCGCTTGCAGCAGCGGGATCGTCTGTTCCCAGGCTCGGGTTTGTCGCGTGTACTGAGATGCAAATCCGTCTTTGGCGTAGCTAGCCTGGAGCACCCCGAGGATCTCAGTTGCCTGTGAGGCCACAAAACACGTAATTCTTTCTTGGTAATACGCGGGCATGGCACCAGTACGTCGTTGTTCTTGATTTCGGAACGTATAGCAGACCGCGTCCGAACACCAGCAATACCCGCGTGGCACCGTTGCGAAACTGCAGCGTGCAGTCAGCAACCTTCTTGAGATTGCAATCGTCCAGGGTTGATTGGCGTCGGAGGGCGCGGCGTAGGCGCACACCGCCAGACTCCTGCAAGGAGCTGACAAGTGGCGGTGTTCCCCCGGCAAGGTCTTCGAAGCACTGGTCAGACAGCTCGAAGACGACTAAACCGTGTGGCACAACGCACCAATGGCGGGGTCCAGGGCCGTTACTCCGGGCTGTTGATCGACAAACCTCGCGGGGCGACTGGACCGTCGCCGCCGCGAATATGGTAGGTCCCTCCACCAAGCCGCTGCTGGTGCTTTCACGACGACGTCCAGTCGATGCACCGGAAGAAGGGCGGCAAGCTTAGCTTCGCGAAACTCGGTGTTGAGGCGTCGGACCGCACTGAGATCTTGAAGATCACCTCCGCAACACACGTAGGTTTTGCCGCGCTGGACTGCGCTCGATCCGTATTGCAGGCGCGTGACACGATTAGATGTCGACGACATCCCGGTTGGCAATGCCAGACTCCACAGGACGCACAGGTCCGTTTCCTATGCTCCATAGGTTCGAAAGGCCGTTCGCTGAATGAGGGACGTCGTAACGATTTCGCCTGCCCGTTCAGGAGCCACTTAGCACCACCTTTAGACGGCTCTGCAGTTTTTGCGCGTCCTTTAGTTCGCATTCCCATACGACAAAGACCCGCCAGCCGAGCGCCCGCAAAGCTGCGTGATTCTTTAAATCACGCTCTCGCGTTCTGGAGAGCTTCGGCCCCCAGTACTCTTGTCTCGTCTTTGGGAGGTGCCCGATTGGGCACGAGTGACTGTGCCAAAAGCATCCATTGACGAATATGACGGCGCGATGCTTCGGCAAGACGATGTCGGGATGCCCGGGCAAATCCTTGCGGTGCAGGCGGAAGCGAAATCCAAGAGCGTGGAGAAGCGAGCGCACCTTTACCTCTGGGCCAGTATGCGTCCCCTTTATGGCACGCATTAGCCGACTTCGATCGGCAGACGACAAGCGATCCATGGTGCTGCTTCCAACTGTTCAGCTATGCTGTGAAGATGTCCCGCGCATTCTTGACTCGCAATCCAACTCCGCCGGAGCTAACCCTTCTCAAAAAGTTTCTAGCTAGCTACCGCGATGGCTCGGGAAATCTGCGCGAGCCGGACGGCAGCACGCGGGCAGAGTTCCGGCAGATTGAGCGATGCTTTGCTGAGTTGCTCCACGGGCGCACTACAGAGAACAAGGCGTTCTACGATTTTGTGGTTCAGTCAAACGAGGCCGGCGGCGTTGCAGTTCGCGGGGCATCGATCAAGACGAAAGAGCACCCGCGACTGCTTCAATACACCACGCAACCAGCGGCACTTCGTGCTCACCTTGAGCTTTCAAATTCAGCGGCAAAGGACTGGGCACTATGCTCAGATCGAGGCCTCACTGAAGTGATGTTCCGCGACGGCGAGCGGGCAGACGACTTTGGGGCGGTGGTGTTGGATCGGCAGCAGACGGAGCGCCAATCATCTGAGACTGCGTACCTCAATAGCATCCCAGGTGCGAACAAATTCTTCGTCCACCAGGACTGTGTCTACATCTCAGTCTTGTACTCTCCGATGACGAATGGTGAGCGCACGTACCTGGTGTGTAGCTTCCACGCAGTCCTGCCCGCACCGGCCCGTTGGAGAATTCAGCAGCGTCGGCTGGTCGGGTACGACAGCGAGGATGGCGTTCTGTATGAGTGGTACGGTCTGTCGGGCGGCCAGCTCAAGTACTACCCCAAGATTGCGGACCGTCTTCACGGCACGGAGCTCTTCACGCTGGCCGACTTTCATCCCGCGGTGGAAACCTTGAGAGCGAAGGTCAGCCGCATGTTCGGCGACTAAAGAAGCCCCTTAACCTGTCGCATCACGTGTCGCATCAGCAGTGGCGGCACGGCGTTGCCGATCTGTTCGAATTTCTCCCCCAGGTTGCCGGTGGGTTCGAATCCAGGAGGAAACGTCTGAATGGCGGCAGCTTCTCGCCAAGAGAGTCTTCTCGGCTTCAACTTCGGGTACTTTGGACAGAACTGAAGATGGTCGTAGTCGTCAGTAAAGCGCCATTTCTGCTTCCACCCGTTCGCGAGATCGCTCCACTCCAGTTCCATTTTCGGGGACGCGGGATGCAGCGTTACATGCCGAAAGTTCGCCACAACAGTAAAGGCCGGGTTGTCCCAACGATGCCGCCGGTTCCGTGACATGAAGTACCAAGCGAAGTTGCCCTCTGGATCGTGTGGACGCTCGTAATACTCACCCTTTGGCCTTGGCGGCAAATGCGAGATAGCGTCTCCGTGGGACGCATGCGGCAGCAGCCCCTTCTTCTTCGCGACCTCCGGCTTGGCATGCGTGGCCTGCGGGAACTCAAAGGTATCGGCCACATCGTGTCGAACGCCGACGATCAAGACGCGCTTGCGATATTGCGGCACTCCGTAGTCCGCAGCATTCATCAACATTGAATGTACGTGGTACTTCGCGTCCAGCTCGTTTTCGTACACGTGGATCTGTTCTTCAAACCACTTTCCGTTCTGAAGCTTCGTCAAGCCAGAGACGTTTTCTGCGATGAAGACTTTTGGCTTGATCTTGTTGACAGCGCCCGCAAACCCTAGAAAGAGGTTTGATCTATCGTCCGAACTTGGGTTTCGTACGCCGCCCATCGAAAACGACTGGCACGGATACCCCCCCATCACCACGTCTGCCTTCGGGTAAGGATTCTTTTTGGACTGGTTAAATTCGAAGATTCCCGTCGTGCGAACGTCCGCGTCTGGAAAGTAGTTCGCGAAGGTCGCGGTTGCTGCCGGGAAGTTATCTAAGGCGAGGGCAGTTTCAAAGCCTTCTGCATGGGCTCCGAAGTCCATCCCCCCCGCACCCGCGAACAGGGAAATTACCTTGTTTGCTCTTGCCACCTCTACAAACTCCTCATGCGGTCCAATGCGGATTATGTACCCATACTGTAGATTTGGCCAGTGCCGAGGTGCCCTGTAAGGGGTTTTGCGGCGCCTGTCGCTACAAAGCCCTAGTTCATGGAGCCAGTCCCCCTCACCCACACCGCGCCGGCAATCGGTTTCGTGCACCCATCGCGCATCTGCCCCGATCGACAGTTCGCCCGCGTGCTGGTGTGGATGCGGCGCTCGGCATGGACGGGGTCACTCGCGCCTTCGATCCTCTGCCTCCCTAGGAGGAAGAATCATGAACCGCAAGGGATGGGTGTCAGTGGCCGCAATGAGTCTCCGGCGTTGCGAACGCCACTTGCTACAGCGTCTATAGGGCCGACGGCAAGCTGCTGCAGCAAAGCTCCAAGCCGCCGGTGGACCTCTCGCAGCAGATCGGGGACACGGTGCCGGAGAAGTTCGGGCGCGGGGCGACGAAGCTCGGACCAGGGGATTTGCTGCCAGGAGCGAGCGAGCCAGGTCGGCGCGCAGAGTACGCTGGCGGATTACGTGGTGCAGGAAGAGAAGAAGGCGGAGGGGAGCAGGCGGGGATGCCGGCGGAGGACAAGAAGGCTGGACGCGATCACGACGGCGGGGTTGTCTGAATTTTTGTGTGTGAGGCCCTGAGACTTGTCCACGGCGGCGGGCGTCGCTTGCGACAAACGCACTACGCGGTGGGCAAGTCGGTGCGACATCTTAGGCCGCCGCCTTCGTGAAGCGATCTTCGTAGATGATCGCGAACTGATTCATCGCCTCCTTCCATTCTTTGGCTGCTCGGCCCCAGTCGGCGGTGATGTTCTTCAAGGCGAGCCAGATCAGTTTGGTCGCAGCGTCGTCGCTGGGGAAGTGGCCGCGGCTCTTGATGATCTTGCGCAGCTGCGAATGAATGCTCTCGATCGCGTTGGTCGTGTAGATCACCCGTCGGATGTCCGGCGGGAAGGCGAAGAATGGAATCACGTGGCTCCAGGCGCGTCGCCAAGCCGGCGTCACCGTGGGGAACTTGATCCCCCAAGGACCTCGCTCAAATGCTTCCAACTCGGCCTGGGCCGCTTCGGCGGTGGCCGCTGTGTAGATCGGCCTGAGCGCGCGCGCCATCGCCTTGCGATCCTTCCAGCTAGCGAACTCCAGGCTGTTGCGGATCAGATGCACGATGCAGGTCTGCAGCGTCGTGGCGGGAAACACCGCCGCCAGCGCTTCGGGCGTGCCCTTCAAGCCGTCGGTGACCGCGATCAGGATGTCACCAACTCCGCGGGTCTTCAGGTCGTTAAACACCTTCATCCAGAACTTGGCGCCCTCTGAGCCTTCGATCCACAACCCCAGGATGTCGCGGCAGCCGTCGCGCTGCACGCCCAAAGCCAGGTAGATCGCCTTGTTGCGCACCACCGCGTCTTCCTTGATCTTCACCCGCAAGGCATCGAAGAAGACAACCGGGTACATCGGCTCCAGCGGGCGCGACTGCCAGGCGTTCACTTTAGCCATCACCGCTTCCGTGACCGAGCTGATGAACTCCGGCGACACCTCCACGCCGTAGCTTTCCAGCCTGGATCTCGCGCATCGTCATGCCGCGCGCGTACATGGCGATGATCTTGTCGTCAAAGCCGGTGAAACGCCGCTCGTGCTTGGGGATCAGCAGCGGCTTGAAGCTGCCGTTGCGGTCCCGCGGAATGTCCACCCGCACCGACCCTTCTCCAGTCAGCACCGTCTTGGGGCTGGTTCCGTTGCGATGGTTGCCGGCGGTTTCCTCCTCCGCCGGCGGCTGGCCCAAGTGGTGGCCCAGCTCTGCGCCCAAGGCGCGCTCGATCAGCGCCTTCTTGAACGCCATCGTGGCGGCGTTCACAGCCTCGCCGGTCATCGGACCGGAGACGAACTGATCAATCAGTTCTTTGGGAATCTTCGGAAGCGCCGCGCTCTTGGCGGCGATCTCCGCGTTCCTCTCCTTCGTTCTGCTCGGCATATAGAGCTCCGGGGGTTGGTCACTTTATGCCTCACACACGAAATTCAGGACAGGCCCACGACGGCGGCAATCCCCCATCAGCATCGTGAACACCCGATCCGCCTCGATCGCATCATCGATCTGCACCTTCAGCAGTCGGCGCACATTGGGATTCATCGTCGTCTCCCACAGCTGCTCCGGCTTCATCTCCCCCAGCCCCTTGTAGCGCTGGCGGGAAGTGGTCCGCTCGGCCTCCGAGATCAGCCACTTCATCGCCGTCCGGAAGTCGCCCACGCGCTCCTCCTTGGCGCCCTCACCCTCGCCTCGCTTCACCACCGCTCCTTCGTTCAGCAGTCCGCGGAACGTATCCGCCGCCTCGGCCAGCGCCTCGTAATCCGCCCCGTGCACGAAGTCCTGCGTGATGACCGAGGACTTGATGTTCCCGTGGTGCCGCCGCGAAATCCGCAGGATCGGCTTGTCCGAACGCGTGTCAAACTCGCCAGCAACCTCAGCGGGCGCAGCGCTCGTCAGCCGGTCGATCTCCTGCAGCTTGTGCAGCGCCAGCGCGCTCTTCTCCGCGTCGGGCACCGTGTCCAGGTTCAGCATCACGCCGTCGGAGATCGCGCGCAGCGCCTCGGCGTCCATGAAGCCCTTCAGGCGGTTGATCACGTTCTCGGCCACCTGGTGCTTCCGCGCCAGCTCCGACAGCGTGTCGCCTTCCAGCACGCGGTTGTCCGCGCCACCGGTCTCCACCTTGGCCCCGTGCATCGCGATGCGCAGCAGGAAGCCATCGAGCTCGCTGCCGTCCTTCAGGTACAGCTCCTCCTTGCCCGCCTTCACCTTGTACAGCGGCGGCTGCACGATAGATGTGGCCGCGCTCCACGAGCTCGGGCATCTGGGGCCAAACGCGGTCAACCAGTAGCGGGCGGACGAGGTTGCGCTTCTATTGGAGCGCGCGCCGCCATCGGGCGCTCTCCTGCTAGGATTTGTAACTTGAAGCACCGCACGGCCGCAGGCCGTACCACATCGAAGGAAGTTGAATGCCGGCCGAGCTCGTCACCAGAGAACAACTTCAGTCGGCGGAAGCAGCCGCTATCGCCAAATTCGGTAGCCAACCCGGATATCGTGATTGGCAACCTAAATTGGTCGCCCACATTGCCGCCGTCCGTAGCGCGCCGGAAGAGGAGTTCCTGTCCGCCGCCTTTCAGTGGGCTTTGTGGGAGAGCGAGGCAGTGTCGGCCACTGGAATGGGAACAGTGGACGTTTCGACATTGATTTCAGATCCGCAGATCGCCCGGATGCTCTGGGACTTCAGAAACCTGGTCCTGTCGCCCGAACGGGAGGCGCGCAAGTTGCAGATCAAGTCTGCGTGGGACAAGTTTGCATCCACCATTCAGCCGCTTCTGCCTCGCTCTCCGCGACTGAAGATGTACCGGGTTTTTGCTGCCTTATTTCCGGAGGACTTCACCACCATTGCCCACGTTAGAAAGCTGCGGCAACTCGCGAAGTCGATGCACCTTTCAGAAACGGCTTCGAAGCCTGGCGTGCTGCTGCATGCCGAAGTCCTCCAGAAGCTGGAGGACGCTCTCGGGCCGGTGACCCCGCCCCCAACAGAAGCCGGAGTTCAGAGGATGTCGCTGCCATGGCTCCTATACGCAGCGCACATCCAGGAGGTCGGTGAGGAAGCAACGGTTATCGATGACCCGGCTTCCGGCTCCGAAAAGCTTAACCCACTACCGGCAGCCCGCCGGCGGAAAGGGTTGACTGCTATTGGCGGTTTCCTTCCCTCGGTGCGGAGCATGATCGAGTTCGCGAAGGAGGGATGCACTCGGGAGGACATGCGTGAGCACATCCGCTCCGTCAACCCCAAGCTGTCCGACAGCTCGATCAATACAAACATAAACGTGCTCATTGCCGAATGGGGCGTGATCAAGGCGAGCGGCAACGAGTTGCGGCTCACGGCGCGTGGCGAGACATTCCTAGAAACCGGCGATCCGGACGAGCTGTCTGATTGGTTGCTCACGCGTATTCTAGGATTCGATCGCGTGCTGTTCGAGCTAAGGAAGGCGCCCATGTCCGCCGAGGCGTTAGGGGCTTTACTGCAGACCGTCAACCCCGGCTGGACGACGCGATTTGCGCCGGACGTAATGGTGAAGTGGACAACGCGTCTGGGACTCGCCGACGTGGACACGGCGGGAGTGGTGCGCCTGACGCCTGAGGGCAGTGCTTGGGCATCGCGAATCCATTGGACTCCGGAATCGCTCCCGAAGGAGGATGCGGATACGCACCTCGCCGCAGTCGAGGCAGCAAAGCCACAACGCAGTACCGGCATCGCGCGTCGCCCATCACTCAGCGCGATGCATGGCGCGTTTCCGAAGACAGCGACTTTCCCGAAACAATTGATCGCGCGGCTCGATGCAGGTCTGTGGCACAACGAGAGGCGTCACTTCGCCGTACTTGCGGGATTGAGTGGCGCGGGCAAGACCCTGCTCGCCAGAAGTTACGGGCTCGCTCTCTGGTCTGGCGAGTCATCTCCGGAGGAGGGCCTGTACGTTCTCCCGGTGCAACCCGGGTGGCACGACCCATCATCAATCCTTGGCTACGTGAGTCCGCTTCTGGAGGGTGTGTACGTTCGCACAAACCTCCTCGACTTCATACTTCGCGCAGCAGGAGATCCAGGGCGGCCGTACACCCTTGTACTCGATGAGATGAACCTCTCGCATCCTGAGCAGTACCTCGCACCTTTGCTGTCCGCGATGGAGACTGGCGACCCGATCCACTTTCACACTTCCGACGAGGAAATGACGGGGGTACCGCCGCGTATTCCATACCCGGCCAATCTAGTGATTATCGGCACCGTGAACATGGACGAGACCACCCATGGACTGAGCGACAAGGTGCTGGATCGTGCATGTGTGATCGACTTCTGGAAGGTCGACGTCGATGCATATCCCGGCTGGAGTACGAGTGAGCTTGATCCCATCACTGAAAAAGTGGTGCGCGATGTGCTTAGAAACCTGGGCCAAGCTCTGGAGCCAGCTCGGCTTCACTTCGGCTGGCGCACGGTAGCCGACGTGATCGGGTTCGTCCGTTCGGCCGCGCAGGACGGAACGATGACCGCGGCAGAGGCGCTTGATAATGCGATTTACGGCAAGATTCTCCCGAAGCTTCGTGGTGACGATACTCACCGGCTGCGCACGGCTTTGCAGAAGGCTAAGGAGGTGCTGGATGCAGCGCAGTTGCATGAGTCGCGCGCCAAGGTGGACGAGCTGAGCGATGATCTTCAGCAGACCGGCAGTGCAAGATTCTGGCGCTGAACTGACCCTGGCTGTCCGTCGCGCCGACGACGAGGCCGCCGCCATCCGCTATGACGTAGCCACTCGACGCGTCGTGGGCTGTACAGAGTGGGTTGAATACCTTCTCGTCGTGGAGGGGGCGGACTCATACAGTCTCTTCGTCGATGATGTGGAAGCGAAGCGGATTGGCTCTAAACCGAATACTTGGCTATGGAGTGCAGGTTTCTTTGCGGGCGAGGTTCCGGTGGAAGTCGTAGACAGTGCAGGGGCGCTACGGCTGACATGCTGGATCGATGTTTCGCCTGCACCGAGTAAGCTCGGCTCCGAGGAATTCGCGGGAATGCTCGACGAGCTATTTGCCTTCGCACCTCACCTTGTGATAGGCGCTGAAGCGGCGCAAAGCTCCATCGGCACAAGCGGGACCTTCTACGATCCACACTTGGCGTACGCGCGGCTCAAGCTGTACGCGCCGACGTTCCTGTCGGCGCTGCAAGAGGTGAGGCGCCGGCCGCTGACCCGTCTTCGCCATGGGCGCCAGCATCAGTCGTTGCACCAAGTGCGCCGTATGGATGCCGCAACTATCCGGGCGGCCGCTCAGACGGCTGGAACTGCGCGTGTCCTGCGGCGGCAGTCAAGCTCGTTGGAAGGCGCACCGGTGCTGTTCGATGTACCCTCCGCCGAGCACACGGTGGACAATCCCGGGAATCGGACGCTACTGGCGGTCGCACGCGCCATGCTGCGCCGTCTGAGAGGCGTCGGCACCGAGTTTGAGCGACTCCGACTTGGATCGGCATGGGATAGCGATGCCGACGAGGTTAAGTTGCGACTTTCGCGGCGCATGCAGTTCTTGGCGCACCTCGAGGACGCCTTGCGAGCTATTGTCAGATCCTCGCCCTTCGATAAGGTGAGCCGCCCGGAGATTTCCGCGGCGGGCCTGAATACGATAGCTGCAGATCCTGTCTATGCCCGCGCCTATCGCAACGCTTGGCGGGCCTTACGGCCAGGCGTTGAAGGTGAGCGCGGCCACGAGAGGCTTTGGATGAGCCCGAGTTGGCAGATCTATGAGCGCTGGACCTTCTTGCAACTAGTCCGAACGCTTCGCAAAATCCTAGGTGACGCTGCAGGCGAGATTGTGTACCCGTCGCGCCTTCGGGGGGACTTCATCAAGTTCTCGTGCGTCGTCGGGCAGAGAAAGGTACAGGCCTACCTACAGCCGCGGTTTCCTGCGGGGGACCAAGGTGCACCGCATGGCTTTCACAGCATATCTGGAGAGCGCTATCCCGATTTGGTGCTGACCATTGAGAAGGGCGAGCACCGCAGGTTCCTTGTCTTTGATGCAAAGTACCGAGTCTCTCGGTATGGGGTGCTCGAAGGCATGGAGTCAGCCCACATCTACCGGGATAGCTTGAGATGGAACGGGCAAGCTCCTGATGCCGCCATACTGCTTGTCCCCGCCGGAGGCGGTGCACCGTGGTTGGAGCAATCCGAGTTTCGGCAACGCGAGCTGGTCGGCGTCGTGCCTTTGTCCCCGACGACCGGAACCGGTGTTCTAGAAAATCTCTTGCGCCCAATACTGGTCGGCCCGTTCTAGCCTTCTCCTAGCTTGCCAGCGCGCGCACCATCACTGGTTTTGCTGCGTGAAACGACGGGATCTCGTTTGCGAATCTCTCGACGCTAGCCTTGATGCCGCACGGGTCAGTGGTGCCGCTGTCGAAATTGGCGCGCGGGCATCGAGCCCAAGTCGGTCAAAAGAAACGGGGCAGAAGCCTTGCAGCTCATGCCCCGTAGGTTCTTGGCGAGCGAGAGAGAGACTTCACACGTCTATATTCGCCGCCCGCAGCGCGTTCGTCTCAATGAAATCCCGCCGCGGCTCCACCTCATCCCCCATCAGCATCGTGAACACCCGATCCGCCTCGATCGCATCATCGATCTGCACGCGCAGCAGGCGCCGCACGTTCGGGTCCATCGTGGTCTCCCACAGCTGCTCGGGGTTCATCTCCCCCAGCCCCTTGTAGCGCTGCCTCGACGTCGTCCGCTCGGCCTCCGAGATCAGCCACTTCATCGCCGTGCGGAAGTCGCCCACCTTCTCTTCCTTCGCGCGCTCGCCCTCGCCGCGCTTGACCATCGCGCCTTCGGCCAGCAGACCGCGGAACGTATCCGCCGCCTCGGCCAACGCCTTGTAGTCGGCCCCGTGGACGAAGTCCTGGGTGATGACCGAGGACTTGATGTTGCCGTGGTGCCGGCGCGAGATGCGCAGGATCGGCTTGTCCGACCGCGTGTCGAACTCGCCGGCCACTTCCGCCGGCGCCGCATTGGTCAGGCGGTCGATCTCCTGCAGCTTGGCCTGCAGTGCCAGTGCGCTCTTTTCCGCGTCAGGCACCGTGTCCAGATTCAGCACCACGCCGTCCGAGATCGCGCGCAGCGCCTCGGCGTCCATGAAGCCGCTCAGGCGGTTGATCACGTTCTCGGCCACCTGGTGCTTGCGCGCCAGCTCCGCCAGCGTGTCGCCCTCGATCACGCGGTTGTCCGCGCCGCCGGTCTCCACCCTCGTGCCATGCAGGGCGATGCGCAGGAGGAAGCCATCGAGCTCGTGGCCGTCCGTTGAGCCTCACCCAAACACCAGAATCGGCCGAATCTCGATCACCCGCGCCTGCCCCGACCCGGCCCCATCCAGCACAACGAACGCCTCCTCCAGCAACCCGTCCACGTTCTGCCGCACCATGCGCAGCGGAAAACTCAGCATGCTCCCGAACGGATCCCAGTCGTAGCAGCCGAAGGTGCACTGGTCCAGCTCTTCGTGCGGCAGTGTCTTCAGGAACCGCACCACGCCTTCCAGGGCGATGGTGGAGTTCACGAACAGCGCGCGCGGCATGCCTTTCAGCCGCCGGTACAGGGCGGCAATCGCCGCTTCCGCGAGGTCGGGTTCGTAGCCGCAGGCATCCACCTGCCCCGGGCCGAGTTCGCCCACCTGCGAGTGCACGGCTTCCGAGAAGCCCTCGATCCGGCGCGCCGTCGCATGGTCCGACGCCAGGCCGCCCAGGAAGTAAGGCCGGTTGCGCGCCGCCGCCCGCAGCGGTTTCGACTTGGCGATCAGCTCCAGCGTCAGCTGCTGCGCTCCCCACAGGTTGTCGCTGATGACGGAGGTCGCCTTCTTCCCCGGCAGGTCGACGTTCACGTGCGCGATGCCGTGCGAGCGGCAGATGTCGCTGATGGCATCGGGGTCGGTCGCGCCGGCGATCACCAGCGACTCGACCCGGTACGAGATCAGCGTGCGCACCGTTTCCAGTTCCAGCGCCGGCTCGCGCAGGGTGCTGACGACGATGGGGTAGAGGTGCCGTTCGCGCGCGAGCTTCTCGAAGGTCTGCGCCATGCTGCTGAAGAAGCGGTTGTCGTGCAGCGGGATGATCATGCCGATCAGGCCCGAGCGGCTGGTGCGCAGCCCGCTCGCCTGGCGGTTCACGCTGAAGCGGTGTTCCTCGGCCAGCGCCAGCACGCGCTGCGCCGTCTCTTCGGCAATGCGGCGGCTGCGCCAGTTGCCGCTCAGCACCGAGCTCACCGTGGTGGCCGACACGTCCGCCATGCGGGCCAGGTCGTAGATGGTGGACTTGTTGTTCCGCATTACGGGTAAACGACAGGAGTTCGCCGGCAGGCGGCTCCCTAGAATGTAGCGCAATCGATTGCGCAAAACCATCCCTCCCTCGCACACCTCCGCACTTCTCCATGTCCGATTCGAATCCACCCGAGCCCTCCGACGCAGACTTCCAGGGCCGCATCGGCGCCACCTGGCAGGAGTCGCAGCCGTGGTGGCCCGAGCCGGTGAAGGCCAGGCCGGGCGCGCCCAACGTGGTGGTGGTGCTCTATGACGACGTGGGCTTCGGCAGCTTCGGCTGCTACGGCTCCGAGATCGCCACGCCGACGATGGATGCTCTCGCTGGCGAGGGGCTGCGCTACAACAACTTCCACGTCACGCCCCTGTGCTCGCCCACGCGCGCGTCGCTGCTCACCGGGCGCAACCACCACAGCGTGGGCATGGCGTTCCTGGCCAACGCCGACAGCGGCTTTCCCGCCACGCGCGGCCACATCAGCAAGCAGGCCGCCACGCTGGCCGAGATGCTCAAGTCCAGCGGCTACAACACGATGTGCGTCGGCAAGTGGCACGTCGCGCCCATCGACCAGACCAGCGCCGCGGGCCCCTACGACCAATGGCCCCTGGGCCGCGGCTTCGAGCGCTTCTACGGCTTCCTCGACGCGCTGACCGACCATTTCTACCCGGACCTGGTGCACGACAACCACCGCGTGGACCCGCCGAAGACGCCCGAGGAGGGCTACCACCTCACCGACGATCTCATCGACCATGCGATCGGCTTCGTGCGCGACCAGGTGTCCGCCTCCGGCGAAAAGCCTTTCTTCGCCTACCTCGCCTTCGGCGCGGCGCACTGCCCGCACCAGGCGCCGCAGTCCTTCCTGGACAAGTACCGCGGCAAGTACGACGAAGGCTGGGACGTGATCCGCGAGCGTCGCTACCGCCGCCAGCTGGAACAGGGCGTGATCCCGAAGGGCACAACGCTGGCGCCGCGCAACCAGGGCGTGCAGGCCTGGGACGCGCTCTCCGCCGACGAGAAGCGCGTGTCGGCCCGCTTGCAGGAGGCCTTCGCGGCGATGGTGGACCACACCGACCATGCGCTCGGACGCTTCGTCGACTACCTCAAGCAGGTCGGCAAGTTCGACAACACGATCTTCGTGGTGCTGGCCGACAACGGCGCCAGCCAGGAAGGCGGCGCGGGCGGCACCACCAACATCGTGGCCTACGAGAACGGCAACCAGCCCGACCTGGCCTACAACCTGGCGCGCATCGACCAGATCGGCGGCCCGCGCAGCCAGACCAACTACCCGCAAGGCTGGGCGCAGGTGGGCAATACGCCGCTGCGCCGCTACAAGCAGAACACCCACGCGGGCGGGGTGCGCGCGCCGCTGATCGTGTCGTGGCGCGACGGCCTGAAGGCCCGCGGCGGCGTGCGCAGCCAGTTCCACCACGTCATCGACATCGCGCCCACCATCCTGGACCTGGCGGGCATCGCGCCGCCCAAGGTCTACAACGGCGTACCGCAGATGCCGGTGCACGGCGTCAGCATGCGCTACTCCTTCGAGGATGCGGCGGCGCCGACGCGGCGCGACACGCAGTACTTCGAGATGTTCACGCACCGCGCCATCTGGCACGACGGCTGGAAGGCCGTGTCCTTCCACAAGCGCGGCGGCAGCTACGACGACGACACCTGGGAGCTGTACAACCTGGACGCGGACTTCTCCGAGTGCAAGGACCTCGCCGCCGAACATCCGGACAAGCTGCAGAACCTGGTGGGCCGCTGGTGGGCCGAGGCCGGCCGCTTCGGCGTGCTGCCGCTGGACGACCGCGGCTTCCCGGAGCGCGCCGTCAAGTACCAGAGCCCGGGCTCGCCGCGCCTGCGCACGCGGCTGGTGCTCTATCCCGGCATGAGCCGCATCCCCAGCGGCGCCGCGCCGCTGATGGTCAACCGCTCCTTCCGCATCACCGGGCGTCTCGCGCACACGGGCCGGGCGCCCGAAGGCGTGGTGGTGTCGCTGGGCGACCTGAGCGGCGGCTTCACGATGTACGTGCAGGGCGGCCGCCTCTTCTTCGAATACAACCACGAAGGCACGCCTTACCGGGTCGCGAGCAGTGCCGGCGCCGTGACGGCCGGCGCCGGCACCCTCGACTTCGAATTCGAGCGCACCGCCGACTACGCCGGCATCGGCCGCCTCTTCGTCGACGGCAAGCCCGTCGGCGAGGGCGAGATCCCGCGCAGCGCCCGCTGGTTCATCTCCTGGTCGGCGCTGGACGTCGGCCGCGACTCGCTGTCGCGCGTGAGCGATGCCTACGCCGACGAATTTGCCTTCACGCCGGGCGCGCTGCAGCGGGTCGAGATCGAACTCGAGCCGCAGCAGGACCCGGTGGACCACCAGCCGATGGACTGATGGCCGGCAGCGCACGACCCGCATGGCGCTGGGCCGGCTCCGCCCCGGAGGCGGACGCCACGCTGCCGTTCTGGCGGCGCGAGCCGGGGCGCGCGCAGTGGCTCGCCATCGCCGCCCTGTCGCTGGCGGCGATGTTCGCGGCCTGGTGGTACGCGACCCGGCCCGAGGGCTGGATCTCGCCGCTGTTCCTGCCGCCGCCGCAGGAGGTGTGGGACGCCTTCGTGCGCCTGTGGAAGCGCCCTTACCTGGGCAGCTCGCTGGGCGAGCACGTGGCGGCCAGCCTGCGCATCGTGGCCGGCGGCTGGCTGCTCGCGGGCGCCATCGGCGTGCCCCTGGGCATCGCCATGGGCTGGTGGCCGCGGGTGCGCTGGATCGCCTTCCCCATCTTCCAGATCCTGCGGCCGGTGCCGCCCCTCGCCTGGATTCCGCTCGCCATCCTGTGGCTGGGCATCGGGAACCCGGCGCGCATCTTCGTGGTGTTCATCGCCGCCATCGTGCCCTGGGTGCTGAACTCCATGCAGGCGGTGTACTCCATCGACAACCTGCTGGTGCGCGCGGCCAGGACTCTGGGCGCCAGCGATGCGCAGATCCTCACCCGCGTCGTCTGCCGCACCGCTCTGCCCACGCTGGTGGCCGGTGCGCGCATCGCGCTGGGCAACGCGTGGACGACGCTGGTCGCGGCCGAACTGCTCGCCGCCACGGCGGGGCTGGGCTACATCGCGCTCAATGCATCGCGCACGCTGGAAGTGGGGATCCTGCTGGTGGCCATGGCCATCATCGGCGTGCTGGGCGCGCTGTTCTCCATCGGCATGCACCTGCTCACGCGCTGGGTGGCGCCGTGGGCCCAGGCCGGGAGGGCGGGATGAACGCGCTGGCGGGGGCCACGCCCGTGCACGCGCCCCGCCGCCGGCCGGTGGGGCCGGCGGTGCTGTACGGCGCGGGCGCCATCGCCGCCCTGCTGGCGCTCTGGGCGATTGCCGCCGCCATTCCCGGCTTCATTCCGGCACGCGTGCTGCCCTCGCCGTGGGAGGTCGTGGGCCGCTTCGCTTCCCTGCTCGCCGAGCCCTTCAGCGGCGCCACGCTCATCGGGCACGCAGGTGTGTCCCTGCAGCGTTGGGGCCTCGGCGTGCTGGCCGCGCTCGCCCTCGGCCTGCCAGTCGGCATCGCGCTGGCCTGGCTGCCGCCGCTGCGCGCGGTGGTCACGCCGGTGTTCGAGCTGCTGCGCTACATCCCGCCCTTCGCGTGGGTGCCGATCGCGGTGCTGTGGTTCGGCGCGTCGACGACGACGCAGGCGCTGATCGTGTTCATCGCGGCCTTCCCGGCCTGCATCATCAACACCCAGCTCGCGGTGGCCCAGGTCGATCCCATCCTCGTGCGCGCGGCACGCACGCTGGGTGCTGGCTCGCTGACGACGCTGCGACGCGTGGTGCTGCCGGTGGCGGCGCCCACCATCTTCACCGGCATGCGCATCGCGTTCAGCAACGGCTGGATGGCGCTGGTCGGCGCGGAACTGGTGGTCGGCAAGCAGGGCCTGGGCTTCCTCATCTCGCAGGGCCAGATCAACGATTCCGCCGCGACCATCCTCGTGGGCATGACAAGCATCGGCGTGCTCGGCTTCC
Organism: Ramlibacter sp. G4-7; assembly: GCF_057784995.1. Classification (NCBI taxonomy): domain Bacteria; kingdom Pseudomonadati; phylum Pseudomonadota; class Betaproteobacteria; order Burkholderiales; family Comamonadaceae; genus Ramlibacter; species Ramlibacter sp. G4-7. The sequence goes on from NZ_JBYNTT010000003.1 coordinate 153,734, forward strand.
TCATCGACGCGCTGCTGCAGCGCCTGCAGTCCACCCTCCTGCCCTGGAAGCCGGCGCTGGCCCGGCCGCTGGAATGACGAACGCACCCAAGATGGAAATCCGGGGGGTCTCCAAGACCTTCCACGCCCGCGGCGGCGAAACGCCGGCCCTGGAACGCAGCGACCTGGCCATCGCCAAGGGCGAGTTCGTCACCGTGGTCGGCCCCTCGGGCTGCGGCAAGTCGACGCTGATGATGATCGCGGCGGGGCTGGAGGCGCCGAGCACCGGCGAGGTGCTGGTGGACGGGCGCCCGGCCGGTGCCGCCGGGCCGCAGCGCAGCGTGGTGTTCCAGCGCTTCGCGCTGTTTCCTTCCGAGACCGTGGCCCGGAACATCGGCTTCGGCCTCACGGTGGCCGGCGTGCCGCGCGAGGAATGCGAGCGGCGCGTGGGCGAGCAGCTGGAGCTGATGGGCCTGCAGCGCTTCCGCAATGCCTACCCGCACGAACTCTCCGGCGGCATGCAGCAGCGCGTGGCGATCGCCCGGGCGCTGGCGGTGCGGCCCGAGATCCTGCTGATGGACGAGCCTTTCGGCGCGCTCGACGCGCAGACCCGCACCGTGCTGCAGGAAGAGGTGTCGCGCCTGCAGCGCGAGCTGCACTACACGGTGCTCTTCATCACCCACAGCGTCGAGGAAGCGGTGTACCTGAGCGACCGCGTGATCGTGATGTCCAAGGGCCCCGGCCGCATCCTGCGCGAGATCGCCGTGCCGCGTGACGCGGCCTGGCGCGGCGTCGACATCGAGCAGGCCGGCGAGCACGCCGACTTCATGCGGACCAAGCGCGAGATCTGGGAACTGATTCGCGGCGAGATCGTGCGCCACTAGCGCCGGCACCTGTCCGGCATTCCACAAGCAAAGGAGACGTTCATGACGAAGTTGGCAACTCTGGTGGCTACCGCAACGGTCGCCATGGCGGGCATCACCTTGGCCGCATCGCCCGCCGGCGCCCAGGCGCAGGGCGCCGCACCGGTGAAGATGGTGCTGATCAGCCAGTCGAACGAGGCCGGCTTCCCGCTGTGGCTGGCCAAGCGGCTGGGCTACTTCTCCGGCAACGGCATCGACGCGACGATCAAGTACTTCCCCAACGGCGGCGCCGCGCTCGCCTCGGGCGCCGCGGGCGACTGGCAAGGCGGCTGGATCGGCTCGCCGCCGGCCATCACCGGCTATGCCAAGTTCGGCCTGACGCCGGTCGGCACGATGATGAAGGAAGACCGCAACATCAAGCTGATCATGCGCAAGGACGCGCTCAAGGGCAGCAGCCCCGCGCAGGTGCTGGTCTCCGGCAAGACCGGCTCCGTGCCGAACAGCACCTGGAGCCAGGTGCTGTATGCCTGCGCGAAGCACTTCAAGGTGGACCCCGACAAGATGAAGGTGGTGCCGCTGGAGCCGCCGGTCACGCGCCAGTCGCTGCGCTCGGGCGAGATCGCCGCGGGCACCACCGATTCCTCGCCCGACATCGATCTCGTCAACGACAAGGCCAACTTCGAGGTGGTGTGCGACGGCGCGGTGGCGGGCACCTCGGTGATCGACCCCTGGATCGTGACGCGCAAGTTCGCCACCGAGAACCCGGCCGCCGCGGCGGCCTTCGTGGAAGCGGGCTTCCGCGCCAACGAGCTGATCATGAAGGACCGCGAGAAGGCCGTGGCCTACCTGCTGGAGTTCTACAAGGACGTCGGCATCGACGGCGACGAGCGCAAGGCGCGCTACACGCTCGGCTACCGCGACTACCAGACGCTGGACCAGGCACTGGCCGACGCGCGCTCCGGCGCCAGCGAGAAGGCGCTGACGGAGACAGCACAGGTCTTCGTCGCCGGCGGTGCCTACGACAAGGTGCCGGACCTCAAGGGCGCGATCGCCGCGGGCCTGCCCATCCTCGAAGCCGCCCGGAAGCTGCGCAAGTGAGCATGGGAAGAATGCAAGGCAAGGTGGCGGCCATCACCGGCGCCGCCTCGGGCATCGGCTTGGCCTGCGCGAAAGCGCTGCTGGCCGAGGGCGCGAAGGTGGTGCTGGTGGACCGCGCCGCGGACAAGCTGCAGCAGCTTTGCGCGGAGCTCGGCGACCAGGCCGTGCCCCTGGCCGTGGACCTGTTGAAGCCGGCCGAAGTCGACGCGCTGCTGCCGCAGATCCTGCAGCGCGCCGGCCGGCTGGACATCTTCCACGCCAATGCCGGCGCTTACATCGGCGGTGACGTCACGCAGGGCGATCCCGACGCCTGGGACCGCATGCTGAACCTGAACGTGAATGCGGCCTTCCGCTCGGTGCGCGCCGTGGTCCCGCACCTGGTCGAACAGAAGTCGGGCGACATTCTCTTCACCAGCTCCATCGCCGGCGTGGTGCCCGTGGTCTGGGAACCGATCTACACCGCCTCCAAGTTCGCGGTGCAGGCCTTTGTGCACAGCACGCGACGCCAGCTGTCCAAACATGGCGTGCGCGTGGGCGCGGTGCTCCCCGGCCCGGTGGTGACGGCGCTGCTGGACGACTGGCCCAAGGCCAAGATGGAAGAGGCCTTGGCCTCGGGCAGCCTGATGCAGCCGCAGGAAGTCGCCGAGGCGGTGGTGTTCATGCTGACGCGGCCGCGGAACGTGACCGTCCGCGACCTCGTGATCCTTCCCAACAGCGTCGACCTGTGACCGCGGCCCGGTACGTCATCGGCGTCGACGTGGGCACGGCCAGCGCGCGGGCCGGCGTGTTCGACAGCGCCGGCCGCATGCTGGCCTCGGCGAAGCAGGACTTCGCCGTGTTCCATGCGCCGGGCTCCATCGTGGAGCAATCGAGCCGGGAGATCTGGAACGCGGTGTGTACCGCCGTGCGGCAGGCGCGCGCGGAAGCGGGCATCGCGGCCGACCAGGTCGCGGGCATCGGCTTCGACGCCACCTGCTCGCTGGTGGTGCTGGGCGAAAGCGGCCAGCCGCTGGCGGTGGGGCCGTCGGAAGACCCGGCGCGCGACATCATCGTGTGGATGGACCATCGCGCCATTGCGCAGGCCGAGCGGATCAACGCCACCGGCCACGCGGTGCTGAAGTACGTGGGCGGCCGCATCTCGCCGGAGATGGAAACGCCCAAGCTGCTGTGGTTGCTGGAGAACCGCCCGGCGCAGTTCGCGGCGGCCTGGCAGTTCTTCGACCTCGCCGACTTCCTGACCTGGCGGGCCACCGGCGACCTGGCGCGGTCGACCTGCACCGTCACCTGCAAGTGGACCTATCTCGCGCACGAGCGCCGCTGGGACGCGAGCTATTTCCGCGAGGTGGGGCTCGGCGTGCTGGCGGAGGAAGGCTTCGCGCGCATCGGCCGCACGGTGGTCGACCCCGGCACGGCCATGGGGAAGGGTTTGACCGCGCAGGCGGCGGCGGAACTCGGGCTGCAGCCCGGCACCGCGGTGGGCGCCGGCATGATCGACGCGCACGCGGGCGGCATCGGCACCGTCGGCGCCGACGGCGATGCGCAAGGCTGCCTGGCCTACGTGTTCGGCACCTCGTCCTGCACCATGACCAGCACCCGCGAGCCGGTGTTCGTTCCGGGGGTGTGGGGACCGTACTTCTCGGCGATGGTGCCGGACCTGTGGCTCAACGAAGGCGGGCAATCGGCGGCGGGTGCCGCGATCGACCAGCTGCTGTCCATGCATCCCGCCGTCGCTGAGGCGCGCCGCCGCGCCGAGGCCGCAGGGCAATCGCTGCCCGCGCTGCTGGCCGCCCTGGCGGCACGCAAGGCGCAGGATCCCTCGCAATTGCTGAACGGCCTGCACGTGGTGCCGGAGTTCCTCGGCAACCGCGCCCCCTTCGCCGACCCGCAGGCGCGCGCGCTGATCGCAGGCCTGGGCATGGACAACGACCTGGACAGCCTCGTCTCCCTCTACATCGCCGGCCTCTGCGGCATCGGCTACGGCCTGCGGCAGATCATCGAGACGCAAGCCGCGTCCGGTGCGCCGATCGCGCGGGTGGTAATCAGCGGGGGCGCCGGCCGCGACGACCTGGTGCGGCAGCTGCTGGCGGACGTGACCGGCAAGCCGGTGCTCGCCACCGAGGCGGAAGAGCCGGTGCTGCTGGGTGCTGCGATGTTGGGTGCGGTGGCCGGCGGCGTGCATGCGGACGTGGCGTCGGCGATGCAGCGGATGTCGCATGTCGGCCGGACCTACACGCCCGCCGGCGGCGCAACCGCCAGCCTGCATCACGCGCGCTACCGTGCCTTCACGCAACTGCAGGAAGTGGGCCGCGCCATCCGTTAGGCGGCGCGCAGGATGTCTTCCGCGCTGCCCCCTGCCTCCACCAGCCGCGCCATCTGCGTCATGGGCGCATCGATGTGCTGGAAGAAAGCCTTGTACCCAGCGCACAGGTAGTTGAGCCCACCCTCGCCATCCGGCGTGGTGACGAAGCGGTTGCGCGGACACTCGCCATAGCAGGCGAACAGCACGGGGCACTCCTTGCAGTATTTCGGCAGCGTGTCGAACTTGGCGTCGCCGAAGCGCCGCTGCTGCTCCGAGGTCACCAGGCTGCGCAGCGATGCTTCCCGAACGTTCCCCAGCCTGTGCTCCGCCTCCACGTAGTGGTCGCAGGAGTAGACGTCGCCGTTATGCTCCATCGTGAGCGCCGCCCCGCAGGTCGGTGCCACGATGCAGGCGTTGTGCTCGCCCAGCCAGCTGCCCAGCGCCACGTCGAAGGTCGTCACGAAGACGGTGCCGACGTCGCGCTGCACCCATTCGTCGAACACGCCGATCAGGAAGCGGCCGAAGGCCTCGGCGTCCACGGTGCGGCCGGTGACCAGCGAGCCCTCCTGCCGGTACAGCGGGCGGTCGGTGCCGCGGTGGCCGCCCCAGCCCTGGTTGGCGAAGGCGATGGTCTGCTCGGTGGCGCGCTCGACGATCGGGATCAGCTGGATGTAGCGCGCCCCCAGCTCGTCACGGAAGAAGCGGTAGACCTCCAGCGGATGGTCCTGGTTCGCTGCGTTGACCGTGCACAGGACATTGGTGTCCACCCCGTGCCGGCGCAGGATGTTCCAGCCGCGGAACACCGCGTCGAAAGTGCCCTGGCCCTTCTTGTCGATGCGGTAGGCGTCGTGCATCGCGCGCGGGCCGTCGAGGCTGATGCCGACCAGGTAGCCGTGCTCCTTGAAGAAGGCGGCCCACTCGTCGTCGACCAGCGTGCCGTTGGTCTGCATGGTGTGCAGGATGCGCTGGTGCGGCTGGCGGTACTTTTCGGCGAGCGCCACCGAGCGGCGATAGAAGTCCAGCCCCCGCAGCATCGGCTCGCCGCCCTGCCAGGAGACCTCGACCTGGGGCCCCGGCGACGACTCCAGCAGCTGGCGCAGGTAGGCCTCCAGCACTTCCTCGGTCATCAGCGGGCTCTCGCGCGCGGGATACAGGTTCTCCTTCGACAGGAAGAAACAGTACTGGCAGCCCAGGTTGCAGGCCGCGCCCGCGGGTTTGGCGAGCAGGTGGTACGGCGGCGCGGGGACTTCCATGCAGCCTGCCCCGCGCTCAGACGTCGATGTTCGCGGCGCGCAGGGCGTTCGTCTCGATGAAGTCCCGTCGCGGCTCCACTTCATCGCCCATCAGCATCGTGAACACCCGGTCGGCTTCGATCGCGTCGTCGATCTGCACCCTCAGCAGTCGCCGCACATTCGGATCCATCGTGGTTTCCCACAGCTGCTCGGGGTTCATCTCCCCCAGCCCCTTGTAGCGCTGGCGGGACGTGGTGCGTTCGGCCTCCGAGATCAGCCACTTCATCGCCGTCCGGAAGTCGCCCACCTTCTCTTCCTTCGCCCGCTCACCCTCGCCGCGCTTGACCATCGCGCCTTCGGCCAGCAAACCGCGGAAAGTGTCCGCCGCCTCGGCCAACGCCTTGTAATCGGCCCCGTGGACAAAGTCCTGGGTGATGACCGAGGACTTGATGTTGCCGTGGTGCCGGCGCGAGATGCGCAGGATCGGCTTGTCCGACCGCGTGTCGAACTCGCCGGCCACTTCCGCCGGCGCCGCATTGGTCAGGCGGTCGATCTCCTGCAGCTTGGCCTGCAGCGCCAGCGCGCTCTTTTCCGCGTCGGGCACCGTGTCCAGGTTCAGCACCACGCCGTCCGAGATCGCGCGCAGCGCCTCGGCGTCCATGAAGCCGCTCAGGCGGTTGATCACGTTCTCGGCCACCTGGTGCTTGCGCGCCAGCTCCGCCAGCGTGTCCCCTTCGATCACGCGGTTGTCCGCGCCGCCGGTCTCCACCTTGGCGCCATTGAGCGCGATGCGCAGCAGGTAGCCATCGAGCTCGCTGCCGTCCTTGAGGTACAGCTCCTCCTTGCCGCTCTTCACCTTGTACAGCGGGGGCTGGGCGATGTAGATGTGGCCGCGCTCCACCAGCTCGGTCATCTGGCGGTAGAAGAACGTGAGCAGCAGCGTGCGGATGTGGGCGCCGTCCACGTCGGCGTCGGTCATGATGATGATGCGGTGGTAGCGCAGCTTGGCCACGTCGAAGTCGTCGACGCCGCTCTTGCCTGACTCCACCGCGGCCTTGCCGATGCCGGTGCCCAGCGCGGTGATCAGCGTGACGATCTCGTTGGACGTCAGCAGCTTCTCGTAGCGCGCCTTCTCCACGTTCAGGATCTTGCCGCGCAGGGGCAGGATGGCCTGGAACTTCCGGTCGCGGCCCTGCTTGGCGCTGCCGCCGGCGGAGTCGCCCTCGACGATGTAGATCTCGCACAGGGCCGGATCCTTCTCCTGGCAGTCGGCCAGCTTGCCGGGCAGGCCCATGCCGTCCAGCACGCCCTTGCGGCGCGTCATCTCGCGGGCCTTGCGGGCTGCTTCACGCGCACGCGCGGCTTCGACGATCTTGCCGACGATGATCTTGGCGTCGTGGGGCCGCTCCTGCAGGAAGTCGTTCAGCTTGTTGGCCACCACGTCTTCCACCGGGCCGCGCACTTCGCTGGAAACCAGCTTGTCCTTGGTCTGGCTGGAGAACTTGGGCTCGGGCACCTTCACGCTCAGCACGCAGGTCAGGCCCTCGCGCATGTCCTCGCCGGAGATCTCCACCTTGGCCTTCTTGGCCAGCTCGTTGTCTTCGATGTACTTGTTGATGACGCGCGTCATCGCCGCGCGCAGGCCCGTGAGGTGGGTGCCGCCGTCGCGCTGCGGGATGTTGTTGGTGAAGCAGAGCACCTGCTCGTTGTAGCCGCTGTTCCACTGCATCGCGACCTCGACGCCGATCATCGTGTTCTGGTCGCTCTTGCTCTCGCCGATGGCCGTGAACGCGTTGGGGTGCAGCACCTGCTTGCCCTTGTTCACGAACTCGACGAAGCCCTTGACGCCGCCGGCACCGGCGAAGTCGTCTTCCTTGTTGGTGCGCTCGTCCAGCAGGCGGATGCGCACGCCGTTGTTCAGGAAGCTCAGCTCGCGCAGGCGCTTGGCCAGGATCTCGTAGTGGAAATCGTTGTTTTCCTTGAAGATCTCGGTGTCCGGCAGGAAGTGCACCTCGGTGCCGCGCTTGTCGGTGTCGCCCAGGATGTGCATCGGGCGGATGAGCGCCTTCTCGCCGGTCTGCGGGTTGGCTTCTTCGTGCACTTCGCCGCTCTTGACGACGAAGCCCTTGCTGAATTCCAGCTCGTGCACCTTGCCGTCGCGCCGCACCACCACGCGCAGCATGGAGGACAGCGCGTTGACGCAGCTGACGCCCACGCCGTGCAGGCCGCCCGAGACCTTGTAGCTGTTCTGGTTGAACTTGCCGCCGGCGTGCAGCTCGGTCAGCGCGATCTCGGTGGCCGAGCGCTTGGGCTCGTGCTTGTCGTCCCACTTGATGCCCGTGGGGATGCCGCGGCCGTTGTCGGTGACGCTGATCGAGTTGTCGGTGTGGATGGTGACGACGATGTCGTCGCAGTGGCCGGCCAGCGCCTCGTCGATGGAGTTGTCGACCACCTCGAACACCAGGTGGTGCAGGCCCGTGCCGTCGGACGTGTCGCCGATGTACATGCCGGGGCGCTTGCGCACCGCCTCCAGGCCTTCCAGGATCTGGATGGAGCTGGCGCCGTAGTCGTTCAGCCCGGGCGGCGGCACGGCGGGTTGGCCGCCGTTGTTCGCGGGCTCTTCGGGCGGGAGGGGAGTGCTGTGATCTTGGGCCATGACCTGCTTTGCTTTCGTCGTCCCCGCGGGGGCGGGGACCCAGGGCTTCCGCCCTGGTCTATCGGTGGGGTTCGCCGCTTCGCCTGCTCACCGCCACCCTACATTCGTTCGGACGGCTTCCTGGGTCAGATGCGCATCGGCATCACGACGTACTTGAAGCTCGCGTTCTCCGGGATCGTGACCAGCGCCGAGCTGTTGGCGTCGGCGAGTTCCAGCTTGACCATGTCCTGGTCCATGTTGGCCAGGGCGTCGATCAGGTAGGTGACGTTGAAGCCGATCTCGATCGCATCGCCACCGTAGTCGATGTCGAGCTCGTCCACGGCTTCTTCCTGTTCGGCGTTGTTGCTCGCCACGCGCAGCGTGCCGGGCTCCAGGTTCAGGCGCACGCCCTTGAACTTCTCGCTGGTCAGGATGGCGGTGCGCTGCAGGCTGGCCAGCAGCGGCGCGCGGCCCAGGGTCACCGAGTTCTTGTGGTTCTTGGGGATGACGCGGTTGTAGTCGGGGAACTTGCCTTCGACCAGCTTGGTCACGAACTCCATGCCGCCGAACGCGAACTTGGCCTGGTTGTTGGCGAACTGCATCTCGATGGCGCCTTCGGCGTCCGACAGCAGCCGCTGCAGCTCCAGCACCGTCTTGCGCGGCAGGATCACTTCCTGGCGGGGCACTTCGACGTCGAGGTTGGCGGAAGCGAAGGCCAGGCGGTGGCCGTCGGTGGCCACGAGCGACAGGGCCTTGCCTTCGGCCACGAACAGGATGCCGTTGAGGTAGTAGCGGATGTCGTGCACCGCCATCGCGAAGGAGACTTGGTTCAGCAGGTCCTTCAGCGTCTTCTGCGGCACCGAGAATTTCGGCCCGAAGCTCGGGGCTTCCTGCACCAGCGGGAAGTCTTCGGCCGGCAGCGTCTGCAGCGTGAAGCGCGACTTGCCGCCCTTCAAGATCAACTTGTTCTGGTTCGACTCGAGGCTGACCGTCTGGTCGCTGGGCATGGTGCGCAGGATGTCGATCAGCTTGCGCGCGCCCACCGTGGTGGTGTAGCTGCCCGCATCGCCGTCCATGTCGGCGCTGGTGCGGATCTGGATCTCGAGGTCGCTGGTGGTGAACTGCAGGTTGCCGGCGGTCTTGCGCACCAGCACGTTGGCCAGGATCGGCAAGGTATGCCGCTTCTCGACGATGCCCGCTACCGACTGGAGGACCGAGAGCAGTTTTTCTTGCGTTGCCTTCAGGACGATCATGTCTTCCTCTTCCTATCCGAATTCGTTGTCGTGTAGCGGGTGAAACCGTTATTTTCGCTTATTTCACAGGCACTTACCCAGCCGTGTCGGGTGGGGGCGAGGCCGGTCGGTGGGGTTCGCCGCTTCGCTGGCGCACCGCCACCCCATAAGTGGCAAAAAGTCCGGATCCGGTATTCGCAGGGTGGCGGCGGCCGCAGCCGCCAGCCGGTGAGGATCGCGAACCCCACCGCCTGCCCTGTTCCCCCGCTCCCTCACCCCTTGAGCGTCTGCTCCAGCACGTGCAACTGCTGGTTCAGCTCCGTCAGCTGCTGGCGCTCGCTGGAGATCTTGCGCACCGCGTGCAGCACCGTGGTGTGGTCGCGGCCGCCGAACAGTTCGCCGATCTCGGGCAGGCTTTTCTGGGTGAGTTCCTTGGCCAGGTACATCGCGATCTGGCGCGGGCGGGCGATGGAGGCCGGGCGCTTCTTGCTGTACATGTCGGCGACCTTGATCTTGTAGTAGTCGGCCACCGTCTTCTGGATGTTCTCCACGCTGATCTGCCGGTTCTGGATCGACAGCAGGTCGCGCAGCGCCTCGCGGGCCAGCTGGATGGAGATTTCCTTCTGGTTGAAGCGCGAGTACGCCAGGATCTTGCGCAGCGCCCCTTCGAGCTCGCGCACGTTGGAGCGCACGTTCTTGGCCACGAAGAAGGCCACTTCCTCGGGCATCTCGGTGCCTTCGGCGCGCGCCTTGTTGATCAGGATGGCCACGCGCATCTCCAGCTCCGGCGGCTCGATGGCCACCGTGAGGCCCGAGTCGAAGCGGGACACGAGGCGCTCGTGGATGTCCGCCAGGCCCTTCGGATACGTGTCCGAGGTCATCACGATGTGGCTCTTCTTGGCCAGCAGGGCCTCGAAGGCGTTGAAGAATTCCTCCTGCGTCCGGTCCTTGTTGGCGAAGAACTGGACGTCATCTATCAACAGGAGGTCGAGCGAGTGGTAGCGCTCCTTGAATTCGTCGAAGGTCTTGCGCTGGTAGGCCTTGACCACGTCGGACACGAACTGCTCGGCGTGGATGTAAAGAATCTTCGAATTCGGCTTGTCGGCCAGCAGCTTGTTACCTACGGCGTGCACGAGATGGGTCTTGCCCAGCCCGACGCCACCGTAGATGAACAGCGGGTTGTACAGGTGGCCGGGCGTGCCGGACACGTGCATGGCCGCAGCCCGGGCCATGCGGTTGGCCGTTCCTTCGACCAGCGTGTCGAAGGTCAGGGCCGTGTTCAGGCGGCTCTTGAAGCCGCCGGGGGCGACTTCTTCCGCGATTTCCTCGGGCTCGGCCACACCCCCGTTCACCGCCACGGCCGGCGAGGAATAAGTCCTGGTGCCGTTTTCCCGCGGAGTGATGGCTAACTCGAGCTGCACGGGCTGGCCGTACAGCTTCTCGAGAACGGCCGCGATGCGGCCGGCGTACTGGGCGCGCACCCAGTCCAGCTTGAACCGGTTGGCCACGAACAGCGTGACCTTGGAAAAGTCATCGGAGACCTGGGCCGACATCGGCTTGATCCAGGTGTTGAACTGCTGCTCGGGGAGGTCCTGTGCCAGCTGCTCGACGCAGGCTTGCCAAAGGCTGTCGCCTGCGTCCAGGCTGGATGCGGTCGCCAGCCTGCCGTGTTGCCCCTCACTCATGTGCCCCGTCGCTCCTGTGGATTAGTTTTGTCGCGCGAAACGGCGGATTCTAGTTGCTGAACACCTTATCCACACAAGCCCGTGACGCTGTCCGTGGGGTGAATGCAAGAGGGGTTGACAACCGGGTTGCTTGTCCGGGTTAGCCATTTTGGGGATAATGCCGGGTTTTCCCGAGAAGCAACATGAAACGCACCTACCAACCCTCCAAAGTGCGCCGCGCACGCACCCACGGCTTCCTGGTCCGCATGAAGACCCGTGGCGGCCGCGCCGTGATCAACGCTCGCCGCGCCAAGGGCCGCAAGCGCCTGGCTGTCTAAGTCAGCGCCGCCTGAGCAAGCGCAGCCTGCGCCTGCCTGCCGTGCAGCGGCTCAAGACCCGGGCACAGTTCGAGGCAGCGATGGCAGGCGGCACCGCCTCCCGGACGCCGCATTTCGTGCTGCACCGCGCAGCCTTCGCGCCGTCCCACCCCGCAGGGCCTGAGCCGATCGAGAGCCAGGCCCTGTTTGCCGTTCAGACTGAACCCTGGATCGGCGCGGTGGTGCCCAAGCGCCATGCGAAGCGGGCCGTCACCCGCAACGGCATCAAGCGGCAGATCTACGCCGTGAGCGCGTCCTTCGCCGATCGCCTGCCCGCGGCCGCCCATGTGGTGCGGCTGCGGATGGACTTCGCCCGCAAGGATTTCCCCAGCGCCTGGTCCGACCCGCTGAAGGCGGCCGTGCGGGGGGAATTGCTGCAACTGTTCGAGAAGGCGGCCCTCCCCGTTGGCGATGTCACCCCGGCGCAGGCCGGGATCGACGGGCCCTCGCGATGAAGCGCGTCCTCATGGCATTGGTGAAGGCCTACCGCCTGACCCTCTCCCCCTGGATAGGCTCGGCCTGCCGCTTCACCCCCACCTGCTCCGCCTATTCCCTCAAGGCACTGGAGCAGCACGGCGCCGCCGCCGGCGCCTACCTCACCGTGGCGCGCCTTGCGCGTTGCCATCCCTGGTGCGCGGGCGGGCATGATCCCGTTCCGGCCCAGCCCCCGCGGCTGTTCACGCGCTGGGGCGCGCATCCACAACAGAAGAACTCTCCATGACCGACATCCGCCGCACCATCCTCTGGGTGATCTTCGGCTTCTCCCTGGTGATGCTGTGGGACCAATGGCAGGTCCACAACGGCAAGCCCGCCACCTTCTTCCCCTCCGGCAAACCCGCCGTGACGGCCAAGGCGCCCTCGCCCGCGGCCAGCGCCAATGCAGCAGCCGCCAGCGGCATCAGCATGGTGCCGCAGTCCACCGCGGCGGCCGCCCCCGGCGCGGTGCCGCCCGTGGCCCTGCCCGGCGCGCCCGCAGCCGCGTCGCGTGAACTCATCACGGTCAGCAACGACCTGGTGCGCGTCACCTTCGACAGCGAAGGCGGCTCGATCGTGCGCACCGAGCTGCTGAAGTACGCCGGCGACAAGACCGGCGAGCCCTTCGTGCTGATGAACCACAACGCCGAACGCGTGTACCTGGCGCAGACCGGGCTGATCGGCGGCGACTTCCCGAACCACAAGACGGTGATGACCTTCAGCGGCGACCGCGCCCTGAAGGAAGGTGCCAACGAGCTGGTGGTGAAGTTCGAGTCGCCGGTGCAAGGCGGCGTGAAGCTCGTGAAGATCTACACGCTCAAGCGCGGCGACTACGCGATGACCGTGGCGCACCAGGTGGTGAACACCGGCGCCGCGCCGGTGACGCCGCAGCTGTATCTGCAGCTGGTTCGCGACGGCAACAAGCTGCCGGGCGAGTCGTCCTTCTATTCGACCTTCACCGGCCCGGCGGTCTACACGCCGGAGAAGAAGTTTCACAAGGTGGAGTTCAGCGACATCGAGAAGGGCAAGGCCGAAATCGACAAGACCGCCGAGAGCGGCTACGTGGCGATGGTGCAGCACTACTTCGCCAGCGCCTGGATCCTGCCGGACGGCATCAAGCGCGAGAACTTCGTGCGCAAGGTGTCGGACAACCTGTACGCCGTCGGCATGCTCTCGCCCCTGACCGTCGCGCCCGGCGCCGCAGTCGACGTGCCGGCCAAGTTCTACTCCGGCCCCGAAGAGGAAAAGCGCCTGGAGCAGATCGCCCCCGGCCTGGAGCTGGTGAAGGACTACGGCTGGCTGGCCATCATCGCCAAGCCGCTGTACTGGCTGCTGTCGCTGCTGCACTCCTACATCGGCAACTGGGGCTGGTCGATCATGGCCCTGGTGCTGCTGATCAAGGTCGCCTTCTACTGGCTGCAGGCCAAGGGCTACGAGTCGATGGCGAAGATGAAGGCCATCAACCCCAAGGTGATGGCCCTGCGCGAGCGCCACAAGGACAACCCGCAGCAGATGCAGCAGGAGATGATGCGCGTCTACAAGGAGGAGAAGGTCAACCCGCTGGGCGGCTGCCTGCCCATCATGGTGCAGATCCCGGTGTTCATCGCGCTCTACTGGGTGCTGCTGTCCTCGGTGGAAATGCGCGGCGCGCCCTGGGTGGGCTGGATCCGCGACCTCTCGGTGCAGGACCCGTACTTCATCCTGCCCGCGGTGATGACGCTGACCACGCTGCTGCAGACCGCGCTGAACCCGGTGCCGCCGGACCCGATGCAGGCCAAGATGATGTGGCTCATGCCGCTGGTCTTCTCCGTCATGTTCTTCTTCTTCCCGGCCGGCCTGGTGCTGTACTGGATCACGAACAACGTGCTGTCGATCGCGCAGCAATGGCTGATCAACACCCGCATGGGCGTGCCGCCGGAGTTCAACATGCCCAAGTTCGGGCAGGCCGCGGCCGCGGACAAGAAATAGAAGCTTCGTCATCCCCGCGCAGGCGGGGACCCGGAAAGAGGGCCGCAACTGCGGCCCTTTTTTTCATGGCGTTGCGGCTGCACGCGCAATCCCTGGGGCGCTGGATCCGCCTCCCGCGGTTGGCGGCGCAAGGCCGGGATGGCATGGTCCAATATCCCCATGCTCGCGCGCCTCGACCAGCCCATCGCCGCCATCGCCACCGCTCCCGGGCGCGGCGCGGTGGGGATCGTGCGGGTGTCCGCCAAGGACGTTTCTTCGCTCATCGCGGCGGTCTGCGGCCGGACGCTCAAGCCGCGCGAAGCGACCTACCTGCCCTTTCGCGCCGCCGACGGCAGCGCCATCGACCAGGGGCTGGCGATCCACTTCCCCGCGCCGCATTCCTATACCGGCGAGGACGTGCTGGAGCTGCAGGCGCACGGCGGGCCGGTGGTGCTGCAGCTGCTGCTGGCGCGCTGCCTGGAGGCGGGTGCTTCCATCCACCTGCGGGTCGCCGAACCGGGCGAATTCACGCAACGCGCGTTCTTGAACGGCAAGCTGGATCTCGCGCAGGCCGAGGCGATCGCCGACCTGATCGACGCATCGACGGAAGCGGCGGCGCGCAGTGCGACGCGCTCGCTCGCTGGGGAGTTCTCGCGCGAAGTGCACACGCTGCGCGATGCGCTGATCAACCTGCGCATGCTGGTCGAAGCGACGCTGGACTTTCCCGAGGAGGAGATCGACTTCCTGCAGAAGGCCGACGCGCAGGGGCAGCTCGATCGCCTGCAGGCCAACCTCGCGCGCGTGATGCAGCGCGCGCACCAGGGCGCGCTGCTGCGCGAAGGCCTGCACGTGGTGATCGCGGGGCAGCCGAATGCGGGCAAGAGCTCGCTGCTCAATGCGCTGGCGGGGGCGGAGCTTGCGATCGTGACGCCGATCCCCGGCACGACGCGCGACGTGGTGCGGCAGACGATCCAGATCGAAGGGGTGCCGCTGCACGTGGTGGATACCGCCGGCCTGCGCGAAGGCGCGGACCAGGTCGAGCAGATCGGCATCGAGCGCGCCTGGGGGCAGATCGAGAAGGCGGATGCGGTGGTGTTCCTGCACGACCTCACGCGGGCGGATGCGGCGGACTACCAGGCGGCCGACGCCGCGATCGCGGCGAAGTTGCCGTCAGACGTGCCGGTGGTGGAGGTGTGGAACAAGGCGGATGCGGTGGACGGCAGGGCTGTTGATTCGGGTGCTCTTCGTAGGGTGGCGGTGAGCGCCGCGAACCCCACCGAACCCCACAGCGCGCTCACCCTGTCCGCCAAGACCGGCGAGGGGCTGGACCACCTGCGCAGGAAGCTCCTCGACATCGCCGGCTGGCAAGCGGCGCCGGAGGGCGTCTTCATTGCGCGCGAGCGTCACCTGCACGCGCTGCGGCGTGTCGACGCGCACCTGATGGAAGCCGCGGCGCATCTCGCGCGCAAGGCACAGGCCCTCGACCTGTTGGCGGAAGAGTTGCGCCTGGCGCAGAACGCGCTGTCGGAGATCACGGGCGAGTTCAGTGCCGATGATCTGCTGGGGGTGATCTTCAGCAGGTTCTGCATCGGCAAGTAGCGCCGGTGGGCTTCACACTCCGCACCGCCCCCTCACCGCTTTCCCTTCCCCTCGCCCACGCTCGCATCGATCAACGCATCCGCCATCCACAGCACCGTCTTCTCGATCTCCTTCGCCTCCATCCCCCACATGTCCTTGAGGATGGTGTACGCCTCGATGCCATAGAGCACCGACAGCGACCGGTGCAGCCGTTCGCGCGAAGCGGGCGGCAGTTCTCCCTTGAGCGGCAGCAGCGCATTCGAAAGAATCCCCACGCGATGCCCACGCCGGTACGGCTCTTCCTCCAGCAGCCCGGCGCGCTGCAGCGCCCACTGCTCCAGCGCCAGCTGCAGCGCCGCGCGCAGCTGCGGCTCATACGCCTGGAAGCGCGGGAAGGTTTCCTTGAAGATCGCGTGCACCCGTTCGCGCGCACCCTCGGCGTCGCTGCCCAGCGGCCCGTTGCGCACGGGCCCGAGCGACACGTCGACCACGCTCGTGATCAGCGCACTGCGGCTCGGGAAGTAGCGGTACGCGGTGGCGCGCGACACGTTGGACCGCACGGCGACTTCGGCGATCGACGGAATGTGTCCGTCCTGCTGGATCAGGTCCATCGCCGTGTCCAACAGTAACTTGAACGTGGACGCGCGCACGCCTCCGCTCGGTGGCGGCGGCGGTTCCGTGGGTTTGTAGGCGGCGCGGGGCAAGGGAAACCTCGGGGTGCATGGTGCCGCATGGCCGTTGCAGGTCAATGTGGCTTCTGCTTATCATGGCCTCCACTTTTGAGACGCCAGTCTCAAAACGGTCTTGGTGTCTCACCCACACCAGGTGCGGATCGTCAGTGGTTAACGCGATGGGGAGGATCACCATGCGTATGGCAACCCGGCATTCCCGCGGCTCGGAGCGAGCCGCCCGCGCCCGCGGCTCGTCCCCGGCCTGAGACGAGCGTGCTCCACACGATCGACCGAATCGCCGTCGAAGACGAAGGCGAGGGAGATGCCGTCCTGTGCCTGCACGGGTTGGGCGGCGACTCCAACACCTGGACGCCGCTGATGCCGGCGCTCGCGGGATTGCGCGTGCTCCGCCCGGATCTGCCGGGCAGCGGCCGGTCCGCCAGCGCAGGCGCCGGCGGCACCCTCTCCATCGAGAAGCTCGTCGAAGCCGCCATCAACATCTGCGCGCGCTTGAACGTCAGCCGCGCCCACGTGCTTGGCCACTCCATGGGCACCATCGTCGCGCAGCACCTCGCCGCCGCGCAGCCGCACCTGGTGCGCAGCCTCTCCCTCTTCGGCCCGCTGATCGCCCCGAACGACACGGCCCGCGCGAACATCCGCGCCCGCGGCGAGAAGGCGAAGGCCGAAGGCCTGCGCGGCATGCATGACATCGCGCTGGCCTTGGTCAACGCCGCCACCTCCACCGACACCCGCCAGCGCCAGCCGGTCGCCGTCGCCTTCGTGCGCGAGAGCCTCATGCGCCAGGACCCGGAGGGTTACGCGCGCAATTGCGAGGCACTCGCCGGCTGCACGCCCGCCGCCGTCGAACGCATCACGGCACCCACCCTGCTGGTCACGGGCGACGAGGACGGAGTCGCTCCGCCCCAGGCCGTGCGCAACATGGCCGAGCGCTTCACGCAGGCGAAGAGCCTGCGCACCGTGATCCTGAACCGCTGCGGCCACTGGACCCCCATCGAGCGGCCCGAGGACTGCGCGCGCGAGTTGCGCGCCTTCCTCTCCGCCCAGCGCTGAACACGAGGAACCCCATGGCCGACGTGCTGTTCACCAACGCCCGCATCTTCGACGGCTCCGGCGCGCAGCCCTTCCGGGGCGAGGTGCTGGTGCAGGGCAACCGCATCAACCGCGTCACGCGCAGCGGCAGCGGGGTGCGCAGCGCGCCCGTGGGCGGCGTGACCGTCGTCGATGCGGCCGGCGCCTTCCTCATGCCGGGCATGGTGGAGGCGCACACGCATTTCGCCTGGAACGACCAGCCCAGCCTCGACGCCATCCAGCGCATGCCGCCCGAGGAGCACATCCTCTGGTGCGCGCAGGTCGCCAGGCTCTACCTGGACATGGGCTGGACCTCCTGCGTCGGCGCCGCGACCGCCAAGCCGCGCCTGGACGTGGTGATCCGCAACGCGATCAACGACGGCACCATCGTCGGTCCGCGCTACCTCGCGGCCAGCCAGGAGATCACGGTCCCCGGCGGCCTGGGCGACACGACGCAGCCGCACCTGCCGCAAGCCGAGTTCGCCTTCGGCGCGGTGGTCAGCGGCGCCGAGGAGATGCGCCGCTGCGTGCGCATGTTCGCCAAGTACGGCGTGGACTCGGTGAAGATCAACCTCTCGGGCGAGTCGATCACGGGCTTTCCCAGCGAGGCGTCCCAGTTCACGGAGGCCGAGATCTCCACCTGCGTGGAAGAGGCCAAGGCCTGGGGCAAGCGCGTCGCGGCGCACGCCCGCTCCACCAAGTCGATCAAGCAGTGCGTGCGGCACGGCATCGAAGTGGTCTACCACGCGAGCTTCGCCGACGAGGAGGCGCTGGACCTGCTGGAGGAGCACAAGAAGGAGCACTTCATCGCGCCCGGCCTCGCATGGCTGATCAACACCTGCCACCACGCCAGCGAGTACGGCATCACGCCGGCCGTGGCGCGCGGCATGGGCTACTTCCGCGAGCTGGAGGCGGCGATCGAGACCATGAAGGCGCTGCGCCGCCGCGACGTGCGCATCCTGCCCGGCGGCGACTACGGCTTCGCCTGGACGCCGCACGGCACCAACGCGAAAGACCTGGAGTACTTCGTGAAGTACGTCGGCATGTCGACGATGGAGGCGCTGCTCTCCGCCACGGCCTGGGGCGCACCGATCATGAAGCTCAAACGCCAGGTCGGCGAAGTCCAGGAAGGCTACCTCGCGGACCTGCTGCTGGTGGACGGCGACCCGCTGGAGGACATCGCCGTGCTGCAGGACAAGCGCCGGCTGCTGGCCGTGATGAAGGACGGCGAGTTCCACCGCGCCCCGCCCCTGCGCCGCGACGCGCGCACCGAACACACCCGCTGGGCGGCCTGAGGAGCACGGCATGGACAGCACCCTCTTCACCAACGTCCGCATCCTCGAAGGCCAGGTGAATGCGCCGCCCTATCTGGGCAGCGTGCTGGTCGAAGGCAACCGCATCAAGCGCGTGAGCCGCTCGGCCGCGGCCGTGTCCGGCGGCTCCGCGATGGTGATCGACGCCGCCGGCGCCACGCTCATGCCCGGCATGTGCGAGGCCCACACGCACTTCTCCTGGAACGACGCCGCGACGCTCGCTGCGATCCAGCGCATGCCGCTGGAGGAGCACGTGCTGTGGTGCGCCAAGGTGGCCAAGCGCTACCTGGAAGCGGGCTTCACCTCCTGCGTCGGCGCCGCCTGCGCCAAGCCGCGGCTGGACGTGGTGATCCGCAACGCGATCAACAGCGGGCAGATCCCGGGGCCGCGCTACCTGGCGGCCAGCCAGGAGATCACCGTGCCCGGCGGCCTGGGGGACGAGACCCTGCCGCATCTGCCTTTCCCCGAGTTCAGCTTCGGCGTCAACGTGAACAGCGCCGACGAGATGCGCAAGGCCGTGCGCATGTTCCTCAAGTACGGGGTGGACTCGATCAAGATCAACCTCTCCGGCGACAACTTCACGCCCGACTCTCCGGCCGAGACCACCTGGATGAGCGATGCGGAAGTCGCGGCGGCGATGGACGAAGTGCGGGTGCGCGGCAAGCGCGGCACGGCGCACGCGCGCTCCGCAGCTTCCGTGAAGCAGGCGCTGCGGCACGGCATCGACGTGATCTACCACGCCAGCTTCACCGACGAGGAAACGCTGGACATGCTGGAGGCCGCCAAGGGCCGCGTCTTCGTGGCGCCCGGCATCGCGATCATCTACGCGATGCTGCACGAGGCCGAGCCCTACGGCATCTCGCACGAGAAGGCCGTGGCCATGGGCTACCAGCGCGAATGGGACGCCGCGCTGGAGTCGCTGCGCGCCATGCACAAGCGCGGGATCCGCGTGCTGCCCGGCGGCGACTACGGCTTTGCGTTCACGCCGCACTGCCAGAACGCGCGCGACCTGGAGTTCTTCGTGAAGTACCTGGGCATGACGCCGGCCGAGGCGATCCGCAGCACCACCGTGTACGGCGGCGAGATCATGATGCGCGGCAAGGAGCTGGGGCAGGTGAAGGAGGGCTACCTCGCCGACCTGCTGCTGGTGGACGGCGACCCCCTGGCCAACATCGCCATCCTGCGCGACCCCAAGCGCATCCTGGCCGTGATGAAGGACGGCGTGTTCGCCAAGAGCCCGGAAGCGGAGTCGGAACGCGAGTTCCGGGTGGCGGCATGAGTGCCCTGCATGCCCTGGATGTCGTCCCGGACCTGATGCAATGAGCAGCGCGCGCAAGCTTGCCCCATGGGTCCTGGTCGGGGTGCCCATCCTCGCCCTGTCGCTCTGGGCGATCGCCGACAACGCCAAGCTCTACTTCACCACCCTGCTCAACTCGCTCACGCTCGCGTCCCTGTACTTCCTGGTGGCCAGCGGCTTCACGCTGGTGTTCGGGCTGATGCGCAACGTCAATCTCGCGCACGGCTCGCTCTACCTGTTCGGCGCCTACGTGGGCTGGATGGTGGGGGAACAGACGAATTCGTGGGTGCTTGCCGTCGCTGCCGGCTTCCTGTCGGCCGCGGTGGTCGGGCTCTTTCTGCAGCTGGTGATCTTCCGGCACATGCAGGGGCAGGACCTGCGCCAGACGCTGGTGACCATCGGCATCTCCATCGTGCTGGCGGACCTGATGCTCTGGATCTGGGGCGCGGAGATCTACACTTTCGATCCGCCCGCGTGGATCTACGGCTCCACCTCGCTGCCGCTGGTGGAGAAGTTCCCGACCTACCGCATCGCGGTGCTGCTGGGCGCCATCGCCATCGGCTTCGGCCTGTGGTGGTTCCTCGCCCGCACCAAGGTCGGCATGATGATCCGCGCCGGCGTCGACGACCGCGGCATGCTTGCCGCCTCGGGCGTCAACGTGCAATTGGTATTCGCCATCACCTTCGCCATCGGCGCGGGCATGGCGGGGCTGGCGGGCGTGGTCGGCGGCAGCGCGCTGTCGGTGTCGCCCGGCGAGGACACGCGCTACCTGCTCGCGTCGCTGGTGGTGGTGATCGTCGGCGGCATGGGCAGCGTCGGCGGCGCGGCCATCGGCGCCTTGTTGATCGGGCTGGCGGAAACCTTCGGGCTGGCCTATGCGCCCACCTACAGCGTCGTGTTCACGTTCGTGATCATGGTGCTGGCGCTGGCCTTCCGCCCGCGCGGCATCATGGGGAGGCCGGCATGAGCCGCCGGGCCGCTCCCAAGGCGAATACCGCAGCGCGCCGCGCGGAGGTTTCAAAATGAGCGCCGCCCAATGGCGCAAGGCCATGACCTCCGGTGCAGCCGGTGCTGCCGGCGCGGCGCGGCCGATGCCGCAGGTCGTCCCCCAGCCGGCGCCCGCCGAGCCGCACGCCCACGGCGAGCTGCCCCTGTGGATGCAGCGGCTGGCGCGGCACGTCGGGGCGCGCCACGTGCTGGTGATGGTCGCCGTGCTGCTCTACCCCGCGGTCGCCAACCCGTTCTTCACCTTCCAGATCGGCGCGCAATCGCTGGCCCTGGGGTTGGTGGCGCTGTCGCTCACCTTCCTGGGCGGTTACGGTGGCATGGTGTCCCTGGCGCAGATGACCGTCGCGGGGCTTGCGGGCTACCTCGTCGCCATCTTCGGCAGCAGCAGCCTCGCCGCGATCAGCCTGGGCTGGCCGTGGTGGCTGACGGTGGTCTTCGCGGTCGGGCTGGCCACGCTGTTCGCCACCGTCGTGGGCTGGCTGTCCGTGCGCACCGAAGGCATCTACACCATCATGATCACGCTGGCGATCGGCGTCGCCTTCTTCTACCTGGCGCAGCAGAACTACACGCTGTTCAACGGCTTCCAGGGCTTCAACAAGCTCTTCCCGCCCACGGTCCTGGGCATCGACTTCCGCGAAGCCACGCCCTTCTACTTCCTCGCGCTCGCCTGCTCGCTGGCCGGCTACTTCTTCGTCAAGCTGCTGGTGCGCGCGCCCTTCGGCGTGGCCCTGCAAGGCATCCGCGACAACCCGCGGCGCATGGCCTCGCTGGGCTACAACGTCACGGCGCACCGCGTGGCCGCCCACGCGGTGGCGGGCCTGCTGGCCGCGGTCGGCGGCGTCCTGCTGGTCTGGTACAACAACCGCATCTCGCCCGGGTCGATGAACACCGGCGCGATGATCAACATCCTCGTCATCGCCGTCCTCGGCGGCATGAACCGGCCGATCGGCGCCTTCGTCGGCGCCCTCGTCTTCGTCCTCCTGCAGAACTTCGCCATCGACCTGGTGAGCCGCGAGCGCTTCAACCTCGTCATCGGCGGCGTGTTCCTCGCCATCGTCCTCTTTTCCCCCAACGGCCTGGTCGGCATCTGGACGCAGCTTCGCGCGCGCCTGGGGTCCAGGAAGGCCATCAACCTCCAAAGGAGACTGCAGTGAAGACGTCAAGGAAAATCCTCGTTCGCTCGATGTTGGCGGCTGCGACTGCAGCGGCCTTCACGGGGTCGGTGTGGGCACAGGACACACTGAAGATCGGCCTGCTGGCCACGCTCGAAGGGCCGTTCGCGGCGCCGGGGCAGGACGGCATGCGCGGTGCGGACCTCGCCCTGAAGCAGAAGAACGGCATGGCCGGCGGCAAGAAGATCGAGTTCATCAAGGCCTCGTCCGATGCCACGCCCGACAAGGCGGTGGCCGCCACGCGCAAGCTGGTGGAGCAGGACAAGGCGCCCATCGTCATCGGCCCGCTGTCCGGCGACGAAGGCATCGCCGTCAAGAACTACGCCAAGACCCAGCCGAACACGACGTTCGTGAACGGCTCCTCCGGCGCGCAGGCCGCGACCTGGGGCGACCCGGCGCCCAACTTCTACCGCTTCAACACCGAGGGCGCGCAGTGGATGGTGGGCCTGGGCGAGCACGCGCTGTCCAAGGGCTACAAGAAGACCTTCCTCATCGCCGAGGACTACGGCTTCCCCTACTCGCAGGTGCAGGGCTTCATGGCCAGCTACTGCGCCAAGGGCGGCAAGGTGGTCGACAAGGCCTGGGTGCCGCTGGGCACCAAGGACTATTCCTCGGTGATCGCCAAGATCCCCAAGGACGTCGACGCGCTGGTGGTGGTGCTGGGCGGCTCGGACGCTGTCAACTTCCTCACCCAGTACGAACAGTCCGGCGGCAACAAGCCCATGATCGGCGGCTCGATCACCGTGGACCAGACGGTGTTGAACTACAAGGGCAAGCGCCGCGAATCGCTGCTGGGGACGGCCTCCGCCGGACCGATGGCCGACTCGATCGACACGGCCGAATGGAAGAAGTTCGTGGCCGACTACAAGGCCGCGTTCAAGGACGGCTTCCCGAGCCCCTCGCTGTTCGCCTACCTGTACTACATCAACACCAAGGCGACGCTCGATGCGCTGGATGCCGTCAAGGGCGACCTGTCGAACGGCCAGAAGGCCTACCGCGACGCGCTGCAGAAGACCAACTTCAAGGGCCCGGCCGGGATCGTGAAGATCGACGACAACCGCAATGGCGTGGGTCCGACCTACATCACCGAAGTGGCGAAGGCGCCGGACGGCTCCTTCTACAACAAGGTGGTCAAGGTGGTGCCCGACATCACGCAGACGCTGGGCCTGCCCAAGGAGCAGTTCATGAAGATGGGCCTGGGCTCGCGCGACGTTCCGGACTGCCGCAAGTAAGCGGCCCCGGCAGGACGGCACGATGGCTTCGATCACCACCCTCAGGCCGCGCGCGGGCGCGGCGTTGCCCGCCGCCACGGCAGGCACCGGCGCGCTGCTGTCGGACGACGCGCTGATCCTGAGGGGCGTGACCCGGACCTTCGGCGCCGTCCGCGCCGTGGACGACGTCTCCCTCACGGTGGCCGCGGGCGAGAAGTACGCGATCCTCGGCTCCAACGGTGCCGGCAAGACGACGCTGTTCAACGCGGTCACCGGCGACTTTCCGCCCAGCGCGGGCAGCATCCATTTCTTCGGCGAGGACATCACGGCGCTGCCGCCGCACGAACGCATCCGCAAGGGGCTGCGGCGCACCTACCAGTCCTCGCTGCTGTTCCGCGAGCTCTCGGTGCGGGACAACCTGTTCCTGGCCGTTCGCGGTGTCGCGAGTGGCCGGTTTTCCTTCCTTCCGGCGCGCGCGCGTCACGCGTCGACGCTGGCCACGCAGGACCTGCTGGAGCGGGTGCGCCTGGCCCACATCGCCGACGAACCGGTGTCCAGCCTGGCGCACGGCCAGCAGCGGCAGCTGGAGATCGGCATGGCGCTGGCCGGCGCGCCGCGGCTGATCCTGTTCGACGAGCCCGCGGCGGGCCTCTCGCCGGCGGAGCGGCGCGAACTGGTGATCCTGCTGCGCTCGCTGCCCTCGCACATGAGCTTCGTGCTGATCGAGCACGACCTGGACATCGCGCTGCGCGTGGTGGAGCGGGTCACCGTCATGCACAACGGCCGCGTGCTGCGCGAAGGCACGCCGGCGGAGATCGAATCCGACGCGCAGGTGCAGGCGATCTACATGGGAGGCAAGCACTGATGGCCGACCGTCCCTTGCTGGAAGTCCAGGGCCTGGACGTCTTCTATGGCCGCGCCCATGCGCTGCAAGGCGTGTCGTTCACGCTCGATCGTGGCGTGCTGGGCCTGGTCGGCCGCAACGGCATGGGCAAGACCACGCTGTGCAACGCGATCACGGGCCTGGTGCCCGCGACCGGCAGCGTGAAGCTGGCCGGCGAGGAGATCCTGGGCCGCGCGCCGCACGAGATCACCCGGCGCGGCGTCGCCTACGTGCCGCAAGGCCGGCGGATGTGGCCGTCGCTGACGGTGGACGAGACGCTGCGGCTGGTGGCCAAGCACAGGCGCGAAGTCGACAAGGTCTATGCGATGTTCCCGCGCCTGGCCGAACGCAAGTCCAACGGCGGTGCGCAGCTCTCCGGCGGCGAGCAGCAGATGCTGGCCATCGGCCGGGCGCTGCTGCTGGAGCCGAAGCTGCTGGTGATGGACGAGCCGACCGAGGGGCTGGCGCCGGTCATCGTGGAACAGGTGGAAGAGGCGCTGCGCCACCTGGCGGCGGACACCGGCATCGGCGTGCTGCTGATCGAGCAGAACCTGGGCGTGGCGATCGCGGTGGCCGACCGCATCGGCGTGATGGTCAACGGCCGCATCGCGCAGGAGATGCCCTCGCGCGAGCTCGCGGCCGATCCGGCGCTGCAGGAGAGGTTGCTGGGCGTGCGTTCCAGCGGCGAGGAAGAGGAGCCGGCGCAAGTGGCTCCCTCTGCCGCGCCGGCGCGCGTGTTCACGGTGCGGCGGGCGCATGCGGACAGCGACGCCTCGCCCCTGCCGCCGCCGGCGCGCACGGTGCGGGGGATCAACCGGTGGAATGCGGGCGCGGTGGGGGAAGAGATCGGCGACAGGGCCTTGGTCGAGCCGCGCGTGCCCCTCACCCCGGCCCTCTCCCCAGGGGGGAGAGGGAGCAAGGCGGACTCCCCGTCGTCCACGGCGAGAGAAGAGGACTCCCTCGCCCGCTCGCGGGAGAGGGCCGGGGTGAGGGAAGACGGCGCCGAAGTCTTCACCTTCCCCGTCGCCGCCACCACCCAGCGCGCCGCCTACGTCGCCGGTACCTTCGACACCAAGGGCCGGGAGCTCACCTTCCTCAAGCAGTGCCTGGAGCGCCGGGGCCTGCGCGTCGTCACCGTGGACCTGGCCACCTCCGGCAAGCCCTCCTCGGCCAGCGTGCACCCACGCGAAGTCGCGCGCCACCACCCGCAGGGCGAAGCGGCCGTCTTCAGCAACGACCGCGGCAGCGCCGTGACCGCGATGGCGGCAGCATTCGAGCGCTTCGTGCTCACGCGCCGGGACCTCGGCGGGCTGATCGGCGCGGGCGGTTCCGGCGGCACCGCGCTGGCCACGCAAGGCATGCGCGCGCTGCCGGTGGGCCTGCCCAAGGTGATGGTCTCCACCATGGCCTCGGGCGACACCCGCGGCTACGTCGGTCCGAGCGACATCTGCATGATGTACTCGATCACCGACGTGTCCGGCATCAACCGCATCAGCGAGCGCGTGCTGGCCAACGCCGCCCATGCGCTCGCCGGGATGATGGCCCACGCGGCTTCGCTGCCGGCGGATGCCAGCAAGCCGGCGCTGGGCCTGACCATGTTCGGCGTCACGACACCTTGCGTGCAGGCCGTCACGCGCATGCTGGCCGACGAGTACGACTGCCTGGTGTTCCACGCCACCGGCGTCGGCGGCCAGTCCATGGAGAAGCTGGCCGACTCCGGCCTGCTGCAAGGCGTGATCGACGTGTCCACCACCGAGGTCGCCGACGAGATCGTGGGCGGCGTGCTGTCGGCCGGGCCGCAGCGCATGGACGTGTTCGCGCGCCACGCCTTGCCCTACGTCGGCTCCTGCGGCGCGCTGGACATGGTGAACTTCGGCGCCTGGGACACGGTGCCGGAGCGCTTCAAGGGACGGCGCCTGTACAAGCACAACGCGGGCGTCACGTTGATGCGCACGACGGCGGAGGAGTGCCGCGCCATCGGCGAGTTCATCGCCCGCAAGCTCAATGCGATGCAAGGGCCGGTGTGCTTCCTCATTCCCGAAGGCGGCGTGTCGCAGATCGACAGGCCCGGCCAGCCCTTCCACGACCCGGAAGCGGACCGCGTGCTGTTCGCCGCCATCGAGTCGAACTTCCGCACCGCAGGCGACCGGCAGCTGCGACGGCTGCCGCTTCACGTCAACGACGAGGCCTTCGCGCAGGCCCTGGTCGCTGCCTGGCGCGAAGCCGCCACGCCGCGCCAGGCCATTCGCAGCGCCTTCGCCTGAACCGCAGGAGCTTCCCATGGCACGCATTCCCCGAGCCGAGATCCTGGACCGCCTGCGCGGCAAGGTCGAAGCAGGCCTGCCCATCGTGGGCGGCGGCGCCGGTACCGGCCTGTCCGCCAAGTGCGAGGAGGCCGGCGGCCTGGACCTGATCGTGATCTACAACTCGGGCCGCTACCGCATGGCGGGACGCGGCTCGCTCGCGGGCCTGCTCGCCTACGGCAATGCGAACGAGATCGTGTGCGAGATGGCGCACGAGGTGCTGCCCGTGGTGCGGCGCACGCCGGTGCTCGCCGGCGTCAACGGCACCGATCCCTTCATGATCGCCGACGAGTTCCTGCAGCGGCTGATCGCGCTGGGTTTTTCCGGCGTGCAGAACTTCCCCACGGTGGGCCTTATCGACGGCAACTTCCGCGCCAACCTGGAAGAGACCGGCATGGGCTACGCGCTGGAGGTGGAGCTGATCGCCAAGGCGCACGCGCTGGACCTGCTGACCACGCCCTATGTCTTCAGCAAGGACGAGGCGCGGGCGATGGCCACGGCCGGCGCCGACATCGTCGTCTGCCACATGGGCCTGACCACCGGCGGCAGCATAGGCGCCGACACGGCCCTCACGCTGGAAGACTGCGTCGACCCGATCAACGCCTGGGCCGACGCCGCGCGTGCCGTCAACCCGGACATCCTCGTCCTGTGCCACGGCGGTCCCATCGCCGAGCCGCAGGACGCGCAATGGATCCTCTCGCAATGCCCCGCCTGCGACGGCTTCTACGGGGCGAGTTCCATGGAACGGCTGCCCACCGAGATCGCCCTGACCGAGACGGCGCGGCGCTTCGTCCAGATCACCCGATAAGACAAGGAGACAACCATGACCGGCGCGCAATTCGGCACCTTCATCCTCGGCCTCATCGTGGCCGCGATCGTCGTGGCCATCGGGGTGTGGCTCCTGCACTGGCTGTACCTGCGCAGCAGCAAGGAGCGCGCCTTCGTGCGCACGGGCCTGGGCGGCCAGCGCGTGGTGCTCGATGGCGGCGCCTTCGTGCTGCCCATCGTGCACGAGGTGATCCCCGTGAACATGAACACCCTGCGGCTGGAGGTCGCACGCGGGCGCGACAAGGCCCTCATCACCAAGGACCGCATGCGCGTGGACGTGGTGGCGGAGTTCTATGTGCGGGTCGCCGCCGAAGCCTCCGCCGTCGCCGCGGCGGCCCAGACCCTGGGCCTGCGCACGCTGGCGCCCGAGCAGCTGAAGGAACTGGTCGAAGGCAAGTTCGTCGATGCGCTGCGCACCGCGGCGGCCGAGATGACCATGGAGGAACTGCACGAAAAGCGCGGCGGCTTCGTACGGCGCGTCCGCGAATCGGTGGCGGAAGACCTGACCAAGAACGGCCTGGAGCTGGAGTCGGCCTCGCTGACCCAGCTGGACCAGACCGGCATGGAGTACTTCAACCCGAGCAACGCCTTCGACGCGGAGGGCCTCACGCGCCTGACCGAGCAGATCGAGCGGCGCAAGAAGCAGCGCAACGACGTCGAGCAGGACACGCTGGTGGCGATCCGCAACAAGAACCTGGAGGCGGAGAAGCTGTCGCTGGAGATCGACCGCGACAGCGAGTACGCACGCCTGTCGCAGCAGCGCGAGGTGGAAGTCGCCCGCGCCCGCCAGCGCGCCGATCTCGCCACCGAGCGCGCCGAGCGCGAGCAGGACGCGGAGACGGTGCAGATCGCGGCCAAGCAGGCGATCGAGGCGGCGCGCATCCGCAGCGAGCAGTCGCTGGAGGAAGAGCGCATCGCCAAGGAGAAGGCCTTGCAGGCCGCGGAGATCCTGCGCCGGCAAGCCATGGACCTGGCCGAGCAGCAGCGGGCGATCGCGGTCGCGCGCGAAAGCAAGAACCAGAGCGAGGCCCAGGCGGCAGCCGACGTGGCCCGCGCGAACGCCGTCGCGGCCGAGGAAAAGGTCTTCACGGCGCGCGAAGTGGAAGTGGCCGAACGCCGCAAGGCGATCGACCTGATCGCCGCCGCCCAGTCCGCCGAGCGCGAGGCGCTGCATCTCACGCGCGCGGCCGAAGCCGAGAAGCTGGCGAGCATCGACAAGGGCGAGGCGATCCGCCTGCAGGCCGAGGCCGATGCGCAGGCCGAGAAGATCCGCGCCCTCGCCACGCGCGTGCGCTCCGAGGCGGAGGCCGAAGGCGTGCGGCTGATGAACGAGGCGCAGAACGTGCTGTCACCCGAAGCGCGCGCCTCCGCGCTGCGCCTGCGCGTGGTGGACAAGGCCGAAGGGATCATCCGCGAATCGGTCAAGCCCATGGAGCGCATCGAGGGCATCAAGATCCTGCAGGTCGACGGCCTGCTCGGCGGCGGCGGCGGCGTGGCGCCGATCGCGACCCAGGCGAACTTCTCCGACGGCGTGGTGAACTCGGCGCTGCGCTTCCGCGCCCAGGCGCCGATCGTCGACCAGCTGCTCAAGGAGATCGGCCTGCAGGGCGGCGCCGACATCAATGGGATGGTCAATGGCGCGCTCGGCATGGCGCATGGCGCGGCGGCCGCCATCCCGCCCGCTGCGGCCATCCCGACCATCCCGGTGCAGGACGCGGGCAAGAAGGCCTGAGGCATGGTCAACGTCTACGTGTCCAGCGTCATCGACGCCGAGGCCGAAGCCGTGTGGCAGCGCGTGCGCGACTTCAATGCCATGCCGCAGTGGCATCCCGGCATCGCCGACAGCCGGATCGAGAACAGCGAGCCGCCCGACAAGGTGGGCTGCGTGCGCAGCTTCCACACGCGCGACGGCGGGCTGATCCGCGAACGCCTGCTGGCGCTGTCCGACTACGACTACAGCTTCAGCTACGCCATCCTCGAGAGCCCCATGGGCGTGGAGAACTACACCTCCACGTTCAAGCTCACGCCGGTGACCGACGGCGGGCGCACCTTCGTGGAGTGGAGCGCGGAGTTCGACTGCGAGCCGCGGCGCGAGCAGGAGCTCTCGGCGCTGGTCGGCGGCCAGGTGTTCCAGGGCGGGCTGGACGCGTTGAAGCGCCACTTCGGCAACCGCCGCTGACCGCATGCTGCAGAAGGTCGTTCGCTCGGCCATCATCGACGCGCCGATCGCGCGCGTGTGGGAAGTGCTGCGCGACTTCAACAGCCACGACCAGTGGCACGCGGTGGTGGACAAGAGCCGCATCGAGCACGGGGAGCCTTCCTCGCGCGTGGGCTGCGTGCGCAGCTTCACGCTCAGCGACGGCAACCGCATCCGCGAGCAGCTCCTGGCCCTCTCCGACAGCGAGCACAAGTCGACGTACTGCATCCTCGATGCCACGGTGCCGCTCAAGCGCTATGTCGCCACCGTCACCCTCAAGCCCGTGACGGACGGGGACCGCACCTTCTGGCACTGGGAATCCAGCTTCGAGACGCCGCCCGGACGCGAGCAGGAGCTGCGCACGATGGTGGCGCAGGAGGTGTACGAGGCAGGCTTCGCGAACCTGCGGCGGTATCTCTCGCAGGGCGCGTCCAGCTCCGCTCGCCCTTCCGTCATCCCCGCGCCGGCGGGCAGCCAGGGAATCCTCGCGCCGGCGGGCAGCCAAGGCATCCCCGCGCGCGAAGTGCGCCTCGCCCGCTACGGCGGCCCGGAGGAACTGGAGACGGTCCACGCCGTCGCGCTGGCCCCGGGCCCCGCCGAAGTACGCATCCAGCAGTCCGCGGTCGGCGTGAACTTCCTCGACATCTACCTGCGCCGCGGCTGGATGCCCGGGCTGCTGCCCTTGCCCGGCGTGCTCGGCATGGAAGCGGCGGGAACGGTCATCGACGTCGGCCCCGGCGTGACCCATGTCCTGCCAGGCGACCGCGTCGCCTATCTCTGTCCGCAGCCGGGCTCCTACTGCAACGTGCGCACCCTGCCCGCGCGGCACGTCGTGCGGCTGCCCGCCGGCGTCGACGAGGAAACCGCGGCCGCCTTGCTGCTGAAAGGCGTCACCTGCGACTACCTGCTGCGCGACCTGGGCCACGTCGGCCCGGGCACGCGCTTGCTGGTCCATGCGGCCGCGGGCGGCGTGGGGTCCTTGCTGTGCGCCTGGGCGAAGCGGCTGGGCGCCACCGTCGTCGGCACCGTCTCGACCGAAGACAAGGCGCGCATCGCGCGCGCGCAAGGCTGCGAGCACGTGGTCGTGGCGCACGAGCAGCGCTTCGCCGACGCGGTGCGTGCCTTCTGCGGCGGTGCCGACGTGATCGTGGACGGCCTCGGTGCCGCCGCCGTCGACGAGAACCTGGCGGCCGCCGACCGCCGCTGCCACTGGATCAGCCTCGGCCAGGCCAGCGGCCCGCTGCCGCCGCTGGACCCCGGCCGGCTGGTGGCCAAGTCCATGACGTTCTCGCGTCCCGTGGTGTTCGACTTCGTCGCCACCCAGCGCGAACTGCAGGAACGCGCGGACCGCTTGTGGGCAGCGCTCGCCGACGCTACCCTGCCCGCGCCGCGCATCGAACGCTTCGCGCTCGCCGCCGCCGGCGCGGCGCACCAGAAACTCGAATCGCGCGCCAGCACGGGGTCGCTGGTGCTGCTGCCCTGAACAACGAAGGAGCTCCCATGATCGAAGGCCTGAACCACTTCACCGTGATCGCCGAGGACCCGGCGCGCACCATGGCCTTCTACACGCAGCTCCTCGGCCTCGAGGACGGCCCGCGACCCGACCTGGGCTTTCCCGGCGCGTGGCTGTATGCCGGCGGCCGCGCGGTGGTGCACGTCTACTTCGACCGGCCCGTGCCCGCCCAGCGCGCGGGCGTGATCGACCACATGGCCTTCACGGCGCGCGGCCTGAAGGAAACCAAGGCACGCTTCGACGCGCAGGGCGCCAAGTACGAGCTGCGGCGCCAGCGGGGCGCCGGCACCTGGCAGCTGTTTTGCCAGGACCCGAACGGCGCCCGCGTCGAACTGGATTTCGACGCCTCCGAGTCCGACTGATTCCATTCCGTTGGGCGGCGTTTACTCGCCGCCCGTCCGGCACACAAGCGTGCGTGCGTTAACGCGCTGCCTGCCGCCGTATCAGCTGTAATGGAACGCAAGGGCGGCTTGTAAAGCCCATCCGTAGCGGCTTACCGTTGAGCCATGAACGCCCCTCTTCCTTCCGCCCTGCACTTCGATGTCCAGGGCCTGGTGCATGCGGTCGCGCAGAACCAGTCGCTGGATGCCTTCCATGCCAACCTCACGGCCAAGCAGTGGGAGTTGCTGGGCAGCTACCTGCAGCCTTTCGCGGTGCGCCAGGGGCAGGTGGTGATCGAGCAGAACGCCAGCGACCGCACGGTCTACCTGGTGGAGTCGGGGCAGCTGACGGTGCACTACGAGGACGACAAGGGCCGCCTGCGGCTGGCGATGGTGGAATCGGGTTCGGCCGTGGGGGAAGGCGCCTTCTTCACGCGCCATCCGCGCAATGCGACCGTGCAGGCGGCCAGCGCGGCCAAGCTGTGGTCGCTCAGCCCGATCCGCTTCACCGAGCTCACCAACCGCCAGCCGCAGCTCGCGCTGGAGGTGGCGATGGCGCTCGGCTCGCTGGTGTCGCGCCGGCTCGCCAACCGTCCCAAGCGGGTCGCAGTGACTTAAGCGACAGCACCCGCCGCTCGTCCTGCACCCGTCCACGCCCGTCCGCCGACGCGGCGCTCTTACAAGGCCGTAACAGTTGGCCCCGCACACTGGCTGCAGCCCTCAGGGAAACGAAAGACAACGCGATGTTCAACTGGTTCTCCGGCAAGAAGAAGCCTGCACTGGACAGCGAGCCGCCCACCTCGGGGCTCTCGCGCATGGAATCGACCAAGCCCCACCACCACGCGCGCCGTGGCAACGGGGGCGCGGCCCAGCCCGGCAACCGCAAGCACGAGCGCCTGGAGCGCCGCGAGCTGCTGTACGCGGTGGTGCGCGAAGCGATGGTGCGCGCCGGCGTGCTGTCTTCGAGCTACAAGTTCAAGGTGCTGTCGCTGGACCAGCGCGGCCGCCAGTTCCTGGTGATGGTGGACCTGGCCGAAGGCGCGGCCAGCGACACGCAGCGCCTGTCCGAGATCGAAGCGATGGTCGCGCAGTCGGCCAAGGCGCGCCACGACATCCTGGTGTCCGCCGTGTACTGGCGCGCCAACGAACACGTGGCCATCGGCGACCCGGCGCACTTCACCTCCGCCAAGCCGCTGATCTCGCAGCCCGCGCCGCTGGAAATGCCTTCGCGGCCGGCACCGCTGGAGCCGCAGTCACGCCAGCGCGTGGAGCCGATCCGCTCCGACGAGGTCGCCGCGTTCCGCAAGGCCCTGGACGCGGGTGTGCGCGGCGAGAAGGCGCTCGCTTCCGTCAACAACGGCAAGGAGCCGCGCACCGTGACGCTGCTCACCGGGTTCGAGGACACCGAGATGGTGGAGAGCGACGTCAGGGAGCATCTGAGCGGGACGCAGTACGGGGCGCTGCGATAAGGGGCGGGAGGGCGGTGGGGTTCGCGTTGTTCACAAGCGCACCCCGCCGCCCCCACCGCGCCCGCCTTCAATGCCCCCCGAAATGCACGAAGGTGAACACGTCCAGCCCACCTTCCCGCAGGCGTTGCGATCCCCCCAGCTCCGGCAGGTCGACGATCGCGCAGCCTTCGATCACGGTGCCGCCCAGCTTCTCCAGCAGCTTCTTGCCGGCCATCATCGTGCCGCCGGTGGCGATCAGGTCGTCGATCAGCAGCACCCGCTGCCCGGGCTTGACCGCATCGGTGTGCAGCTCCACGGTCGCACTGCCGTATTCCAGCTCGTAGGTTTCCTCCACCGTGGTGAAGGGCAGCTTGCCTTTCTTGCGGATCGGCACGAAGCCCACGCCCAGCTCGTAGGCGACGACGGAGCCCAGGATGAAGCCGCGCGCATCCAGCCCCGCGACCACGTCCGGGCGGCGGTCCATGTAGCGGTGCACGAAGGCGTCGATCAGCACCCGGAACACCTTGGGGTCCTGCAGCAGCGGGGTGATGTCCCGGAACTGCACGCCGGGCGCGGGCCAGTCCGGCACGGTGCGGATGTGGCGGCGCAGGTAGTCGCTGACGTCCAGCGCGTCCTTGTCTTGCATGGTCAACCCTTGAGCAACGCTTCCTCGGCCAGGGCCAGCGGTTCGGGCCGGCCGGAAAGCACGAGCGTATCGCCATCCTGCAGCGTCGGGTCGGTCGCGGGGTCGATGGTGCGCCCATTGCCGCGACGCAGGCTCACCACGCGCACGCCTTCGCGATCGAGGTGCAGCTCGCTGAGCACCTGGCCCAGGGCGTCGCAGCCCATGGGCAGCGTCACGGTGGAGAGGCGCTCCTGTTCCACTTCCAGCGCCGTGCTGTCGTCGGCGCCGTGGAAGTAGCCGCGCAGCAGGTTGTAGCGGGCATCGCGCTGGTCCTGCACGAGGCGGATCACCCGCCGCATGGGCACGCCCACCAGCGCCAGCGCGTGGCTTGCGAGCATGAGCGAGCTTTCCAGGGTCTCGGGCACCACCTCGGTGGCGCCGGCCTTCTGCAGCCGTTCCAGGTCGAAGTCGTCCTTGGTGCGCACGATCACCGGCACGTGCGGGGCGTGCGAGCGCGCGCTGGCCAGCACCTTCAGCGCGCCGGGCACGTCCAGGTAGGTGATGACCAGGGCGGAGGCGCGCGCCAGGCCGGCGGCGATCAGCGCTTGCAGCCGTGCCGCGTCGCCGAACACCACCGAGTCGCCGGCGGCCGCGGCTTGCCGCACGCGGTCGGGGTCCAGGTCCAGCGCCATGTAGGGGATGCTTTCCTGCTCCAGCATCCGCGCCAGGTTCTGGCCGCAGCGCCCGTAGCCGCAGATGATCACGTGCTTGTTGGCGTTGATCGACTTGCGCGCGATGGTGGTCATCTGCAGGGACTGCAGCAGCCATTCGTTGGCCACCAGCTTCATCACGATGCGGTTGCTCCACTGGATGATGAAGGGCGTGGCGATCATCGACAGCACCATGCTCGCCAGCACGGGGTGCATCAGCCGCGCGGGCACCAGCCCGTTGCCGAAGGCCAGCGCCAGCAGCACGAAGCCGAATTCGCCGGCCTGCGCCAGGTACAGGCCGGTGCGCAAGGACACGCCCATGGACGCGCCGAAGGCCTTGGCCAGCGTCGTCACCAGCAGCAGCTTGAACGCCACGGGCGCCGTGACCAGCAGCAGGACCATCGCCCAGCGTTCGGCCACCGGCCGCCAGTCCAGCAGCATGCCGATGGTGATGAAGAACAGGCCCAGCAGCACGTCGTGGAAGGGCCGGATGTCGGCTTCCACCTGGTGCTTGTACTCGGTCTCCGAGATCAGCATGCCCGCGATGAAGGCGCCCAGCGCCAGCGACAGCCCCGCCAGCTGCGTGAGCCAGGCCAAGCCCAGCGTGACCAGCAGCAGGTTCAGCACGAACAGCTCGTCGCTCTTGCGCCGCGCCACCAGGGTGAGCCACCAGCGCATCGCGCGCTGGCCGCCGGACAGCAGCAGCGCGATCAGCAAGGTCGCCTTCAGCGCGGCGATCCCGACCTCGCGCAGCAGTACCTCCGGCGGGCTGCCCAGTGCGGGGATCAGCACCAGCAGCGGCACCACGGCCAGGTCCTGGAACAGCAGCACGCCCATCACGCGCTTGCCGTGCTCGGACTCCAGCTCCAGCCGGTCGGACATCATCTTCACGACGATGGCCGTGGAGCTCATGGCCAGGGCGCCGGAGAGGGCCAGCGCGCTCTGCCAGGGCATGCGCCAGTACTGCGGCACGAGCAGGGACAGCACCAGCGCCCCGAGGGTCGAAGCCGCGACCGTCAGCACCACCTGGAACAGCCCCAGCCCGAACACGTGCGTGCGCATGGCGCGCAGCTTGGCCAGGTTGAACTCCAGGCCGATCACGAACATCAGGAAGACGACGCCGAACTCGCCCAGGTGCCGCACGCTCTCGGAGTCCTCGGCGACGGCCAGTGCGTTGGGGCCGATCACCACGCCGACGATGAGGTAGCCCAGCATCGGCGGCAGCCGCAGGGAGCGGCACAGGACCACGCCCAGCACGGCCGCCAGCAGGTACAGCAAGGTCAACTCGAGCGAGCTCATTGCCCACTATGCTATCCGGCACGGCCCCGCTTCCGGAGCCGACCGCGCCCCGCGCCTTAAAATCGGACGATGACTCCTGCTTCCCTGCCGGTGGCGGACACCGCGGCGCCCCCGCCCTTCGACGGAGCGCGCGCGATCCGGCTGGCCCGCGAGACCCTGGACATCGAGGCGGCTGCCGTGCGGGGGCTGGGCGCGCGCGTGGACGAGGCCTTCGGCCGGGCCGTGGAGACCATGCTGGCCGTGCGCGGGCGCGTGGTCGTGATGGGCATGGGCAAGAGCGGCCACGTGGGCCGCAAGATCGCCGCCACCCTCGCTTCCACCGGCACGCCGGCCATGTTCGTGCATCCGGCCGAGGCCAGCCACGGCGACCTGGGCATGATCAAACCGATCGACCTCGTGCTGGCGATTTCCAACGGCGGCGAGAGCGACGAAATCACGGTGATCCTGCCGGTGCTCAAGCGCCTGGGCGTGCCGCTGGTGGCCATGACCGGCAACGGCAAGTCCTCGCTCGCGCGCCACGCCGACATCGTGCTGGACAGCGGCGTGGAAAAAGAGGCCTGTCCCTTGAACCTGGCACCCACCGCCAGCACCACGGCGCAGCTCGCACTCGGCGATGCGCTGGCCGTGGCGCTGCTCGATGCGCGCGGCTTCCAGGCCGAGGACTTCGCGCGTTCGCACCCGGGCGGCGCGCTGGGCCGCAAGCTGCTCACGCACCTGTCGGACGTCATGCGCACCGGCGAGGCCGTGCCGCGCGTGGGCCCGGACGCGAACTTCACCACGCTGATGCGCGAGATGAGCGCCAAGGGCCTCGGTGCCTCGGCCATCGTGGGCGAGGACGATCGGCCGCTGGGCATCTTCACGGACGGCGACCTGCGCCGCCTGGTGGAAAAAGGCCTGGACCTGCGGTCGGTGCGCGCGCGCGAGGTGATGCACCCCGCCCCGCGGACGATCCGCTCCGACGCGCTGGCCGCCGAAGCCGCGGCGCTGATGGAGCAGTACCGCATCACCAGCGTGCTGGTCGTGGATGCGGAGGGGCGGCTGGTCGGCGCCGTCAACAGCAACGACTTGATGCGCGCGAAGGTCATCTAGAGCATGGCGATGTACCCCGCGCGCACGTTTGCGCCCGAGCTGCTGCTGGCCGCGCAGGGCATCAAGCTCGCTTTCTTCGACGTCGACGGCGTCATGACGGACGGCGGCATCCTGTACTCCGACGAAGGCGAGACGCTCAAGCGCTTCCACACGCTCGACGGCCTGGGCCTGAAGCTGCTGCAGCGCGCCGGCATCACGCCCGTGGTGATCACCGGGCGCGACTCCAAGCCGCTGCGCAAGCGCCTGGAGGCGCTGGGCGTGCGCGAGGTGCACTACGGCACCGAGGACAAGCGTCCGGCGGCGGAAAAGACGCTGGCCACGCTGGGCCTGGACTGGTCCCAGGCGGCCGCCATGGGCGACGACTGGCCCGACCTGCCCGTCATGCGCCGCTGCGCCCTCGCGGTCGCGCCGCCCGACGCGCACGTGGAAGTGCGCCAGTGCGCCCGCTACGTGACCGAGGCCGCGGCCGGCCACGGTGCGGCGCGCGAGTTCTGCGACCTGCTGCTGGTGGCCTCGGGCCGCTACGCGCAGTTGCTGGAGGCGTACGGGTGAGGACGGCGCGCGGTTTCGGCCGTGCCTGGGACCGGATCTCCATCTACCTGCCCATCATCCTGATGGCGCTGCTGGCCCTGGCGACCTACTGGCTCGCACGCACGACGCCCACCCTGGGCGGCAGCGCGGCGGCGGGCATCCGCGCGAGCAAGCACGAGCCGGACTACTTCCTCAAGAACTTCTCGGTGAAGTCCTTCGGCGGCAACGGCCGCCTGAAAACGGAAATCCTGGGCGTCGAGGGCTACCACTACCCGGACACGGACACGACGGAGATCGTGAACCCGCGCATCCGCTCCTACAGCGAAGCGGGTGCGCTCACCGTGGCGACGGCGAAAAAAGGCATCAGCAACGGCGACGGCTCGCAGGTACAGTTGCTCGGCGACGCCGTGGTCACGCGCGAAGTGCCCGGCAAGGACCAGCCCAAGCTGCAGGTCAGCGGCGAATTCCTGCACATCTTCGCCAACGAGGAGAAGGTGAAGTCGGACCGGCCCGTCACGCTCAGGCGCGGGCAGGACGTCTTCCAGGCGGACAACATGGAGTACGACAACCTGGACCGCGTGATGGAACTGCGTGGCCGCGTGCGCGGTGTCCTGCAGCCGCGCGGAGCCACGCCCTGATGGCGCCGCTCGTTTTCATCACGGGCGCGTCCAGCGGCATCGGGCAGGCGCTCGCCTTGCGCTACTACCGCGCCGGCTGGCGGCTGGCGCTGGTGGCGCGGCGCGCGGCGGAGATGGCCGAGTGGGCCGAGGAGCAGGGCCTCACTTTCGGCCGCTGGCACGTGTATGCCGCCGACGTGGCCGACATCGACAGCATCACCGCCGCCGCGCAGCTGTGCATGGCGCAGCAGGGCGTGCCCGACGTGGTGGTCGCCAACGCCGGCATCAGCGTCGGCATGGACACCGCGCAGCGCGAGGACCTGGACGTGATGGCCCGCACCTTCGCGACCAACAACGTCGGCATGGCGGCGACCTTCCATCCCTTCCTGGACCCGATGCGGGCGCGGCGCAGCGGCGCGCTGGTGGGCATCGCCAGCGTCGCGGGCATCCGCGGGCTGCCGGGGCACGGCGCGTATTGCGCCAGCAAGGCCGCGGTGATCAGCTACTGCGAGAGCCTGCGCGGGGAAGTGCGCGGCAGCGGCGTGCAGGTCGTCACGATCGCGCCGGGCTACGTGAAGACGCCCCTGACGCAGCAGAACCGCTATGGGATGCCGTTCCTGATGGAGGCGGCGGATTTCGCCGATGCGGCGTTCCGCGCGATTTCCAGGGGCGTGAGCTACCGGGTGATTCCCTGGCAGATGGGCGTGGTCGCGAAGCTGTTGCGGGTGTTGCCCAATGCGCTGTTCGACCGCGTGCTGGCGGGGCGTCCGCGCAAACATCGGCAGGGCGGGCGCTGAGGGGTTGCGCGGTGGGTTCGCGCGACCCCGCCGCGCAAGCCCGCCACCAACGAAAAAGGCTCCCGCAGGAGCCTTTCGTTCAGGGGAAGCCGGACTCAGTAGCCGCCGCCACCGCCGCCGTACCCACCACCGCCGCCGCCACCGGAGCGGCCGCCGCCGCCACCGCCGCGCGGGCCGGCGCCGTAGGGACTGCGGAAGCCGCCGTCCTGGCCGCCACCGCCGCCGGAGCGGCCACCGCCGCCGCCGCCGTAGCCGCCGCCACCGCCGGAGCGACCACCGCCGCCACCGCCGCCGCCGTAACCACCACCGCCGCCGCCGCCGTAGCCACCACCGCCGCCGCCGCCGCTGCCACCGAAGCCGCGCGGACGCTGCTCCATGGGACGGGCTTCGTTGACCACGATGCTGCGCCCGCCCAGGGGCTGGCCGTTCATGCCCTGGATGGCCGCCTGCGCTTCGCTGTCGCTGCCCATTTCCACGAAACCGAAGCCCTTGGAGCGGCCGGTTTCACGTTCCATCATGACCTTGGCGCTGGTCACCTGGCCAAATTGGCTGAACGCCTGCTCCAGGTCGCTGTCACGCACCTGGTACGGCAGGTTGCCTACGTACAATTTGTTGCCCATCTACAGGGACTCCTGAAAAAACATGAAAGACCGGAAGCGATGGAGTCCCGAAAACGCATTCAACGAGAGACGCGAAAGGCACCTTGTCACCGCACCTACGTGTCAGGACAGACCACGTTTTTCCATTATGGAGCAGATACCCACGGCGGTGGCAAGGCCCAAAAGGCCCATAGGGCCGCAAAAAGCAGCCGCGCGCCGGACGGCGGCCGGGCATGAAAAAAGGGCCGTGTAGGCCCTTTTCATTCAGTTCGCGTCCCGCGAGGCGGGACCGGCGATCAGTAGCGGTCGCGACCGCCGCCGCTGCCACCACCGTAGCCGCCGCCACCACCACCGCTGCCGCCGCCGCCGAAGCCACGGCCGCCGCGATCGCCGCCGCCGCCACCACCGCCGTAGCCGCCGCCACCACCACCGCCGCCGCCGCTACCGAAGCCGCGCGGACGCTGCTCCATCGGACGCGCTTCGTTGACGACGAGCGCGCGGCCGCCTTGCTGGTGGCCGTTCATGGCTTCGATGGCTGCCTGCGCCTCGGCGGGGCTGCCCATCTCGACGAAGCCGAAGCCCTTCGAGCGGCCGGTGTCACGTTCCATCATGACCTTGGCACTGGTGACCTGGCCGAACTGGCTGAACGCCTGCTCGAGGTCGCTGTCGCGGAAAGAATAGGGGAGGTTCCCCACGTAGAGTTTGTTGCCCATTCAGGGACTCCTGGAAAAAACGCAAAAGCGATGGAGTCCGCAAGACGCAATCAAAACCACGCGAGACAAAGACAAACACCGCATACCTGCAAACCCCTGAGAGATTCGCCCAAGCATTATGCACCGGGTGGCGCGTGTCGTGCCTCCGGACTAGCCCTGAGGTGTCGCCGCCGGGCCAGTTGATGGTCCGGCGCCACGGTTCCTACCAGTTCGCCTCGCGCTCCGGCGTCGCCCCGATGCGGTGGATCGCCAGGTCGGCCCCCGCGAATTCTTCCTCTGCAGACAGCCGCAACCCCATCGCCGCCTTGATCAGGCCATAGACCGCGAAGCCGCACGTGAGCGCCCAGGCCACGCCCATCGCGCTGCCGATGACCTGCGCGAAGAAGCTCACGCCGCCCAGTCCACCCAGCGCCTTGTTGCCGAAGATGCCCGCGGCGATGCCGCCCCACAGGCCGCACAGGCCGTGCAAGGGCCACACCCCCAGCACGTCGTCGACCTTCCAGCGGTTCTGGGTCAGCGTGAACATCACCACGAAGATGACGCCGGCACAGGCACCGACGGCGAGTGCCCCGACCGGATGCACCAGGTCGCTGCCCGCGCACACCGCCACTAGCCCGGCGAGCGGGCCGTTGTGGACGAACCCCGGGTCGTTGCGGCCCAGCAGTACCGCGGCGAGGGTGCCGCCCACCATCGCCATCAGCGAGTTCACCGCCACCAGGCCCGAGACCTTGTCGATGGACTGCGCGCTCATGACGTTGAAGCCGAACCAGCCCACCGTGAGCACCCAGGCGCCCAGGGCCAGGAACGGGATGTTGGAAGGCGGGTGGGCCGAGATCGCGCCGTCCTTGCGGTAGCGGTTGCTGCGCGCGCCCAGCAGGATCACCGCCGGCAGGGCCAGCCAGCCACCGACGGCATGGACCACGATGGAGCCGGCGAAGTCGTGGAACTCCGCGCCCGTGAGCGCGTGGATCCAGGCCTGCACGCCGAAGCGCTGGTTCCAGGCCACGCCTTCGAACAGCGGGTAGACCACGCCCACGATGACGGCGGTGGCCAGCAGCTGCGGCCCGAAGCGTGCGCGCTCGGCGATGCCGCCGGAAATGATGGCCGGGATGGCCGCCGCGAAGGTCAGCAGGAAGAAGAACCTCACCAGCTCGTAGCCGCTCCTGGCCACCAGCTGGTCGGCCCCGACGAGGAAGCTGGTGCCGTAGGCCACGCCGTAGCCGACCAGGAAGTACGCGACGGTCGAGACGGAGAAGTCCACCAGGATCTTCACCAGCGCATTCACCTGGTTCTTCTTGCGCACGGTGCCCAGCTCGAGGAAGGCGAAACCGGAGTGCATGGCCAGCACGAGGATGGCGCCCAGCAGGATGAACAGGACGTCGGCGCCCTGTTTGAGTGCTTCCGTGGAATTCATGGGGATGGAAATGCTTTGTTGTGGTGCGTTCCGGGGCCGATTCAGGCGCCCGCACCAAAAGGAAGCAATAACCACGCCACGAGGGTGCGTCGCAGAGGCCGGTAGAATCCAGCCCGTCATTGGGGAGTAGCCTCCCTCCGATTCGCGAGAGGGGCTGGCGTCAACAGACTTGGGATGCGCACGCATCCCATGGCGCCGGCGATCTTCGGACTTGGCGAGACCTTTGACCGCGCAGCCTCCCATCCAGGCCGGAGGAGCAGCGCGGTCAAACGCGTCTTCGTTTTCCGGCCGGAGTTCCCATGCAGGCCTTTCTCGTCTCCACCGGCATCGTCGCGCTCGCGGAAATGGGCGACAAGACGCAGCTGCTGTCGCTCGTCTTGGCCGCGCGCTTTCGCCGTCCCTGGCCCATCGTGCTGGGCATCTTCGTGGCCACCCTCGTCAACCACGGGCTCGCGGGCGCCGTGGGCAGCTGGGTCACGAGCGTGCTGGGTCCGGACCTGTTGCGCTGGATCCTGGGCGCCTCCTTCATCGCCATGGCGATCTGGATGCTCATCCCCGACAAGCTCGACGAGGACGAGGCGGGCGCCGGTCCGCGCCATGGCGTCTTCCTCACCACCCTCGTCGCCTTCTTCCTGGCGGAGATGGGCGACAAGACCCAGGTGGCCACCATCATGCTGGCCGCGCAGTTCGACGCCTGGGCCCCCGTGGTGGCGGGCACCACGCTGGGCATGATGCTCGC
Source organism: Ramlibacter sp. G4-7 (assembly GCF_057784995.1). Lineage (NCBI taxonomy): Bacteria > Pseudomonadati > Pseudomonadota > Betaproteobacteria > Burkholderiales > Comamonadaceae > Ramlibacter > Ramlibacter sp. G4-7. Next base: position 195,557 of record NZ_JBYNTT010000003.1, read on the forward strand.
CAATGCGCCGGTGGTCTGGTTCGGCGACGCGATCACGCGCAAGGTGCCGATCAAGCTGGTGCACACGATCGGCGCGCTGGTGTTCCTGGTGCTGGGGGTGGTGGCGCTGTGGCCGAAATGAAAAGCATGTCATGCCGGGCCTGACCCGGCAGCCAGGAGGCGGCCGATCGGCGCCCCCAGGGATCGCGGGTCGAGCCCGCAAGGACATGCCATATACTTCCGCCAGCGCCGATTTGCCTCGATTGCGGGCGCTCAATAAATGCCGCTAAAGACAGGCCGGACCCGGCCCGCTTCAGCGGTCCGGGTTTTTCCTTTTCGATGACGCTGATCGCCACGCCACGGTTCATGAGCTTCGACGCGCCGCTTGCCCTGCAAAGCGGTGCCTCGATCCGTGGCTATTCGCTTGCCTACGAGACCTACGGAACGCTCAACGCGGACCGCAGCAACGCCGTCCTGATCTGCCATGCGCTCAACGCCTCGCACCACGTGGCGGGCGTCTACCCGGGCCAGGACCGGTCCGAAGGCTGGTGGGACACCATGATCGGCCCCGGCAAGCCGGTGGACACCGACCGCTTCTTCGTGATCGGCGTGAACAACCTGGGGTCCTGTTTCGGCTCCACCGGCCCGATGCACGTGAACCCGGACACCGGCCGCGTCTACGGCGCCGACTTCCCCGTGGTGACCGTGGAAGACTGGGTCGACGCGCAGGCCCGCCTGCTCGATCGCCTGGGCATCACCCAGCTCGCGGCCGTCATGGGCGGCAGCCTGGGCGGCATGCAGGCGCTGTCGTGGACGCTGCAGTACCCGCAGCGCGTGCGCCACGCCGTGGTAGTGGCGAGCGCGCCCAACCTCAACGCCGAGAACATAGCCTTCAACGAAGTGGCGCGCCGCGCCATCGTGACGGACCCGGATTTCCACGGCGGCCATTTCTACGAGCACGACGTGGTGCCCAAGCGGGGCCTGCGGATCGCCCGCATGATCGGCCACATCACGTACCTGTCCGACGACGTGATGAACGAGAAGTTCGGCCGCCAGCTGCGCAACGGCATCGAGCTGTCGTACACCACCCAGGACATCGAGTTCCAGATCGAGAGCTACCTGCGCCACCAGGGCGACAAGTTCAGCGAGTACTTCGACGCCAACACCTACCTGCTGATCACGCGCGCGCTGGACTACTTCGATCCGGCGCGGCGCCACAACGGCAACCTGGCCAAGGCGCTGGCCGTGGCGCGCGCGAAGTTCCTGCTCGTGAGCTTCAGCACCGACTGGCGCTTCTCGCCGGCGCGCAGCCGCGAGATCGTCAAGGCGCTCCTGGACAACCGGCGCGACGTGAGCTACGCCGAGATCGACGCGCCCCACGGCCACGACGCCTTCCTCCTGGAAGACCCGCGCTACCTGGGCGTGGTCCGCTCCTACTTCGACCACATCGCCGCCGTCACGCCCGCGCCCACGCCGGCGCCGCTGCGCGAGCTTCCCGCGGGGGCGGTGCTGTGAGCGATCGGGGCACCCTGGAAAGCATCGCGCGGCTGGTGCCCGAAGGCTCGCGCGTGCTCGACCTGGGCTGCGGCGAAGGGGCGCTGCTGGACCACCTGCAGCGCCACCGCGGCTGCAGCGGCTACGGCATCGAGATCGCCGACGAGAACGTGCTGGCCTGCGTCAAGCGCGGCGTCAACGTGATCCAGCTGAACCTGGACCAGGGCCTGAGCATCTTCGACGACGACAGCTTCGACGTCGTGCTGCAGATCGACACGCTGCAGCACCTGCGCAATGCCGAGACCATGCTGCGCGAGACGGCGCGCGTGGGCAAGGTGGGCATCGTCGCCTTTCCCAACTTCGCGCACTGGCCCAATCGCCTGTCCGTGGCGCGCGGGCGCATGCCAGTGACCAAGCGCCTGCCGTACCAGTGGTACGACACGCCCAACATCCGCGTGGGCACCTTCAAGGACTTCGAGGTGCTCGCCACCAAGAACCGCCTGACCGTGCTCGATTCCTTCGGACTGCAGGACGGCGAAGTGCGGCGCGTGCTGCCGAATCTCACGGCCGGCACGGCCGTCTTTAAATTCGAGCGCGCCTGAACTAGACTGGCGGCACCGGGAAAGCAGCCTCCCGGCCCTTGCGGAAAGACGGTGTCCCGTCCAAGCGCTGGCAACTCTTGCATGGAGCCAACCGTGGACACCGACCTGCCTGGCCTTTCCCCTGCCGAACTGAACCTCCTGCTCGGTCGCGCCGACCGCCCGCTGTTGCTGGACGTGCGCAAGCCCCAGCATTTCACGGCCAGCGAGCAGCTCCTGGCCGGCGCCGTGCACTGCGCGCCGCAGGACGTGGCTGCGCTGGCGCGCGAGCAGCCGCCGCGCGAGGTCATCGTCTACTGCGTCTACGGGCACCACGTGAGCCAGGAGGCGGCGCGCACGCTGCGCAGCGCCGGCTGGAACGCGCGCTGGCTGCAAGGCGGCATCGAAGGCGGTGAGTCCGGCGAGGACGCCCTGGAGGACATCGCCCGCTGGCGCGACGCGCCGCCGCTGCGCATGCGCAAGCGCGCGGACCTGGGCGTCACCGGCGAGCGCCCCTCGCGCTGGATCACGCGTGCGCGGCCCAGGGTAGACCGCGTCGCCTGCCCCTGGCTGGTGCTGCGTTTCATCGACCCGCGTGCGCAGTTCTTCTACGTGCCCGCCGGCGAGGTCCTCGCGCAGGCGCGCAAGCTGGAGGCCGTCGCCTTCGACGTGGACGGTGCGCCGATCACGCATGCCTGGGAGAAGTGCAGTTTCGACGCGCTGCTGGATGCCTTCGGCCTGCACGAGCCCGCGCTGGACGCGCTGGCGGCCATCGTGCGCGGCGCCGACACCGACCGGCATGCGCTGGCACCGCAATGCGCCGGCCTGCTCGCGGTTTCGCTGGGGCTGTCGCGGCTGCACGCCGACGACCACGCCATGCTCGCGGCGGCGCTGCCGCTGTACGACGCCCTGTACGCGTGGTGCCGCGGTGCGCGGGCCGAGACGCACGGCTGGCAGGACCACGCATGAGTGCGGTTGCGGCAAGAGCCGAACGCGTCGAAGCGCCCGCCCCCGTGCCCTTCGCCGAGGCACTGAAGTTCTGGCTGCTGCTGGGCTTCATCAGCTTCGGCGGCCCCGCCGGGCAGATCGCGATCATGCACCGCGAGCTGGTGGAGCGGAAACGCTGGATCTCGGAGCGGCGCTTCCTGCACGCGCTGAACTACTGCATGCTGCTGCCCGGGCCGGAGGCGCAGCAGCTGGCCACGTACATCGGCTGGCTGATGCACCGCACCTGGGGCGGCATCGTCGCGGGCGGGCTGTTCGTGCTGCCGTCGCTGGTGATCCTCATCGCGCTCAGCTGGGTCTACGTGGCCTTCGGCAACGTGGGCTGGGTGGCAGGGATGTTCTACGGGATCAAGCCCGCGGTCGCCGCGATCGTGTTGCACGCGGTGTGGCGCATCGGCAGCCGGACGCTGCGCAGCCCGCGACAGGTGCCGCTGCTGTGGGCCGTGGCCCTCGCAAGCTTCGTCGCGATCGCCTTCCTGGGCGTCCCCTTCCCGCTGGTGGTGCTGTTGGCGGCGCTGGTCGGCGTGGCGGGCGGGCGCTTCGTGCCGGCACAGTTCGCCACAGGCGCAGGCCATGGCAAGGCGCACGCCTCCTACGGCCCCGCACTGATCGACGACCACACGCCGACCCCGCCGCACGCGCTGTTCCGGCGCTCGCGCCTGGCGGCCGTGGTCGCCGCCGGCGCCGTGCTGTGGGCCGTTCCGATGGCGCTGCTGGCCGGGGCGCACGGGCTGCACGGCACGCTCGCGCAGATGGGCTGGTTCTTCACCAAGGCGGCGCTGCTCACCTTCGGCGGCGCCTATGCCGTGCTGCCCTATGTCTACCAGGGGGCCGTGGAGCAGTTCCAGTGGCTCACGGGTACGCAGATGATCGACGGGCTGGCGCTCGGCGAGACCACGCCGGGGCCCCTGATCATGGTGGTCGCCTTCGTCGGTTTCGTCGGGGGCTGGACCCGCCAGGTGCTGGGGCCGGACGCGCTGTTCCTGGGCGCGGCGCTCGCGGCCTCGGTGGCGACCTGGGTCACCTTCCTGCCGTCCTTCCTGTTCATTCTGGCGGGTGGCCCGCTGGTGGAGTCCACCCACGGCCAGCTGCGCTTCACCGCGCCGCTGACGGCGATCACGGCCGCGGTGGTGGGCGTGATCGCGAGCCTGGCCCTGTTCTTCCTCGTGCACATCGCGCGCGAGCAGCCCACGCTCGGCTTTCCGGTGGACCTGGTGTCGCTCGCGATCGCCGCCGCTGCCGCGGTCGCGCTGTTCCGCTTCAAGGCGGGCGTGATCCCGGTGATTGCCACCTGCGCGGTCACAGGCATGTTGCTCCGGCTCGCGGGAATCAGCTGATGCCGCGCGGGCAGCGCCGCGCTATGCTGCCCGCATGAACATCCTGATCACCGGCGGCGCCGGCTTCCTCGGGGCGCGCCTGGCGCGCGCCTTGCTCAAGGCAGGTTCCCTGTCGCTGCGCGGTGCTGCGGCCCGCCCCATCCAGCAGGTCGTGCTGGCCGACCGCGGTGCGGCGCCGGCCGACCTGCTCGCCGACCCGCGCGTGCGCGGCGTGCAGGGCGACCTGATCGAGCTGGTGCAGCGGCGCGAGCTGCCCGCCGCCGGCACGGACCTGGTCTTCCACCTCGCGGCGGCCGTCAGCGCCGAGTGCGAGGTCGACTTCGAGCTCGGCCTGCGCAGCAACCTGGACACCACCCGCGCGCTCCTCGATGCCTGCCGCGCGCTGGGCACCACCCCCGTGTTCGTGTTCGCGAGCTCGCTCGCGGTGTTCGGCCGGCAACCCGGCGAGCCGCCGCTGGGCACGATGGCCGACGACACGCTGCCCACGCCGCAAGGCAGCTACGGCATCCAGAAGTTCATCTGCGAGCAGCTGGTGGCCGACTACACGCGCAAGGGCTTCATCGCCGGGCGCAGCGTGCGCCCGATGACGGTCGCCGTGCGGCCCGGCCGCCCGAATGGCGCCGCCTCTGGTTTCTTCAGCGGCATGATCCGCGAGCCCCTTGCGGGCGAGCGCGCCCGCATCCCGGTGCCGCCGGACACGCCCGTCGCCCTGGCCTCGCCCACGCGCACCGTCGAAGGCTTCGTGCGCGCTGCGCAGGCCAGCGACGCCGAGTGGGGCCAGCGCACCGCGATCAACCTGCCTTCGCTGCGCACCACGGTGGGGGCCATGGCAGCGGCGCTGGAGCAGGTGGCGGGTCCGCAAGCCGCGGCGCTGCTGGACTGGCAGCCCGACCCCGGCATCGAAAAGCTGGTCCGCAGCTGGCCGGGCGACGTCGCCTGGGACCGCGCGCGCGGCCTCGGCCTGCGCAACGACGCGAGCTTCGAAGCCATCGTGCGCGAGTACATCGAAGAGAACCCGCAGGCCGTGCGCCTGGCCCCGCGCTGAGGAGACGCCCATGCCCCGCTTTGCCGCCAACCTGTCCATGCTCTATCCGGAGCACGACTTCCTCGAGCGCTTCGCCGCCGCCGCGCGTGACGGCTTCCGGGGCGTGGAGTTCCTCTTCCCTTATGCCTACGAGCCCAGGGAACTGGCCGCGCGGCTGCGCGACAACGGCCTGCAGCAGGTCCTGTTCAACGCGCCCCCGGGCAACTGGGACGGCGGCGAGCGCGGCCTGGCCTGCCTGCCGGGGCGCGAAACGGAATTCCGCGAGGGCATCACGCAGGCGCTTCGCTACGCCGAGGCGCTGCAGTGTCCGCGCCTGCATGTGATGGCGGGCCTGGTGCCCCAGGGGCAGGAGCGCACGGCGCTGCGACCCAATTACGTGGCCAGCTTGCGCTGGGCCGCGCGCGAGGCGGCGAAGCAGGGCGTGCAGGTGCTGATGGAGCCGATCAACACGCGCGACATCCCGGGCTTCTTCCTCAATCGCCAGGACCATGCGCACGAACTGCTCGCGGAGATCGGCGAGCCCAACGTCCAGGTGCAGATGGACCTGTACCACTGCCAGATCGTCGAAGGCGACCTGGCCATGAAGATCCGCCAGTACCTGCCCACCGGCCGCGTCGGCCACTTCCAGATCGCCGGCGTGCCGCAGCGGCACGAGCCGGACGTGGGCGAGCTGAACTACCCGTACCTGTTCTCGGTGATCGACGAGGTGGCTGCCTCCTGCGGCTGGCAGGGCTGGGTCGGCTGCGAGTACCGTCCCGCGCGCGGTGCGCAGGCCGGCGGGACGAGCGAGGGGCTGGGCTGGCTGCGGCGGCTCGGGGCGGGCGCTTCCTGAGTTGACCATCGCCCTCGAGGGGGACCCTGCCGGCGCACCCTGGACCCGGTAGGCTCGCGCATGGCCTGGACCCTGGCGCACCCCGTCCACAGTGAACTGCTGATCCGCAAGAGCCGCTTCCTGGGATGCGTGCAACCCGTGGCGGGCCGGGCCGAAGCGCAGGCGGTGGTCCAGGCGCTGCGCGCCGCGCATCCGGGCGCCGCGCACGTCTGCTGGGCACTGCTCGCCGGTGGCCAGTCGGCGGCCAACGACGACGGTGAGCCGGGCGGCACGGCCGGCCGCCCCATGCTGGAAGTGCTGCGGCACCAGCAACTCGAAGGCGTGCTGGCCACGGTGGTGCGTTATTTCGGCGGCGTGAAGCTGGGCGCGGGCGGGCTGGTGCGGGCGTACACCGATGCGGTGGCGCAGGCGCTGCTGGACGCGCAGAAGGTGCAGTTGCAGCGGCTGCTGCAGCTGGCGTGCCGGGTCCCGTACGCGCTGGAAGGCATGGTGCGGCGCGAACTCGAACACGCCGGCGCCGCGCTCGGGCCGGTGCGGCACGGGGAGGTGGTGGAGATCGCGTTCAGCGTGGCCGAAGGCGCTGCGGCGACACTGCAGGCGCGCTTGAACGAGGCCGGGCAGGGGCAGCTCGCGTGGCTTGGCTGACGGTGGGGTTCGCGCTTCGCTGTCTCACCGCCACCCTGCAAGTCCCGCCGACTTGCTGGTGGGACTGGTAGGGTGGGCCGGCGCCAGCCGGCAAAGGTGAGTCGCAGGCGAACCCCACCGTTGGGCCGCCTCACCCCAGCTGCTTCAGGAACTCCATCGCCGCCGCGGGCGCCCGCTCCTTGGCGCCGTTGATGAAGAAGACGAAGGCTTCATTGCCCGCCTTCAATTCCGTCCACTCCCGCGCGCCCCGCACCCACCGCTGCAACTCGCTGGGCGCGTAGCCCGTCACGCAATCGGCCTCGCTGCGCATCAGGCGCAGATACGCCAGCTCGCTCCTGGCGTGCGGAATCGAGGGAAACTTCGGCGAGTCGGTGTACACCGTGGTGCAGCCGTGCCGCGCCAGCAGCGCCAGGTATTCCTCGGTGGCGAAGCTCTCGTGCCGCACGTCCAGCACGTGCCGCAAGGGCCGTCCTTCCACCTCGCGCGGCAGCAGCTTCAGGAACGCCTCGACCTCGTCGGCGGTGAAGCGCTTGGTCGGCATGAACTGCCAGACGAGGGGCCCGAGCTTGTCCCCGAGCTGCGCCAGCCCGCTGCCCACGAAGCGCGTGATGCCCTCGGCCGCCGTGCCCAGGTCCTTGCGGTGCGTCGTGAAGCGGTGGGCCTTGAGGCTGAAGACGAAGCCCTCCGGCGTCTGGTCGCGCCACTTCGCGAAGGTGTCCGCCTTGAAGGTGCTGTAGAAGGTGCCGTTGACCTCGATGGCCGTGAGCTGCCGGCTGGCGTACTGCAGCTCGCGGCTGTGCGCAAGGCCGGCGGGATAGAAGTTGTCGCGCCAGGGCTCGAAGGTCCAGCCGCCGACGCCCACATGGATGCGCGGGGTCATGGCGCCGCATCCTAGCCCAGCATGCGCACTGCGCGCTACAGTCATGCAAATGAACGCTCCCCTGCACCGCGAACTCCCGCCCACCTTGCTCGACAGCGCACGCGCCCTGGACCAGGTGACGCGGCAGTGGGACAGCGACATCGTCCGCCAGGTCACCGACTACATCGCGATCCCGGCCAAGTCGCCCGGCTTCGACCCCGAGTGGCAGCAGCACGGCTACATCGACACGGTGCTGCGCAATGCGGCCAGCTGGGTCGAGGCGCAGAAGGTCGAAGGCCTGCAGCTCGAGATCGTGCGCTTGCCCGGGCGTACGCCCGTGCTCTTCTTCGACGTGCCGGCGACCAAGGCGGACACGACGCAGACGATCCTGATGTACGGGCACCTGGACAAGCAGCCCGAGTTCACCGGCTGGCGCAGCGACCTCGGTCCGTGGACGCCCAAGTACGAGGACGGCAAGCTCTATGGCCGCGGCGGCGCCGATGACGGGTATGCGGTGTACGCGAGCATCGCCGCGATCCAGGCCCTCAAGGCCCAGGGCCAGCCGCACGCGCGAATCGTCGGCCTCATCGAGACCTGCGAGGAATCCGGCTCCTACGACCTGCTTCCCTACGTCGATGCATTGCGTGCGCGGCTGGGCGACGTGGGCCTGGTGATCTGCCTGGACTCGGGTGCCGGCAACTACGACCAGCTGTGGCTCACGACCTCGCTGCGCGGCCTGGCCGGCGGCACGCTCAAGGTGCAGATCCTCACGGAAGGCGTGCACTCGGGCGACGCGTCGGGGCTGGTGCCTTCCAGTTTCCGCATCATGCGGCAGGTGCTCGACCGGCTCGAGGACAGCAAGACCGGCCGCCTGCTGCCGCAGAACTTCCATTGCGAGATCCCCGCGCAGCGGCTGGAGCAGGCCAGGGCGACGGCCGCCATCCTCGGCGACGAGGTCTACAAGCGCTTTCCCTGGGCCCACGCCGACTGCGGCGGCTCGACGCAGTCCGCGCTGCCCACGACGACCGACCCCGTGCAGGCGCTCGTCAACCGGACCTGGACGCCGACGCTGTCCGTCACGGGTGCCGAAGGTTTCCCCGCGATGCAGGATGCCGGCAACGTGCTGCGGCCCTATACGGCCTTCAAGCTGTCGCTGCGCCTGCCGCCCCTGGTGGACGCCGCCGCCGCCGTGCAGGAGCTCAAGACGCTGCTGGAGGACAACGCGCCTTACCAGGCGAAGGTGACCTTCGAAGGCAGCGGCGCGGCCTCCGGCTGGAACGCGCCGCCCACGACGGACTGGTTCGAACAGGCCTTGAATGCCGCATCGCTCGCGCACTATGGCGCGCCGGTGGGCTACATCGGGCAGGGCGGAACCATCCCGCTGATGAACATGCTCAGTCAGGGTTTTCCGCAGGCGCAGATGATGGTCTGCGGCGTGCTGGGGCCGCGCAGCAACGCGCACGGCCCCAATGAATTCTTGCACGTGCCTTACGCGAAGCGCCTGACGGCCGCCGTCGCGGAAGTGATGGCACGCATGCCGTGACCGACGTGCGCGCACTGTTCGTCGGCCACGCAGCGCGTCCACCGGTTGGGGCATTGACACCCACGGTGCCTGGGCGATGATTCCCGCCCGATGAGCGAAGAAGCCGCCGAGTCCACGCTATCCACCTTCACCGCCAGCGACGGCGACAACCTCGCGGTGCAGGACTGGTATTTGCCCGAAGGCGTGCGCCAGCGTGGCGTGGTGCTCGTGGTGCACGGCCTCGGCGAGCATGCGGGGCGCTACGACGAACTCGCGCGCGTGCTCAATGGCTGGGGCTTCGCGGTGCGCAGCTATGACCAGTACGGCCACGGCGAGTCCGACGGCATCCGCGGCGGCCTGCCCCATGCCAACCGGCTGCTGGACGACCTGGCCGACCTGGTGGAAAGCACGCGCGTGCGCAACCCGGGCCTGCCGCTGATCGTGATCGGCCACAGCCTGGGCGGCCTGGTCGCGGCGAGCTTCGTCGCGCGCACGCTGCACGCCGTCGACGGCCTGGTGCTGTCCTCGCCGGCGCTCGCATTGCGCCTGGGGCCGGTGCAGCGCCTGCTGATGGCCATCGTTCCCCGCATCGCACCCAACCTCACCGTGGGCAACGGCCTGGACCCGCAGTACCTCTCGCACGACCGCCGCGTGGTGCAGGGCTACCTGAACGATCCGCGCGTGCACGACCGGATTTCCGGACGGCTGGCGCTGTTCATGGAGGAGGAGCAGGCGCTGGTGCGCTCGCGCTCGCCCTCCTGGAACGTGCCGACGCTGCTGATGTACGCGGGCGACGACCGCCTGGTGGACCCCGCCGGCAGCGAGATGTTCGGCGCCACGGCGGCCCGCGAGTTCGTGCAGGTGCGCCGCTTCGACGGCCTGTACCACGAGATCTTCAACGAGCAGGACGCCCAGCCGGTGTACCACTGCCTGCGGCAGTGGCTGGACGCGCGGTTCTGAGGTCCCCACACGACCTAGCGCCTGCGTAGGGTGGTGGTGAGCGAAGCGAACCCCACCGACCCATCCCCATCACCCCCGCAGCGTCAGCACCGCCAACGCCGCCAGCGGCGCCGTCTCGGCCCGCAGCACGCGCGGCCCCAGGTGCACTGGCGTCCATCCGCGCGCGATCGCCGCTTCTTCCTCGGGCGGTGACAGCCCGCCTTCCGGGCCGCTCAGGAGCGTGAGCGCCGACGGCATCGGCACTTGCCCGATGGCTTGCGTGCCTGCGGCGAGCGAGAGCATCCAGCCGGCTTGCGGTTGCGCGGCCAGCCAGCCGGCCAGGGCCTGCACCCCGTGCACGGGCGGCACGCGGTTGCGCCCGCACTGCTCGCAGGCCGCGATGGCGATGGCCTGCCAGTGCGCCTGCTTCTTCTGCGCGCGGTCCCCCGCCAGCCGCAGCACGCTGCGCTCGCTCACGAGCGGCTGGATCGAGGCCACGCCCAGTTCGGTCGCCTTCTCCACCAGCCAGTCCATGCGCTCGTTGGCCGGCATGGCAAGGGCCAGGTGCACGGCCACCGCGGTCTCCCGCTCCACCGCGTGATGGGCGCCGACCTGCACGCGCACCTCGCTGCGGCCCATGTGTTCCACGAGCGCCTCGTACTCGCCTCCGCGGCCGTCGAACAGCGTCAGCGGATCGCCGGGCTGCAGCCGCAGCACCTGCACGTGGCGCGCCGCCCCGGCAGGCAGCGACAGCGACACGCCGGTCGCCAGGGGCTCGCCGCAGTGCAGCCGCGGCACGGGCTCAGACGCGCCCGAAGGCGTAACCCGACACGGCCTGGCTGCCCTCGACCTCGTCGATCAGGCGCGCCAGGGGCGCCAACTCGCGGTAACGGGCCGCGGTGGCGCGGATGTAGCCGATGAAGCGCGGCGCATCGGCCAGGTACTTGGGCTTGCCGTCGCGCAGCGTCAGCCGCGCGAAGATGCCGGCCACCTTCAGGTGGCGCTGCAACCCCATCCACTCGACGGCCCGGTAGAACTCGCCGAAGTCGGCGTCCACCGGCAGGCCCGCCTTCTGCGCCTTCTGCCAGTAGCGCACGGTGATGTCCAGCACGAACTCCTCGTCCCAGCTCAGGAAGGCATCGCGCATGAGGCAGGCGATGTCGTAGGTGACGGGGCCGTACACCGCGTCCTGGAAGTCGAGCACGCCGAGCCGGGGTTCGGCGGCATCGCGCGGAATCATCAGGTTGCGCGGCATGAAGTCGCGGTGCACGTACACGCTGGGGGAGGCGAGGTTGCGCGCCATGATCAGCTTGAACTGCGCATCCAGCGTCGCGCGCTGGGCGGCCGTCAGCGCGAGGCCGCGGTGCTGCTGCAGGTACCAGTCCGGGAACAGCGCCAGCTCGCGCGCCAGCAGCGCCTCGTCGTATGCCGGCAGCACGCCGGGCTTGGACGCTGCCTGCCAGTCCACCAGCGCATCCACGGCGCGCAGGTAAAGCGCGTGCGTGGCCGGGGTGGGCTCGGCATCGACCACTTCGATCATGGTCTGCGAGCCCAGGTCGTCCAGCAGCATGAATCCCTGCGGCGCGTCCCAGGCCAGCACGCGCGGCACGTTCAGCCCGGCCTGCGCCATGAGCTGCGCGACCTTGACGAAGGGCGCGCAGTCTTCGCGCTCGGGGGGCGCGTCCATGATGATGTAACTGCCGTCACGTCCATCGACACGCAGGTAACGGCGAAAGCTCGCATCGGCCGAAGCGGGCCGGACCGTGGCGGCCTGCAACCCGTGGGCAGGCGCGACGCCGGCCAGCCAGGCGTGGAAGGCGGCTTCGCGCCCGGGGTCGCTCCAGGCGACGCCTGCTTGCGTGGGGGCAGGCTTTGCTTGCGCGGGGGCAGGCTCGGAGGGGTTGGGCACGGAATCGCTCATGGATAATCGATTCTACAAATCCAACGTGGCGCGCCCGCGGGCAGCCCGGGTCCGAACCCCGATGCATCACCCAAGAAACAAGGCGTCCCTCGCGCGCTTCGCCCTGAGCCCGGTCGCGGTCGTGACGGCTTCGCTCCTGCAGCCGCTGGCCGCGCAGGCGCAGGCACAAGCGCAGTCGCCGGCTGCCACGTCGCCGCGCGTGCGCCCAGCACCCGTGCTGCGCGAGACGTTGACGCCCGCCGAGCGCTCGCAGCTGCCGACCTTCGTCGAGGGCGATCGCATCCAGGGCCGTCCCGACCTCGAAACCGTCGTGGAAGGCAATGCGGAGTTGCGCCGCGGCGACACCGTCATCCGCGCGCGCCGCCTGGAATACAACCAGGGCACGGACAAGGCGCGTGCCGAGGGCGACGTCCACATCAACAAGGCGGGCAACATCTTCGAAGGCCCGCTGCTGGAGCTGGAAGTCGACGCCTTCCACGGCTTCTTCAACGAGCCGCGCTACCGCTTCCTGCGCAACGACGCCTACGGCGAGGCGAGCCGGGTCGACTTCATCGACGACCAGCGCGCGGTGATCCGCAACGCCACCTACACGACCTGCCAGCGCCGGCCGGGCCCGGCGTGGATGCCGGACTGGATCCTGCGCGCGGCCTCCATCAGCCTGGACGAGGAAGAGGAAGTGGGGCATGCGGAAGGCTCGGTGCTCAGCTTCAAGGGCGTGCCGATCCTGCCGGTGCCTTCCATCAGCTTTCCCCTGAGCGACAAGCGCAAGTCGGGGGTGCTGCCGCCCACCATCGGCCTGGACAACCGCAGCGGCCTGGAAGTCACCCTCCCGTACTACTGGAACATCGCGCCGAACCGCGACGCCACGCTGTTCCCGACGCTGATGACGCGCCGCGGCCTGGACCTGGGGGGCGAGTTCCGCTACCTCGAACCGGGCTACAACGGCCTGGTCCGTGCGCACGTCCTGCCCAGCGACCGCCTGCGCAACGGCCTGGACCGTTGGGGCTTCACGGCGCAGCACGCGCAGCCGCAAGTGGCGCTGCCGCTGCTGGGTGTTTCCGGCCTCAACGTGAACCTCAACCGGGTCAGCGACGACAACTACTGGCGCGATTTTTCGCGCAGTTCCGCCTCGCTGACACAGCGCCTGCTGGTCAACGAGGGCACGCTCGGATGGTCCTGGGCCGGCGCGAGCTTCAGCGGGCGCGTGCAGAAGTGGCAGACCCTGCAGGACCCGGACAGCCCCATCGTGCCGCCGTACGACCGCGCGCCGCAGCTCACGGGGCGCTGGACGCGCAACAACGCCTGGGGCGGCCTGGACACCTACGTCGAGGGCGACTACACGCACTTTACGCACAGCATCGATCCGCTGGTGCGCAATGCCTTTCCCACCACCCCGGAGGTGAACCAGCCGGACGGCCAGCGCAGCTACCTCGTCGCGCAGGTCAGCCGGCCGTGGCAGGCACCGGGCTGGTTCGTGATCCCCAAGGCGCAGGTGCATTCGCGCTACTACGCCTTCGACACGCCGCTGACCACGGGCGAGAAGAACGCGCAGGTCACCGTCCCCACCTTCAGCCTGGACAGCGGCCTGGTGCTCGAGCGCGAGACCAACATCTTCGGCCGCCACTACGTGCAGACCCTGGAGCCGCGCGCCTTCTACGTCTACTCGCCGTTTCGCGACCAGAACCGGCTGCCCACCTACGACACGGCGCAGGTGGACTTCAACTTCGCCACCATCTACACCGAGAACCAGTACGGCGGGCACGACCGCATCGCCGACAACAACCTGCTCACGCTGGGGGTGAACACGCGCTTCCTCGATCCGGCGACGGGCGCCGAGGCGGCCAAGTTCGGCATCGCGCAGCGCCTGCGCTTTTCGGACCAGGACGTGGTGCTGCCGGGCCAGCCGCCGGTGAACGAGCGCCTGTCCGATGTCCTCTTCGGCGCCTCGGCCAGCTTCCTGCCGAAGTGGAGCGCCGACGGGCTGCTGCAATACAACTACAAGAGCCGGGAGTCGATCCGTTCCACCTTCGGCGTGCGCTACAGCCCGGGCAACTACCGCGTGGTCTCGGCCGCCTACCGCCGCACCCAGGGCCAGAGCGAGCAGATCGACATCGGCTGGCAGTGGCCGCTGAACGACCTCTGGGGCGACAAGGGCCAGAACCTCGGGCCCGGGCTGGGCGAGGGCGAGGGCCGCTGGTACAGCGTGGGCCGCCTGAACTACAGCCTGCGCGACAGCCGGCTCGTCGACGGCATCGTCGGCCTGGAATACGATGGCGGCTGCTGGATCGGGCGCATCGTCCTGGAGCGGATGCAGGCCGGCACCGATGTCAACAAGCGCGTGCTGTTCCAGCTGGAGTTCGTCGGCTTCAGCAAGCTCGGCTCGAACGCGTTGCAGACCCTGAAGCAGAATATCCCCCGGTACCAGTTCCTGCGCGAGCGCTCGACGACGCCCAGCCGCTACAGCAATTACGACTAGAGATCCAAGCACGATGACTCCACGTTCCCTGGCACTTGCGCTCGCGTGCGCCGGCTTCGCGGCCGCCCTGGCCCTACCGGCGGTGGCGCAAGGCTTCCGCGTCACGCCGCAGCTCGGCGCCCGCCCGGCGCCGCGGGCCGACGCCGGCCCGCTGTCGGCGGACTACATCGTGGCGGTGGTGAATTCGGAGCCGATCACCAACAACGAGGTGCGCCGGCGCCTGCAGCGGTACGAGCAGCAGCTCGCCGCCCAGGGCTCGCCCGTGCCGCCGCGCGCGCAGCTCGCGCGCGACGTGCTGGATCGCCTCATCACCGAGAAGGCGCAGCTGCAGGTCGCGCGCGAAACCGGCGTGCGCGTCGACGAGGCGGTGGTGGACCAGGCCGAGGCCTCGGTCGCGCGCCAGAACAGCGTCGACGTGGCGGAGCTGCGCCGCCGCGTGCAGGCGGATGGCCTGTCGCAGGCACAGTTCCGCGAGGACCTGCGCAACCAGATCCTGCTGCAGCGCCTGCGCGAGCGCGAGCTGCAGGCGCGGGTGAAGATCACCGAACTCGACATCGACCAGTACCTGCGCGAGCAGGGCCCCGGGGGCGACCCGGCGCTCACCGAGATGAACCTCGCGCACATCCTGGTGGCCGTGCCCGAAGGCGCCAGCGCGCAGCAGGTGCAGCAGGCCCAGGCGAAGGCGGAGCAACTGCTGCAGCGCGCCCGCGCCGGCGAGGACTTCGGCAAGCTCGCGCGCGAGAACTCCGACGCTGCCGGCGCCGCGCAGAACGCGGGCGTGGTGGGCGCCCGCACCGCCGACCGCCTGCCCGGCCTGTTCGTGGACGCCGTGCGCGACCTGAAGGAAGGCGGCGTCAGCAACGTGCTGCGATCGGCCGCCGGCTTCCACATCGTCAAGCTGCTGGAGCGGCGCGAGATGGGCAAGACCGGCATCACCGTCACCCAGAGCCATGCGCGCCACATCCTCCTGCGCCCGAGCGCGCAGATGAGCGAAGCCCAGGCACGCCAGCGGCTGGCCGACTACAAGCGCCGCATCCAGGCGGGCCAAGCGGATTTCGCGGCGATCGCGCGCGACAACTCGCAGGACGCCAGCGCCCGCAACGGCGGCGACCTGGGCTGGGCCAGCCCCGGCATGTTCGTGCCGGAGTTCGAGGAAGTGCTGGACGCGCTGACCCCCGGGCAGATCGCCGACCCGATCACCTCGCGCTTCGGCGTGCACCTGATCCAGCTGCTGGAGCGGCGCCAGTCGCAGCTCAGTCCCAAGGAGCAGCGCGAGGTGGTGCGCAACCTGCTGCGCGAAAAGCGCATGGACGAGGCCTACGTGCGCTGGGCCCAGGACGTCCGGGGCCGCGCGTACGTGGAGCTGCGCGAGCCGCCGCAATAGTCCGGCCTGTCGTGAAGCACATCGCGCGCAAGCGCTTCGGCCAGCATTTCCTGGCCGATCAGGCCATCATCGACGCGATCGTGCGCGAGATCGCGCCGCGGCCCGGACAGGCCATGGTGGAGATCGGCCCGGGGCTGGCGGCGCTGACGCAGCCGCTGGTCGAACGCGTGGGCCAGCTCACGGTGGTCGAACTCGATCGCGACCTGGCTGCACGGCTGCGCCAGCACGGACAGCTCAAGGTGGTCGAGTCGGACGTGCTGAAGGTGGACTTCGCCGCGCTGGCGGCCGAACTCGGCGTGGCGAAGCTGCGCGTGGTCGGCAACCTGCCGTACAACATCTCCACCCCCATCCTGTTCCACCTGCTGCCGTTCGTGGCGGTGGTGGAGGACCAGCACTTCATGCTGCAAAAGGAAGTGGTGGACCGCATGGTGGCCGCGCCGGCGACGGCGGACTACGGGCGGCTGTCGGTGATGCTGCAGTGGCGCTACGCCATGGAGAACGTGTTGCACGTCCCGCCCGAAGCCTTCGATCCGCCGCCCAAGGTGGACAGCGCGGTGGTCCGCATGGTGCCGCGGACCCACCCGGTGCCCGTGGATCCCGGCTTGCTGGAGCAGTTGGTGCAGGTGTCCTTCAGCCAGCGCCGCAAGCTCCTGCGCCACACCCTGGGCCGGTGGCTGGAGCAAAAGGGCTTCGCCGGGACCTTCGACGTGCAGCGGCGGGCGGAGGAGGTGCCGGTGGCGGAGTACCTGGCGCTGTGCGTCCAACTGACGCAGAACCACGCCGGCTGGTGAACGGCGTGAGGGGATGAAAAAAAGCCCCGCATCGCGGGGCTTTTTCTTTGGAGACGCTGCGTCGGTTACGCGGCCGCCAGCCAATACCCCGCATTGAACGGGCTGCTCATGCGCAGCGCCAGCGGGGACACGTCCAGGAGCTTGTCCGTGGGCATCTTCTCGCCGTCGTTGGCCACCGGCTGCTGCACCGGCTCGACCTGGCCTTCGGCCAGGTCGCCCTTGCCGGCCTGCGCGGAGCGCGCGACCGAGAAGGAGTAGAAGCAGCGGAACGGCACCTTGCGGTCCGCCCAGTAGTCGGCGGTGTCGCGGAAGATGTCCAGCAGCTGCTCGCGCGCTTCCTTGTCGAACTTGCCGTTGGCCGGGATGTGCTCCAGGACCACCAGGAAGCCGGGCTGCGGGCCCGATTTGTGCAGGGGATCCGTCATGCAGTCGTACAGCGCGTCGAAGTTCTTCCCGAAGTGCGAGGGAAAGGTGAACTGCTGGGCGATCATGTCCAGCACGTCCTGCTTGCTCTGCGCCGTCGCCAGGTTGGCGTAGAGGAAGTGGTGGCCGAGCCGGGTGGCGCTCTCCTGCAGGTCCTGCACGCGGAAGGCGCGGATCGACTGCACGATGTTGCTGCGCACGCCCTTCAGGGGCGTTTCGGATACATCAGGACGAAGTGGTCGTTGGTCCATCTCCGTTTCTTTCTCGGTAGTCAAAAACAGGTCCCGCTTCATTTTTGGGTTCAGTCGACGATCTTGCGAAAACTGGCGTAGTGGTCAGCGGTGTAATAACAGGCGTGCGGCGTCCGGGGCGGACCTCCGCACACGATGCGCCGGGCGCCCCGGTCGCGGGATCCAGGCGTCAGGACGGTGTATTCGCGGTAGTAGCCGCGCTTCTCGGTCGGGAGCTGCCGCTCCCGGTTGCCGAACACCGTGCCGTCCTTGTCATGCGGGAACGGTCCGCCCTGGCGGATCTGTTCGTAGGTCTCCCGGCCCTGGCGCGGCAGCTCGGTGACATGCACCGTCGCCACCGTTCCTTCGGCCGGCCAGCCCTTCCAGTCCCAGGCGTGGGCCAGGGATGCGCCGCTGATGGCGGCGGCTGCCATGAGGCTAGTCAGCACTAACTTGACTGCCCGCAATGGAGCCATGGACGGACCTTCTTCGGAGATCTTCAAGGGACGCCACCCGGGTCCCGAAGGCCCCGAGTCTTTGCTCATCCCCGGGTTAACCCGGAAACTTCAAGCCCGGTAGTGTGACAGTTGCGGCCCTCCAGCGCAAGCCGACGCCCAAATTTTGGGCAGGGGGCAAGGCCTTTGGCCGCCGGCGGCAGGACTAAGAAGTTAGTCCTAGCTCGCCGACTGGGCCTTAGCGCGCCGCGTTGGCGTCCGCGACGGTCAGGGCCGTCATGTTGACGATGCGCCGCACCGTGGCACTGGCCGTCAGGATGTGCACCGGTTTGGCCGCGCCCAGGAGCACCGGGCCGACGGCGATGTTGCCGCCGGCGGCCGTCTTCAACAGGTTGTAGGAAATGTTGGCGGCGTCGATGTTCGGCAGCACCAGCAGGTTGGCGTCGCCGGCCAGCGTGCTGTGCGGCATGATGTTCGCCCGCTGCTGGCCGTCCAGGGCCACGTCGCCGTGCATCTCGCCGTCGACCTCCAGCCACGGGGCCTGGTCGCGCAGCAGCTCCAGGGTGTCGCGCATCTTGATGGCGCTGGGCTGGCTGCTGCTGCCGAAGTTGGAGTGGCTCAGCAGCGCGACCTTGGGCTTCAGCCCGAAACGCAGCATCTCCTCGGCCGCCATCACGGTGATCTCGGCCAGCTGCTCCGCCGTCGGGTCGTAGTTGACGTGCGTGTCCACCAGGAAGACCTGGCGGTTGGGCAGCATCAGCCCGTTCATGGCCGCGTAGACCTTGCAGCCGGCGCGCTTGCCGATCACCTGGTCGATGTAGCGCAGGTGGATGTCGGTGGTGCCCCAGGTGCCGCAGATCATGCCGTCGACCTGGTCCTTGTGCAGCAGCATCGCGCCGATGAGGGTCAGGCGGCGGCGCATCTCGATCTTGGCCATCTGCACCGTGACGCCCTTGCGGTCCGTCATGCGGTGGTAGGTCTGCCAGAAGTCCCGGTAGCGCTCGTCGTACTCGGTGTTGACGACGTCGTAGTCGCGGCCTTCCTGCAGGCGCAGGCCGAACTTCTCGACACGCTCGGCGATGATCCGGGAGCGGCCGATCAGCGTCGGGCGGGCCACGCCTTCGTCGGACACGACCTGCGCGGCGCGCAGCACGCGCTCTTCCTCGCCCTCGCAGAAGGCCACCCGCTTCTTCGCCGCCGTCTTTGCCAGCGCGAAGATCGGCTTCATGGTCGTCCCCGAGGCGTAGACGAAGGTCTGCAGCTTCTCCCGGTAGGCGTCCATGTCGGCGATCGGCCGCAGCGCCACGCCGCTGTCCGCCGCTGCCTTGGCCACCGCCGGCGCGATCTTGATCATCAGGCGCGGGTCGAAGGGCTTGGGGATCAGGTATTCCGGACCGAAGGACAGCTGCTGGCCGGCATAGGCCGCGGCCACCACTTCGCTTTGCTCCGCCTGCGCCAGTTCGGCCAGCGCGTACACGGCCGCGATCTCCATTTCGTCGGTGATCGTGGTGGCGCCCGAGTCGAGCGCGCCGCGGAAGATGTAGGGGAACACCAGGACGTTGTTGACCTGGTTGGGGTAGTCGGTGCGGCCGGTGGCGATGATGCAGTCGGCCCGCGCCGCCTTGGCGTCCTCCGGGCTGATCTCCGGATTCGGGTTGGCCAGGGCCAGGATCAGCGGGTTGGCCGCCATCTTCTTGACCATGTCGGGCGTGAGCACGCCGCCGGCGGACAGGCCCAGGAACACGTCGGCATCCTCCATCACGTCGGTGAGGGTGCGCGCCGGGGTGTTCTGCGCGAACTGGATCTTGTCCTCGTCCATCAGCTCCTTGCGGCCTTCGTAGACCACCCCGGCCAGGTCGGTGACGAAGATGTTCTTGCGCGGGATGCCCAGCTTCACCAGCAGGCCCAGGCAGGCGAGCGCGGCGGCGCCGGCGCCGGAAGTGACCAGCTTGACGGTCTTCAGGTCCTTGCCGACCACTTTCAGGCCGTTCAGGATGGCTGCCGCCACGGTGATGGCCGTGCCGTGCTGGTCGTCGTGGAAGACCGGGATCTTCATGCGCTCGCGCAGCTTGCGCTCGACATAGAAGCAGTCCGGCGCCTTGATGTCCTCGAGGTTGATGCCGCCGAAGGTGGGCTCCAGGGCGGCGATCACGTCGACCAGCTTGTCCAGGTTGTCCTTCTCGGCGATCTCGATGTCGAACACGTCGATGCCGGCGAACTTCTTGAACAGGACGCCCTTGCCCTCCATCACCGGCTTGGCCGCCAGCGGGCCGATGTCGCCCAGGCCCAGCACGGCCGTGCCGTTGGTGATCACGGCGACCAGGTTGCCCCGCGCGGTATAGCGAAAGGCCGCGGTCGGGTCCTTGACGATCTCCTCGCAAGGAGCGGCGACGCCCGGCGAGTAAGCGAGCGCCAGGTCGTGCTGGTTGATCAGCTGCTTGGTCGCGGCGATCTGCACCTTGCCGGGTGTCGGAAACTCGTGGTACTCGAGCGCGGCCTGGCGCAGCTCCGCGCGCTTGTCGGATTTCGCCGGGGGCTTACTGGACATGAGTGCGTCTCCTGGGCGCGGCCAACGGCTGGCGCGCCTTCTTTCGGGGGAAGGGCATTGTAGACCTCGGTTTCCGCGCGGTCCGTGCAAACCCTAGCGCGTGGTTCTGCGTACCGACCACCGGTGCGCCATGCGGGAAACGCATACCCTGCCCGGCAAAGGGCATTGGCATTGCCGACGGCGGACTCGTACAGTGCCCGCAGCCCAGGAGACCGCAAACATGGCAGCCCTGACCGAAGTCCAGCGCGAGGAACGCATTGCCGCCGTGGTGGCGCGCGCCGACTCGCGTGACGCCCCCCGCGACGTTCCGCTGGACACCTTCTCCCGCGAGTACTTCGCCCAGGTCGACCTGGACGACCTGGACGAGCGCAAGCCCGAGGACCTGCTGGGCGCCTTGTTGTCGCACTGGCAGTTCGCCTCGCAGCGGCCGCCGGGCGTGCCCAAGGTGCGCGTGTTCAGCCCCTCGCCCGGCGCCGACGGCTGGGGGTCGCGCCACAGCGTCGTGCAGGTCGTCAACGACGACATGCCCTTCCTGGTCGATTCGGTGTCGCTGGAGATCGCCCGCCAGGGGCTCGCGCTGCACCTGATCGTGCATCCGATCTTCGCGGTGCGGCGCGACGCGCGCGGCGTGCTGCAGTCCGTGGCGCCGCGCCACGCCGCGCCGGAGCTGCCGCGCGAATCCTGGATGTACGTCGAGGTCGACCGCATGGTCGACGCGGAGCAGCGTGCCGCCTTGTGCCAGGGGATAGAGCGCGTGCTGGCCGACGTGCGCGCGGCCGTCGCCGACTGGAAGCCCATGCTCGCGCGGCTGGCCGAAGCGCAGCAGGCCCTGGAGACGCCGCCCCCCGGCATCGCCCCCGAGGAGGCGGCGGAGAGCCGCGCCTTCCTGCAATGGCTGTCCGGGGACCACTTCACGCTGCTGGGTTTCCGCCGGCACGACCTGGTCGAGCGCGGCGGCGAGCTCGCGCTGCAGCTGGTCGAGGGCAGCGGGCTGGGCGTGCTGCGCGAAGGCCACGGCGAACAGTCCGCCAGCTTCGCGGCCCTGCCGCCGCAGGCCCGCGCGCTCGCCCGCGCGCCCTCGCCCCCGCTCGTGGTCACCAAGGCGAACACGCGCTCGACCGTGCACCGGGACGGGTACACCGACTACATCGGGGTGAAGCGCTTCGATGCGAGCGGACGCGTGCTGGGCGAGGACCGCTTCATCGGCCTGTTCACGTCCAGCGCCTATGCGGCGCGCGTCACGGAAGTGCCGCTGCTGCGACGCAAGGTGGAAGTCGTGGCGCAGCGCGCCGGCTTCTCGCCCGGCGGCCACTTGGCCAAGGCGCTGCAGCACACGCTGGAGATCTTCCCGCGCGACGACCTGTTCCAGATCCCGGACGAGGAGCTGTACGACACGGCCATGGGAATCCTCGCGCTGGGCGAGCGCCACCGGCTGCGCCTGTTCCTGTGGCAGGACCGCTTCCAGCGCTTCGTCTCCTGCCTGGTGTTCGTGCCGCGCGACGTGTTCTCCACGCAGCTGCGCCTGAAGTTCCAGCGCATCCTGATGCAGGCCTTCAACGGCACGCACATCGACTTCGACGTGCTGCTGTCGGGCACGCAGCTCGCGCGCATCCACTTCACCGTGCGCGTGGCGCCCAACCCCATGCCGGCGGTCGATCGCAAGGAGCTCGAGCGCAAGCTGGCCGGCGCGTCCCGCCGCTGGGAAGACGACCTGCGCGATGCCCTCGTCGAGGCCGAGGGCGAGGCCAACGGCCTGGCGCTGGAACGCCGCTGGAGCGGCGCCTTCCCGGTCGCATACCGCGAGCGCGTGCCGGTGCGCGCGGCCGTGCACGACATCCGCAAGCTGGACGCACTCACCGAGCAGGAGCCGCTGGCGGTGGCGCTCTATTGGCCGCTGGGCGCGCCCGAAGGCCGCCTGGGCCTGAAGGTCTACCGCATGGGCGCGCCCGTGGTGCTGTCCGACAGCCTGCCCATGCTGGAACACATGGGCGTGCGCGTGCTCGCGGAGGACAACCACCGCATCGAGACGGCCGGCCGTCCCCCGCTGTTCCTGCACGACTTCGCGCTGGAGGCGCAGATCAGCGGCGAACACGACCCGCAGGCGCTGGCGCGCCTGTTCGAGGACGCGTTCACGCGCGTGTTCCGCGGCGAGGTGGAAAGCGACAGCTTCAACCGGCTGGTGCTGCTGGCGGCACTGTCGGCCGAGGAAGTCGTGGTGCTGCGGGCCTATGCGAAGTACCTGCAGCAGATCGGTTTTCCGCAGTCGCAGGCGACCATCGCGGCGACGCTCGCCAGCCAGCCGCGCATCGCGCGCATGCTGGTGTCGCTGTTCCGCCTGCGCTTCGACCCGCAGGGCCACGACACCGAGGCGGCCACCTCCCAGGTCAACGCGCTGGAACAGGCGCTGGACAAGGTCAGCAACCTCACGGAGGACCGCGTGCTGCGCCAGCTGCTCGCACTGCTGCAGGCCACGCTGCGCACCAATTACTGGCGCACGGGCGTGGGCGCCACCGGCGCGGCCGGGCCGCGCCGGCCCTTCCTGTCCATCAAGTTCGACTCCGCCCGCATCCCCGGCCTGCCCAAGCCGCTGCCGCTGTACGAGATCTGGGTCTATTCGCCGCGCTTCGAAGGCATCCACCTGCGCGGCGGCAAGGTGGCCCGCGGCGGCCTGCGCTGGTCCGACCGCCCCGACGACTTCCGCACCGAGATCCTGGGCCTGGTCAAGGCGCAGATGGTGAAGAACACCGTCATCGTCCCGGTGGGCTCCAAGGGCGGCTTCGTGCTCAAGAAGGCGCCGCCCGCCAGCGACCGCGAGGCCTTCCTGAAGGAAGGCGTGGCCTGCTACCAGGACTACCTGCGGGGGCTGCTGGACCTCACCGACAACCTGGTGAACGGCAAGCCGGTGCCGCCGCCGCAGGTGGTGCGCGTCGACGGCGACGATCCCTACCTCGTGGTGGCCGCCGACAAGGGCACGGCCACCTTCTCCGACTACGCCAACGCCATCAGCGCCGAATACGGGCACTGGCTCGGCGATGCCTTCGCCTCCGGCGGCAGCAAGGGCTACGACCACAAGGCCATGGGCATCACCGCGCGCGGCGCCTGGGAAAGCGTCAAGCGCCATTTCCGCGAGATGGGCGTCGACACGCAGGCGACGGACTTCACCGTGGCCGGCATCGGCGACATGTCCGGCGACGTGTTCGGCAACGGCATGCTGCTGTCACGGCACATCCGCCTGCTCGCGGCCTTCGACCACAGGCACATCTTCATCGACCCCGATCCGGATGCGCAGCGCACCTTCGCCGAACGCGAGCGCCTGTTCCGGCTGCCGCGCTCGTCCTGGGCCGACTACGAGCGCAGCCTGATCTCCGAGGGCGGTGGCATCTGGGCGCGGTCCGAGAAATCCGTGCCGCTGTCGCCGCAGGCGCGCGCGGCGCTGGGCATCGAAGCCGAACAGCTCACGCCCGCCGAACTGGTCACCGCCATCCTGAAGGCGCCGGTCGACCTCCTGTACAACGGCGGCATCGGCACCTACGTGAAGGCCGCGGGTGAAAGCCACGCGGAGGTCGGCGACCGCGCCAACGACGCGGTCCGCATCGACGGCGGGCAACTGCGCTGCAAGGTGGTCGCCGAAGGCGGCAACCTGGGTTTCACCCAGCGCGGCCGCATCGAGGCGGCGCTCGCGGGCGTGAAGATCAACACCGATGCGATCGACAACTCCGCGGGCGTGGACACCTCGGACCACGAGGTGAACATCAAGATCCTGCTCGGCATCGCGGAGGCGGACGGCGAGCTCACCTCCAAGCAGCGCGACATCCTGTTGCCGCAGATGACCGAGCAGATCGCCGCCCTCGTGCTGCGCGACAACTACTTCCAGACGCAGGCCTTGTCCATCGGCGGGCGGCTCGCGACCCGGCAGCTGGACGAGCAGGCGCGCTTCATCCGCTTCCTGGAAAAGATCGGCGAGCTCGATCGCGCGATCGAGTACCTGCCCTCCGACGAGCAGATCGCCGAGCGCCGCGCCAAGGGGCTGGGGCTCACCAGCCCCGAGCGCGCCGTGCTGCTGGCCTACAGCAAGATGTGGCTCAACGACGCGCTGGTCGCGTCCGACCTGCCCGAGGACCCGTGGATCGCGACCGCGCTGGAGCGCTACTTCCCGACGCAGCTGAAGGAAAAGTTCGCCGCCTACATCCCGCGCCACCCGCTGCGCCGCGAGATCATCGCCACGCATGTCCTCAACAGCATGGTGAACCGCGTCGGGCCGACGTTCGTGCATCGCCTGGGCGAGATCACGGGAGGTACCCCGCCGCAGGTCGTGCGCGCCTACCTGGCCAGCCGCGAGGTGTTCGGGCTGGTGCCGCTGTGGCAGCAGATCGAGGCCCTGGACAACCTGGTGCCCGACGAGGTGCAGGCGGAGATGGTGATCGCGCTGCGCGGGCTGGTCACCCGTGCGACGACCTGGTTCCTGCGCTCGCGGCGGCTGTTCGAGCCCACCGAGCAGCAGGTGGGGCGCTTCGCGCCGGTGGTGCAGGCGCTGCGCAGCGAGGGCGCGACGGGGCCGTTGTCGGAGCGCGCGCAGCGCTGGGCGCAAGCCGGCGTGCCGAAGGATCTCGCCGCGCAGGTCGATGCCTCCGAGCGCCTGTTCTCGGCGCTGGACATCGCGGAGATCGCCGAGACGAGCAAGCGTCCTGCGGCCCTGACGGCGCAGGTGCATGGCGGCGTGGGCCAGCGGCTCGGGCTGGAGCGCATGCGCCAGCAGATCGAGCAGCTGCCCGCCGACAACTACTGGCAGGGGCTGGCCAAGCTGGCGCTGGCGGACGACCTGGTGGACCTGCAGCGCTCCATCGCGCAGGAAGCGGTGCGGCACGAGACGGGCGATGCGGCCCAGGTCCTGGACCGGTGGGAGCAGGGCAACCGGCAGGCACTGGAGCGGGCGCAGCGGCTGCTGGCCGAACTGAAGGATTCGCCCGGCGGCGACTTGGCGATGCTATCGGTCGCCCTGCGCGAGCTGCGTAACCTCGTGTGAGCCGCAGGGGCTCACACGCCGGCGTCGATCAGAGATAGTCGGCGGACGCCCACGTCGTCGCGTCGGTACGGCAGTTGGCCGGCAGCGCGTTGAGCACGGGCGACCAGTCGGACCCGCAGATCCAGTTGCGCACCGGGTTGCCCAGGTCGTCCGGGGCGACGAGCGCGGAGCCGTTGACCTTGGCCGGGACCAGGAACACGTGCCGGCCGTTGACCACCGGGTCCATGTTCTGGATGGTGATGCGGATGACGCCGTCGCGCGAGGTCTGCACGGTGCCCGCGTACTTGGTCGCGCCACTGCCTTCGCAGCCCCAGCGGCCGGCGCCGGGCGCCGTGTCGAGGACGGGGTAGTTCTCCTGCACGGCGTTCTTGCACTGGCTGCCCGCGATGACCGCTTCCGACATGCGGGCCCGGCGCGTGTAGTCGCGCATCTGCGTGACCGAGATCGAGGCCAGGATCGCGACGATGCAGGTCGTGATGATGAGTTCCACGACGGTGAAACCCGCTTGGGCGCGGCGGCGGCTTCGCATGACAGATCCTCCAACTTCGACAAATCTGGCAATTCGCGTGCCACGCCCCGGGCGCGTCATCGCGTGAACTACGTCACGCGTATCGTACGCCTTGCGACAATTCCTGTCACTTTGGTAACCATTCACGCCTTCATCAGGGCCTCGATCTCCTCGGCCTTGACCGGCACGCCGCGGGTGATGAGCTCGCAACCCGCGGCCGTGACGATGGCGTCGTCCTCGATGCGGATGCCGATGTTGTGGAAGTGCTCCGGCACCCCCTCGCCCGGGCGGACGTAGATCCCCGGCTCGATGGTCAGGACCATGCCGGGGCGCAGGATGCGGCTGGGGCGGTTCTTGATCGTCTCGCCCGACAGCGGGTCCTTCCGCTCGCTCACCTGGCCCCGTTCGCCCGGCTCCACATAGCTGCCGCAGTCGTGGACGTCCATGCCCAGCCAGTGGCCGGTGCGGTGCATGTAGAAGGGGAAATAGGCGCGCTTCTCGATCACGTCGTCCAGGGTGCCCACCTTGTCCGCGTCCAGCAGCTTCACGTCCAGCATGCCTTGCGCCAGCACCTTCACCGCCGCCTCGTGCGGGTCGGTGAAGCGGGCGCCCGGCTTCGTCACGGCCGCCGCCGCTTCCTGCGAGGCCAGCACGAGGTCGTACAGCGTGCGCTGCGGGCCGCTGAACTTTCCGTCGGCCGGGAAGGTGCGGGTGATGTCGCTGGCATAGCCATCGAGCTCGCAGCCGGCGTCGATGAGCACCAGCTCGCCGGCGCGCACGGGGGCGACGTCGGCGCGGTAGTGCAGTACGCAGGCGTTCGGGCCCGAGGCGACGATCGAGCTGTAGGCCGGGTACTGCGAGCCGCCCATGCGGAACTCGTGCATCAGCTCCGCGTCGAGGTGGTACTCGCGCACGTCCTTGCCTTCGCGCAGCATGCGGGCGCTGGCCTGCATGGCACGCACGTGGGCGCGGGCGCTGATGGCGGCCGCGCGCCGCATGGTGTCCTGCTCGTGCGCGTCCTTCACCAGCCGCATCTCGTCGAGGACGGCGCACAGGTCGCGCTGCTGCTCGGGGCACAGGGCGCCGTAGCGCACGCGCGCGCGGACCTGGTTCAGCCAGCCGGCGACGCGCTGCTCCAGCCCCTGGTGGGTGGCAAAGGGGAACCACACCGTCTCGCGATTTTCCAGCAGGCGCGGCAGCTGCTGGTCCAGCTCCGCGATGGAGAGGGCGGCGTCGACGCCCAGCGCGCCGACGGCCGCTTCGGGGCCGAGGCGGTAGCCGTCCCAGATCTCGCGCTCCAGGTCCTTGGGCTGGCAGAAGAGCGTGCTCGTGCCCTCGCCCGTGACCACCAGCCAGGCGTTGGGCTCGGTGAAGCCGGTGAGGTAGTAGAAGTAGCTGTCGTGCCGGAACAGGAAGTCGGAGTCGCGGTTGCGCTGGCGTTCCAGCGCCGTGGGAAGCACGGCGATGCCGTTGGCGCCGAGCTGCGCGGCCATGCGGGCGCGGCGCTGGGCGTAGACCGAGGTGGGCACGGTGGTGTTCATGGATTCATTGTCCCGGAATCAGGCGTTGAGTTGCGCGAGCCGCTCGGGCGTGCCCACGTCCGTCCACGGGCCCTGGTAGAGCTCGGCGCTGACCTGGCCGCGGTCCATGGCGGCGCGCAGCAAGGGGGCCAGTTTCACGATCTGGCCCTGCGGGTTGCCGGCGGGCAGGCCGTCGAACAGCGTCCGGCGCAGCAGGGCGACGGTGGAATAGGTGTGGCGCTCCTCGGCCTGGTTCAAGGCGGTGCCGTCCGGGGCCAGCCCGAAGTCGCCCCTGGCGTTGTGCGGCGGGTTGGGCACGAGGAACAGGTGGGCCAGCTTGCCGCTGGCGCAAAAGCGGTCGTAGGCGGCGCGCGTGAAGCGGAACCCCGGCATGTAGACGTCCCCGGCCACCAGCCAGAAGGCGTCGGCCAGCTGCGGCAAGGCGCGGGCGATGCCGCCGGCCGTCTCCAGCGCACCGCCGAAGTCCTTGCCTTCGTGCGAGTACACGATGCGCGCGCCGGTGGCGGTTTCGTGGCCGTAGTGGTCCTCGATCTGCTCGCCCAGCCACGCGGTGTTGACCAGCACGTCGCGAAAACCGCCCTGGGCGAAGGCGTCGAGGTGGTGCTCGATCAGCGGCTTGCCCTTGACCTTCAGCAGGGGCTTGGGACAGGTGTCGGTCAGGGGCCGCATGCGCTCGCCCCTTCCTGCAGCCAGGATCATGGCCTGCGCGATGCTCATTTCATTCCTCTCCGCGGTCCAGGGAGCGTTGTTCGGTCCACTCCGGCTGGAAGCGGTCGACCAGGGCGGCCATCAGCTCCCGCGCCCGGGCGGAGTGGTCGCCGCCGAAATTGCAGACATACACGTCGAGGGTCACGGCGCGCTCGGCCGGCCAGGTGTGCAGGCACACGTGCGACTCGGCCAGCAGCACGGTGGCGCTGATCCGCCCCGGCGCGCCGGGCGTGGCCGCAAAGGCGTGGAACACCCGCGCCACGGGTTGCAGGCCCACCGCCTGCACGGCCTGCAGGCACCAGGCCCCCAGCTTGTCCGCATCGCTCAGCCACGCGGCCTCGCAGCGGCAGCGGTACAGGTCGGCGGTCAGGTGCAAGCCTTTCATGGGGGCAGTATGACAAAGGACGCCCTTCGCGCACGCATGACTGCGGCGCTTGTGGCGCCGGCCAGGAGAAATGACCCGCTCCTGCGCGAAGCGCGTGATCCTGGCGCGACGATGCCGGACACCGGGCGGTCCGGCCCGGTCATCTAAAATCGCGGGTTTTCCCCTGATCCTCCCCCGGAGCTGCATCCCCGATGGCCAATGAATCCCTGATGGCGAACGCGATCCGCGCGCTCGCCATGGACGCCGTGCAACAAGCGAACTCGGGGCACCCGGGCGCGCCCATGGGCATGGCCGACATCGCCGTCGCCCTGTGGCACCGCCACCTGCGGCACAACCCGAAGAACCCGCACTGGGCCGACCGCGACCGCTTCGTCCTGTCCAACGGCCATGCTTCCATGCTGGCGTACGCCCTGCTGCACCTCACCGGCTACGACCTGCCGCTGGGCGAGATCAAGGGCTTCCGCCAGTTGCACAGCAAGACGCCCGGCCACCCCGAGGTGGACGTGACCCCCGGCATCGAGACCACCACCGGTCCCCTGGGCCAGGGCGTGACGAACGCGGTGGGCATGGCGCTGGCCGAGAAGCTGCTCGCCAGCGAATTCAACCGCCCCGGCCACGCGATCGTCGACCACCACACCTACGTGTTCCTGGGCGATGGCTGCCTCATGGAAGGCATCAGCCACGAAGCGTGCTCGCTGGCCGGCGCCTGGAAGCTGAACAAGCTGGTCGCGATCTACGACGACAACGGCATCTCCATCGACGGCCAGGTCACGCCCTGGTTCATCGACGACACGCCGGCGCGCTTCCGTGCCTATGGCTGGAACGTGATCGGCCCGGTGGACGGCCACGACATCGAGGCCGTGGACCGTGCCATCGCCGACGCCCGGCGCAGCGCCGAGAAGCCCACGCTGATCGTCGCCAAGACCCACATCGGCAAGGGCTCGCCCAATCGCGCGAACACCGCCAAGGCGCACGGCGAGCCGCTGGGCGCCGACGAGATCAAGCTGACCCGCACCGCGCTGGGCTGGGAGCACGAGCCCTTCGTGCTGCCGCAAGGCGTGTACGAGGAGTGGGATGCGCGCGCCAAGGGCGACGAGCTGGAGTCCGCCTGGGAGCGGCGCTTCGACGTCTACCGCGCCGAGCATCCCGAGCTGGCGGCCGAATTCCGCCGTCGCATGCGCGGCGCGCTGCCCGCCAATTTCGCCGACATCGTCGCCCAGGCCGTGCGCTCGGCCAACGAGAAGGCCGAGACGGTCGCTTCGCGCAAGGCCTCGCAGATCGCGCTGGAAGCGTTCACGGCGGCCCTGCCTGAAATGCTGGGCGGGTCGGCGGACCTGACCGGCTCGAACCTGACCAACACCAAGAGCACGCCGCCGCTGCGCTTCGACCAGTCCGGCGACGTGGTGCGTGCCGAGGGCAGGATCGGCCGCCACATCAACTACGGCGTGCGCGAGTTCGGCATGGCGGCCATCATGAACGGCGTGGCGCTGCATGGCGGCTACATCCCTTACGGCGGCACCTTCCTGACCTTCAGCGACTACAGCCGCAACGCGATCCGCATGGCGGCGCTGATGAAGCGGCGCGTGATCCACGTGTTCACCCACGACTCCATCGGCCTGGGCGAGGACGGCCCGACGCACCAGTCGATCGAGCATGCGGCCAGCCTGCGGCTGATCCCGGGCCTGGACGTCTGGCGTCCGGGCGACACGGCCGAGACCGCGGTCGCCTGGGGCGTGGCCCTGGGGAACGCGAACCGGCCGACCGCGCTGCTGCTGTCGCGCCAGAACCTGCCGTATGCGCCCAAGTCGAGGCTGGGCGACATCGCCCGCGGTGCCTACGTGCTGGCCGGCGAGGACGAGGATGCGGACGCGGTGATCATCGCCACGGGCTCCGAGGTGCAGCTGGCGCTCAAGGCGCGCGAGCAGCTGGCCGCCGAAGGCGTGGCCGTGCGCGTCGTCTCCATGCCCAGCACGACGACTTTCGACCGACAGGAGCGCGACTACAAGGAAGGCGTGCTGCCCGCGGACCTGCCGCGCATCGCGGTGGAAGCCGGCGTGAGCGACTTCTGGTGGAAGTACGGTTGCGCTGCCGTGGTGGGCATCGATACCTTCGGCGAGTCGGCTCCTGCTAATGTGCTGTTCAAGCACTTCGGCTTCACGCCCGAAAACGTGGCGGACACGGTGCGGGCCGTTCTGCAAAAGGCTTAAGGCATGTCATGGCGGCCCGAGGCCGCGATGGCATCGGGGTGGTTCTTTCTTCAGGAGTAATCGAATGGCGATCAAGGTAGGCATCAATGGCTTCGGCCGCATCGGCCGCAACGTCCTGCGCTCGGCGGTGCAGAACTTCCCCGACATCGAGATCGTCGGCATCAACGACCTGCTGGAGCCGGACTACCTGGCGTACATGCTGCAGTACGACTCGGTGCACGGCCGCTTCAAGGGCACCATCGCCGTCGAAGGCAACACCCTGGTCGTCAACGGCAAGAAGATCCGCCTGACCGCGGAGAAGGATCCGGCCGCGCTCAAGTGGGGCGAGATCGGCGCCGAGGTGGTGATCGAATCCACCGGCATCTTCCTGACCAAGGAAGGCGGCCAGAAGCACCTGCAGGCGGGTGCGAAGAAGGTGATCCTGTCGGCCCCGTCCAAGGACGACACCCCGATGTTCGTGTTCGGCGTGAACGACCGCAAGTACAAGGGCGAGGACATCATCTCCAACGCCTCCTGCACGACCAACTGCCTGGCACCCATCGCCAAGGTGATGAACGACAAGTGGGGCATCAAGCGCGGGCTGATGACCACCGTGCACGCGGCGACGGCGACGCAGAAGACCGTGGACGGCCCGTCCAACAAGGACTGGCGCGGCGGCCGCGGCATCCTGGAGAACATCATCCCCTCGTCCACCGGCGCGGCCAAGGCGGTGGGCGTTGTGATCCCCGAGCTGAACAAGAAGCTCACCGGCATGTCCTTCCGCGTGCCGACCTCGGACGTGTCCGTGGTGGACCTGACGGTGGAGCTGGAAAAGCCGGCGACCTATGCCGAGATCTGCGCCGAGATGAAGGCGCAGAGCGAGGGCGCGCTCAAGGGCATCCTGGGCTACACCGAGGACAAGGTCGTGGCCACCGACTTCGTGGGCGATGCCCGCACCTCCATCTTCGACGCCGACGCCGGCATCGCGCTGGACAGTACCTTCGTCAAGCTGGTGAGCTGGTACGACAACGAATGGGGCTACTCCAACAAGTGCCTGGAGATGGTCCGCGTCGTCGCGGCGAAGTGACGCAGCGCTAGCTGCATCCTGCCCGCGCAGGCGGGAATCGATGAGGCGCCCCTAGTGGGCGCCTTCTTTATTCCTTCGCCGGATGGGACCATGGTCCCCTACCGCCGCGCAGCCGCGTCGCCGACCATGCACGCGCATTCCCAGGAGGCCCCCATGAAGCTTTCTGTTCCGCTGCTGCTGCTGCTGGCGGCCAGCGCCCTTCTCACCGGCTGCCAGAGCACCCCGCCCACGCCCGAACAGCGCGCCGACCAGTGCCGCCTCTTCCGCGGCTACCTGTCCACCCAGGAGCCGCAGTACGTCCAGGAGGCGTGCATCAAGCAGATGGGCGAAGCGGCCTGCCGGGAGTGCCTGTCCCGATGAGCGCCCTGCGAAGCTGGCTCGCGGCGGCGGCCGTGGTGCTCGCTGCCTGCGCCGCGCCGCCGGCCACCGACGCGGAGTGCTACGCCAACCGCAGCTGGTTCCCGCAGCGCGCGTCCGAAGGCATGTGGGACGAGTGCGTGCGCCAGTTCGGCGCCGCCTGGTGCCAGCGCTGCCTGTGGCAGTGAGCGCGTAGCCGACCGCGTGCGCGGCGATGCCGGCGGCGGGTGGGCTTCACCCGGCCCCCGATGTTTCCTCTCGTCCGTCCGGATAGCGGGCAAAGCGCCGGCCTTCGCTGCCATGCACCGGCGCCGGGTCGGGGAACGCCCAGCCGCCGAACTGCGTGCGGCGGTAGTCCTGCATCGCCTGCGCGATTTCCTGCTGCGTGTTCATCACGAAGGGGCCGTACTGCGCGACGGGCTCGGCGATGGGCTGGCCCTGCAGGACCAGGAATTCGCAGACGGCGTCGCCGGCTGCGATGGCCACCTCGACGCCCGCATCCAGCGTGACGGCCGCCGGTGCTTGCACCGGCTGGCCGCCGACCATGGCAGTGCCGCCCTTGAAGAAGTACAGCGTGCGCCGTGTGCCCGCCAGCGTGGCGGGCGGCAGCTGGAGGCCGGCCCCCGGCTCCATGCGCAGGGTCCAGATCGCGACGTCGGACTGGGGGTCGGCCGCCCACGAGTCCGGCGGGGGTGCGAGCGGGACCACGTCGCCGAAACGGCCGGCGACCACCGTGACTTCGGTCTTGCCGCCGGCCCGGTCCGCGAGCACCAGGCGCGGCACCTGCTCGTTCCAGAACATGGTGAAGTGCGGCTCGGCCATCTTGCTGCGCCTGGGCAGATTCAGCCAGATCTGGAACAGCTCCAGCGGGTTGTCCTCGCCGGTGGCCAGCAGCGGGAACATCTCCGAATGCACGATGCCCTTGCCGGCGGTCACCCACTGCACGTCGCCGCCGCCGAAGCGCGCCACCGCGCCCAGCGAGTCGCTGTGGTCGATGAGGCCCTTGCGCACGATGGTCACGGTCTCGAAGCCGCGGTGCGGGTGCGCGGGAAAGCCCGGCACCGTCTCCCCGTGGTACATGCTCCAGCCGTCCTTGCGGCTGAAGTCCTGCCCGATGTCACGCCCGGCCAGCGACGCCGCCGGCCCCATCTTCCCGTTGCCGCGCGGATAGGCATCGTCGTGGTAGGCGCAAAAGAGGAAGGGGTCCGCGGTTTCCCAGGGAAAACCGAGCGGCTTGACGGCGAGGACGGGGGAGGCGGGAGTGGACATGTGACCTCCTAATTGGGGGCGGGTCCAGGGAAGCCAAGAAGGCGTCAGTGGTGGTGCCCGTGCTCGCCGTGCACGTGCCGGTGCTGGATTTCCTCGGCGCTGGCGGCGCGCACGCCCGTGACCTTCAGGTGGAACTTCAGGGCCTTGCCCGCGAGCGGGTGGTTGCCGTCGAGGTGGACTTCGGGACCCTTGATCTTCATGACGTGGAAGACGTGGGGCCGGCCGTCGTCGGTGCGGCCCTCGAGCTGGCCGCCGACCTTCACGCCGGGCGGGAATTCGCTCTTGGGAATCACGCGCACCAGCGACTCGTCGCGCACGCCGAAGGCATCTTCGGGCTGCAGGTCCAGCGTGACCTCATGGCCCGCTTCCTGGCCATCCAGCGCTTGCTCGATCTTCGGCAGGGTGTTCTCGTAACCGCCGTGCAGGTAGACCATGGGGGTCTTGCTCTGCTCGATCAGGCGGCCATTGTTCTCAGCCACGCGGTATTGCAGCGTGACGACGGTGTCCTTCGCGATTTTCATGGCGCCGATTGTGACGGTTCGGCCGTGGCCGTGCTGGCCACGCGCGGACCCGGCAGGAAGCGGTACAGGCCCGCGCCCAGCAGCAGGAAGCAGGCGATCGCGGCGAACACGGCGGTATAGGTCTCGATGTCCAGCGCGGCGGCGGCCGACGCGGCGAGGCCCGTGAGCCACTGCATGAGCGCGACGCCGAGGAACATCGCCATGGTGAAGACCGCCATCGCGCGGCCTGTCATGTGCGCGGGGTAGGTGGCGCGCACGTCGGCGTACTGCATGACCATGTAGCCGGAGACGATGCCCACGGCGAGCGCCAGCGTGACCTCGAAGGAGGCGGGCAGCCAGAACGCCATCGCAGTGAACAGTGCGGCGCAAGCCAGCGTGCAGCCGACGATCCAGCGGCGCCGCCGCTGCGCATCGCCCGGGTCGAGCCGCCCGAACAGCGGCGGCCCCACCATGCCCAGCACGGAGACGGCCAGCGCCACGTTGCCGCTGTCGACGAGCGTGAAGCGGTAGCGGTCGATCAGCAAAGGCCCCAGCCACAGCCCGCGCAGGGACAGGAAGGACGCGTACGTGAACAGCGCCAGGCCGATGATGCCGGCCGTCTGCGGCAGCCGGAACAGTTCGCCATAGCCGCGCAGTGCCGCGAGCACGCCCGGCCGCGGACCGGTGCGCAAGGGAGCGTCCTCGCGCACGCGCAGCAGGATGGCCAGCCAGGCCAGCGCGGCGCAGCCGGCCAGCGCGACGTAGCCGGCGCGCCAGCTCCACGCCTGGATCACCCAGGCCAGGGGCGTGCCGGTGAGCAGCAGCCCGACCGAACCGATTCCGAGCGCCGCGCCGTTGACCGAGGCGTAGCGTTCCGCCGGGAAACGCCGCGCGATGAACACCGTGCACACCAGGAAGGCCGGCGCGCAGCCGATGCCGGTGAGCGCCTGGCCGACGAGCAGGCCGCCGTAGCTGTCGGCACTGGCCGTCAGGAGCGCGCCGATGACCGTCAGCGGGAAGACGGCCAGCACCGTGCGCCTGACGCCGTAGACGTCGATGCCCATGCCCATGAACAGCTGCAGGCCGCCGAAGGCGAAGTGGAAGACGCCCGCGAACAGGCCCAGTTGCTGCGGCGTGAGGGCGAACGCCTGCTGCAGCGGTGGCGCCATGATGGCCGCGGCGGTGCGGAAGGCCTGGCTCAGGGCAAAGCCGGAGATCAGCACCAGCAGCATGGGCCAGGCGCTGCGGACGGGGGCAGGGGCGGTCAAGCGGTGCACTTTAGCGTGCGGCATGGCGCCGGTGGCAAGCCGTCCCGGTTGGGTCGCTGCGCGCCATGCAGGCAGGGTGGTGGCGGGACACCGCCGGACGCGTGGGCGTCCGGCGAACCCCGCCGCCGGATCAGAGCTGCACTTGCGCCTCGCCGATGCCCTCGAACACCGCCTTGACCTGGTCGCCTGCCTTGGCCTCCAGCATCCCGCACCAGGTCCCGGTGGTGACGATGGTGCCCTTGGGGATGGTGGCGCCATGGCGCGTCACGTGGCGCAGCCAGATCGGCAGCAGCCAGGCCGGGTCGACCAGGGAATGCGTGCCGCGGAAGGACTGCGGCGCGGCGTTGCCGATCTGCACCGTGCAGGCCTGCTGCGCCCAGTCGCGCGGCGCGAAGGGTTTCCAGGCGCCCAGCACCAGCGCGCCGTGCGACTGCAGGTCGGCCAGCTTGAGCAGTGCGCTCGCGGCGCGGTTGTCCCAGCGCGAGTCGACGATCTCGATCGACACGGTCATGCCGTCGATCCACTGTGTCACCGCCGCCGGGTCGAACGCCTGCGCATCCGCTGGCGTGACCTCGCGGCCCAGGCGCAATGCGACTTCCGCCTCGATCAGCCGCCAGTTGAAATGGGTGCCGCGCGCATCGGCGGGGCTGGACCACACGTGCTGCGGCGGCAGTCCGGAGTGAGTCAGGGGCGCCGTGCGCGAGGGCCCGCCCGATTTCCAGTGCTGGGGCACGGGCCGGTCGAACCAGCCCATGGCTTGCGCCACCGCGTCCTGCACCGCATAAGCCTGTTCGGCTTGCTGCAGCAGCGGCTCGAAGGGCGTGGCGGCGATCGTGTGGCGCTGGCGGTGGGCGCCGGCGAGCGCCTCCGCGAGCCGTCGCGTGGCTCCCTCCTCCCCTGGGGGAGGGTTGGGGTGGGGGCTGGGCATGGTGGGAACTCCTGTGGTCGGAGCGCCGATGCTACTTGCTCTTCGCCGCCTCGCGATTCGCATGCAGGCGCGTGTCCACCAGGTCCACCATGCGGTCGATCACCGGATGCCGCAGCCCGAGCTGGCGCGCCACCAGTTGCACCAGCTTGTCCGCGCGCTCGATGTAGGGCGCCCCATTGTTCAGGGCGCGCGCCGCCGAGGCCGGTCGGCTGAGGCTGGCCGCGGCGGCGGCGTACTTGTCGAAGGGCACCAGGTCCTCGTGCCGCGCACCCAGGCGCAGGCACACGTCGTAGACGAAGTCGTACACGGACTTGGATTCCGCGATGTCGGTGTGCACGGCCTCCTGCGCGGTGCGCA
Organism: Ramlibacter sp. G4-7; assembly: GCF_057784995.1. Taxonomy (NCBI): domain Bacteria; kingdom Pseudomonadati; phylum Pseudomonadota; class Betaproteobacteria; order Burkholderiales; family Comamonadaceae; genus Ramlibacter; species Ramlibacter sp. G4-7. Next base: position 232,137 of record NZ_JBYNTT010000003.1, read on the forward strand.
TGCCGGTGGGCGTGATGCAGCGGTAGTTGCCCGCCAGCAGCATGGACCACTTGGCCAGCGGCACGAACACGGAGTCGGACACGCGCAGCTTCACCGGCAGTTCGATCGGCCCTTCGGGTGCGGCAAAGCGCACGGCATCCACGTCGGCTTCCAGCTGCCGCAGCAACGCGGTGGCCTCGGGCGCGTCGAAGCGCGCGGCCTTGAAGTTGGTGGGCAGCGTCACCTGCAGCACGTTGACCTTCTCCTCCGGCGGGCGCACGGCTTGCGGGTCGGGACTGCACAGCGTCAGCAGGCCGGGTTCGAAACCGTCCCACACGCTCGCGTCGGTGTACGCGGGCTTCAGGGCCTCGGCATCGAGTCCGGGGATGCGGCGCAGGTAGGTCAGCGGCGGCATGTTCATGATCGACATGCAGGGCACGCGCGAACGCGCCACGGCCGCCAGCAGTTCGCGCACGCCGGGGGAGCGGTACTGCGGCTCCTGCATCGCCAGGCCGACGAGGTCGTAGTCGGCCGGGTTCACGTCGCCGGTGCCGGCGGCCGACACCTTGCCGGGCAGCTTGCGCGAATCGATCTCCACCTGCTGCGCGCGGCCGCGCACCGGCATGCGCACGCGAAAGCCTTCGGCGTTGATCAGGTCGGCTTCCGCCGGCAGGCACACGAGCTTGAGCTCGTGCCCCGCGAAGAGCAGCTTGGAAGCGAGGAGCGATCCGTACGACGCTCCGAGCATGAGGATCCTGGCCATCTGTGTCTCCTGTTGTTGGTGAATGCATGGGCTGGTGCCCGGCCGTACGGTACGCCTGCTGCGGCGCGATGTTCAAGGCGAAACGGTTTTGACCAAAAGGGATGGACTCGCTGCAGTGCAGCAGTCACAACCGCGGCCAGCGCTGCGCCCAGGGGTGGGCCGCTTCGTAGGACGCCCCCAGATCCAGCAACTGGTCGTCGGCGCCGTAGCGTCCCACCAGCTGCATGCCGATCGGCAGGCCTTCGGCCGAAGGTTCGCAGGGCAGGGCGAGACCCGGCAGGCCGGCGGCGTTCACCCAGCCGGTGTAGACGGCGTGGCCGCGCGGGCCGACCTCCTGGCCGGCGATGTGCGTCGGGTAGGCGTCCTCCGCCTTCCAGGGCAGGGCCGCCGCGGAGGGCAGCACGAGGACGTCGGTGCCGGCGAACAGCGCGACGCTGTCGCGGCGCAGCTTCTTGACCTGCTCCAGGATCTGCCACAGGCGGGCGGCGGGGATCGCGCGTCCCTTGTCCGCCATTTCCAGGTACTTGGCCGAGGCCTGCGCGGCCCAGTCGGGGCGCCGCTCGAACATCTGCGCGAGGCCGGCCTGCCCGATCTGCGGCCAGGCCTCGGCGAAGAAGTCCAGGTCCAGCGGCAGCGGCCCGTGCCGCACCTCGTGGCCCAGCGCTGCCAGCCGCTGCACGGCCTGGCCGACGCTGGCGGCAATCTGCGGATCCAGCGGCGCGCTGCCGAAGCGTTCGACGTAGAGGATGCGCAACGGGCCGGTCGGGCGCGGTCCGGCCGCCGCCAGCGCCGCGGCGAGCGAGAGCCGGTCGACAGCCGCAGGCCCGCGCATCACGTCGAACAGCAGCCGTGCGTCCGCCACGGTGCGCGCCAGCGGGCCGATCACCTCGAAGTCCAGCAGCAGGCTGGGCAGCACGTGCTCGCGCGGCACCGCCGCCAGGCTGGGCTTGAGGCCCACCAGCCCCGTGTGCGAGGCGGGCCGGCGGATCGACCCGCCGCCGTCCTGCCCGATCGCCAGCGGCGTGATGCCGGCCGCCACCGAAGCCACCGCGCCGCCGCTGGAGCCGCCGGGCGTGAGTGCCAGGTTCCAGGGATTGCGGGTGACGCCGAAGACCGGGTTGCCGGTGTAGCCCTCCAGCGCGAACTCCGGCACGTTGGTCTTGCCGATGACCAGTGCGCCGGCGGCGCGGGCGCGCGCCACGGCGAACTCGTCCTGGCCGGTGGCGTGCGCGCGCAGCGCGGGACAGCCCCAGGTGGTGGGCTGGTCCGCGGTGTAGAGGCTGTCCTTCACCGACAGCGGAATGCCGTCGAGCGCGGACAGCGGCCGGCCGCGCGCGAGGCGTTCGGTGGCAGCGCCCGCTTCGGCCAGGAAGGCCGCATCGCGTCGCGCGACCACCGCGTTGATGCGCGGGTTTACCGCCTCCAGCCGCGCCAGGGCGTCCCGCGCCACCTGCGTGGGCGTCAGGCTGCCCGCGCGGTAGCGGCGCGCGAGCTCGGTGGCGGGCAGCTGCCAGGTGTCGGGAGCGGCGCCCACTTACTTGATGCCGACCACCGGCCCGACCACCTGCTTCCAGGTGGCCGAGCACTTGTCATAGGACTTGTCGCACTGCTCGCTCCAGGTCGGCAGCGAGACATTGGTGAGCGCGTCGTGGATCAGCTTGGTATCCGCGGGCTTCACCGGCACGTCCTTCATCGCGTACTTCTTGACCGTCTTGCACGGGTCCTTGCCGACGTTGCAGCGCACGGCGTCGTCGAACAGCTCCTTGGAGTAGGTCCAGACCTCGGCTTCGTACTTCTTGAAGGCTTCGGTGATCTTCGCCTTCTGGTCGGCGGGCAGCTTGTTCCACTTGTCCAGGTTGATCGCGTAGGCGTTCAGGGCGCTCTGGAAGCCGATGGGCATGAAGTGGGTCGTGACCTCGGGCCAGCCGGCGGAGTTGGCCGAGCTGGGGCCGGTGATGGCGCAGTCGGTCACGCCGCGTTCCAGCGCCTGCTGCGTCTCGCCGAAGGAGATGGTGACGGGGATGCCGCCCATCTTCTCGATGAACTTGGCCAGCGAGGCGTCGTACACGCGCACCTTCTTGCCCTTGAGGTCGGCCAGGCCGCCGATCGCCGTCTTGCAGAACAGCACCTGCGGCCCGAAGGGGTAGATGCCCAGCAGCTTGCCGTTGTAGCGCTCCTGCAGGCGCTTGTCGAAGACCTCGCGGTAGGCGTCCACCACCTTGCGCGCCGTGTCGTAGTCGGTCGACAGACCGACGATGTCCGGGCCGAGGAAGAAGGGCTCGTCGCGCGAGACCTGCGCCAGGCGCAGCGTCACGATGTCGAACAGGCCGGACTTGAGCACGCGCAGGCCGTCGGCGTCCTTCACGCCCAGCACGTCCATGGGCTTGTAGTCCACGTCGATGGGCGTGCCGGTGTTCTTCGCGAAATTCTCGAAGAAGGGCTGCTCCTTGGTCTGCTGGATGAGGCCCGTGGCCACGAGGTTGCCGGCGGCGCGCAGCTTCAGGTTCTCGGCCTGGGCGCCGCAGGCGAGCGCAAGCGCGGTGGCCGCGAGCGCGGCCTTCACGAGGTTCTTCATGGCGGGGTGTCCTTTCGGTTGGGAGATCACTTGAGGCCCACGATGGGGCCGATGGCCTGCTTCCAGGCGGCGGAGCACTTGTCGTAGACCTTGTCGCAGGACTCGGCCCACAGCGGATAGGAGACGGTGCGCACGGCGTCGGCCACGAGCTGGCGGTCGGCCGCGGTCGGCGCCACTTCCTTCATCGCGAACTTCTTGCCGATGCGGCAGTCCTTGCCGGTGTTGCAGCGCGCCGCGTCGTCCCACAGTTCGCGCGAATAGGCCCAGGCTTCGCCCTCGAACTTCTGGAAGGCGGCGGCGACCTTGGCCTGCTGGTCGGCCGACAGCGACTTCCACTTCGCCAGGTTGATCGCGAAGGCGACCTGGTGCACCTGGAAGCCCAGCGGCATCACGTGCGTGGTCACCTCGGGCCAGCCGGCGCTGTTGGCGGAACTCGGACCGGTGATGGCGCAGTCGGTCACGCCGCGCTCCAGCGCCTGCTGCGTCTCGCCGAAGGCCAGCGTCACCGGGATGGCACCGATCTTCTCCATGAACTTGGCGAGCACCTGGTCGCTCACCCGCACCTTCTTGCCCTTCATGTCGGCCAGGCTGGTGAACGCGCCCTTGCAGAACAGGATCTGCGGTCCGAAGGGATAGACGGCCAGCAGCTTGGCGCCATGGCGCTCCTGCAGGCGCTGGTCGAGCGGGCCGCGCCAGGCGTCCCACACCTTGCGCGCGGTGTCGTAGTCCGTGGCGAGGCCGACGATGTCGGGGCCGAGCAGGGTGGGATCGTCGCGGGAAGCCTGCGCCAGGCGCAGCGCCACGATGTCGAACAGGCCGGACTTGATCACGCGCAGCGCGTCGACGTCCTTCACGCCGACCACGTCCATCGGCTTGTAGTCGATCTCCACCGGCAAGCCGGCGACCTTGGCGAAGTTGTCGAAGAAGGGCTGCTCCTTCTGCTGCTGCAGCAGACCCGCGGCGACGAAATTGCCGGCGACGCGCAGCTTCAGCGGCTGCTGCGCCTGGGCGGTCGTGAAGCCGAACGCGAGCGCGGCGGCGGCGAGGAGGGAAAGGTGTTTGCGCATCATCGTCCGAACATCAGGTTGGGAAGGAAGGTGGCGATCGCCGGGAAGTGGATCAGGATGGCCGTCATGGCGATCATGGCCACGAGGAAGGGCAGCGTGCCCTGGAACACCTCGTTGATGGTCCCTTCGCCGCGCACGCCCTGGATCACGTACAGCGTCATGCCGATCGGCGGGCTCAGGAGCGAGAGCTCGCACATCAGCACCATGAACACGCCGAAGAAGACGGGGTCGATGCCGGCGGCCTGGATGATGGGAAACACCACCGGCAGCGTGCCGACCATCATCGGCATGGTCTCCAGCGCGACGCCCAGGACCACGTACATCACCGCGAGCACCCACAGCAGCAGCAGCGGCGAGACGTCGAGCGACTTGATCAGGCTGGCCAGGGACTGCGGCACGCCCAGCATGGACAGCACGAAGTTCAGGTACAGCGCGGCGACCAGGATCAGCGCCGTCATGGCGGTCAGGCGCAGCGTCGAGCGGAAGCACTCGTGCAGCATCTTCACGTTCAGCTTGCCGTAGGCCCAGGCGATGGGCAGGCAGACGATCACGCCCAGCGCGGCGCTTTCGGTGACGGTGGCCCAGCCCGTGTAGATGCCGCCCATCACGACGCCGAACACCAGCAGCGGGCCGGCCAGGTGCACCGAGTGGCGCAGGCGCTGGCCCCAGCCGACGCTGCTTTCGGCCTTGCCCGCCATCGACGGCCGCCACACGCACACCGCGAGGATGGTGAGCAGGAACAGCACCGTCATGATCGCGCCCGGGATCACGCCCGCCATGTACAGGCGCGACGCCGAGGTGTTGGTCATCGACCCGTAGATGATGAAGGCCACGCCCGGCGGGATCAGGTTGCCCAGGCTCGCGCCGGCGGCGATGGAGCCCAGCACCATGCGCTGGTCGTAGCCGCGGTTCTTGAACGCGGGCAGCGCCACGGTGGAGATGGTCGCGGCAGTGGCCACCGAGGAGCCGGACACCGCGGAGAACAGCGCCGACGCTCCGATGTTGGTGTGCAGCAGGCCGCCGGGCAGGCGCTTGAGCCAGTCGGCGAGCGACTGGTACATCTTGTCGGTCGCGCCGCCGCGCATCAGGATCTCGCCGAGCAGGATGTACAGCGGAATGGACAGCAGCAGGTAGTCCTCGCCGGCCGCCCAGATCTGCTCGCCCAGGGCGTTGAACGCCGGCATGCCGAAGTGGATCATGGCGCCGAGCAGGCCGACGACCAGCATGGTGGTGGCCACGTGCAGGCCGACGAACATCAGTCCCAGCATCAGGGCCAGGCCGATGGCGATCTCGAGGGGGCTGATCATGCCTTGGCTCCTTGCGCTTCCAGGGAAAGGGTGGCAGCAGCGGGTGCGGCCGCGGGGGCGCTGCCGGCCTCGGTGTGCAGGTGCAGTTCGGTCTCGGCCTCGATCTCCTCGTCCAGGGTCTGCGGGCCGAAGGTGTCGTTGAGGGCGGCATGGTCGCCGCGCAGGAACAGGCGCAGCGCATGCCAGGCGGCGCAGAGGGCGACGGCGGCGAACAGCACGTAGCCGGCCAGCCAGATGCTCTGCGGGATCCACATCGGTGTCGCCAGGGGCGTCGAGGCCGTGGCCTTCAGGTCGATGCTCTCGTGCACGACGGCGGCGCCGCGCCACAGGCACAGGAGCGCCAGCGCCGTGAGCGTCAGCATCGCCGCCAGGTTCAGCACGGAGCGCACGCGCGGCGAGAAGCGCGAGATCAGGAAGTCCACGCGGGTGTGGCTGCGCGTGATCAGCGTGTGCGCGAAGCCGATGCTGCCGACGATCGCATAGGTGTAGGAGCCGATCTCGTCGATGCCCTGCAGGCTGAAGCCGAAGACCTTGCGCCCCAGCATCTCGACGCAGGTCGCGACGCTCAGGGCGATCAGCCACCAGCCGCAGGCGAGCGCGGCCACGTCGGTGAAGCCGGCGATGGCCGCGCTCGTGCGGCCGGGCGGAAGGAGTGTTTTCATGGGGCTCCTCTGTTGTGGATGGGATGGAGGGAGGGACTCAATAACCCAGCGCGCGCGGCAGCGCGGTCACCAGGGGCGGAAACAGCATGCAGGCCAGCAGCACGCCGTACATCAGCGCGATGAAGGGCCAGACGTTGGCGACCAGCTCGCGCATGCGCACCCCGGTGATGCCGCAGACGACGAACAGCACGACGCCCACGGGCGGGGTCAGCATGCCGATCACCAGGTTCAGCACGAACAGGAAGCCGAAATGCAGCGGGTCGATGCCGTACTGGATGGCGATGGGGTGCAGCAGCGGCACCAGCATGATGTAGGCGGCGTTGGACTCGAGGAACATGCCCACGATGAACAGCAGCACCGCCACCAGCCCCATGTACGCGAGCGGGTTGTCCGTGATGGCCTTGAGCAGGAGCGTGAGCTTCTGCGGCAGCAGGTCCACGGTCATCAGGTACGTGATGACCGAGGCGAACGCGATCAGGGCGCCGACCATGGCCGTGGTGACCGCCGCACGCACGACGATGCCCGGCAGATCCTGCATCTTGAGCGTTCGGGTGACGAAGAAGCCCAGCGCCGCGGAGTACACGACGGCGATGGCCGAGCCCTCGGTCGCGGTGAACGCGCCGCCGACGATGCCGCCGATCACCACCACCGGCATCGCCAGCACGATGGCGGAGCGGCGCAGCTCGGCGAGCACGGCGCGCAGGCGGAACGGGTCGCCGGTGACGGCCCAGCCGCGCCTGGTGGCGATCCACGAGCACAGGGCAATGAAGCCCACGGTGATGATGATCCCGGGCACCACGCCGGCCATGAACATGCCGCCGACCGAGACCGACGATCCGGCCATGAAGGCGTAGACGATCATCGCGCCGCTCGGCGGGATGATCGGCCCGAGGTTGGCGGCCGCGGCCACGATGGCGGTGGCGAAGCCCTTGTCGTAGACCTTGGCGAGCGAGGGCACCAGCGTCGAGGACAGCGCGCTGGCGTCCGACACCGCGGCACCTGACACGGTGGCGAGGCCGGCACCGGCCAGCATGGTCACGTGCGCGAGGCCGCCGCGCACGCGGCCGACCATCGTGTTGGCCAGCCCGATCAGCCGCTCGACGATGCCCGCCTTGATCATCAGCTCGCCCGCGAGCATGAAGAAGGGGATGGACATCAGCGGGAAGCTGTTGACCGCATGCATCATGCGCTGGGGCACCATCGTGAGGTCGACGCCGCTCGCCAGCAGCGCGACGAGCGCGGCGACGCCCATGGCGAACGCGATGGGAAGACCGAGGAGCGACAGCCCCATGAATCCGGCAATGACGGCTCCGCTCATTCGGCGCTCTCCAGCTTCTTCACCGGCGGGCCGGCGATGACGATGCGCAGCAGGTGCAAGGCGCTGAACAGCGCCCCGATCGCCACCGGCACGATGAACCAGCCGACGCTGACGTCCACGGTGGACATCAGCTCGTCCCACTGCTCGCGGCAGGTACGGATCGCGGCCCAGGTGATGGCCAGCATCATCGCGGCCGCGAGCGCGGCACCCGCGCGCCGCAGCACGGACTGCCCCAGGACCGGCAGTTTGTCCACCAGCAGGTCGATCCCGATGTGGGCGCCGTCGCGCACGCCCAGCGGGATGGCCAGGAAGATGGACCAGACGAAGGCCAGGCGCCCGACTTCGTCGGCCCAGTCGATGGACCGGTTGAAGCCGTAGCGCAGCGCGACCTGCGCGGACACGACCGCCACCATCACGGCGACGGCGGCGAGCAGCACGCCGGTGAGCGCGCGGTCACCCGCGCGCAGCAGCCGCAGCGGCCACGCCGGCGCCGCTGCCACATCGGGGAAGGACAGGGCCTGGTCCATGGGGAGCTTCTCCACCGGATCAGTGCCTGGCGGCTTCGGCCAGCACCTGGTTGACCAGGTCGGCGCCGGCGCGCTTCTTCACGTCCTCGATCACCGGCAGCGAGGCCTTGCGCATCTCCTCGCGCGCGGCCGGGGCGATCTCCGTGTAGGCCATCTTGGCCTTCAGCTCCGCGAACTTCTGCGCCTCCTGGTCCGCCGCCAGCTTGCGTTGGAAGGCGATGGTGGAGGTCATCGCCTCGCGCACGGCCTTCTGGTATTCGGGCTTGAGCTGCTCGAAGGCCTTCTTGCTGGCGACCACGGCGATGAAATCGAAGAAGTGGCCGGTGTTGGACAAGTGCTTCTGCACTTCGCCGAACCGGCTGGCGGAGATCACCGTATAGGGGTTCTCCTGGCCATCCACGACGCGCTGCTCGAGCGCCGAATAGAGCTCCTTCACGTCCATCGCCACCGGATTGGCGCCCAGCGCACGGAAGGTGTTCAGGTGGGTCTCGTTCGGCTGCAGCCGCACCTTCAGGCCCTTGAGGTCCGCGACGCCGCGGATCGGGCCCTTGCTGTTGGTGACGTGGCGCATGCCCAGCTCCATCCAGCCCAGCGAGACGAAGCCCTTGTCCTGCAGCCTCTTGTCGATCGCCTGGCCCACGGGTCCGTCGATCACGCGGAAGGCGGCCTCGCGGTTGGGGAACACGAAGGGCAGGCTCACGGCCTCCAGCTCCGGCACGATGCGCGAGAGGAAGGCGGCGCCGACCCACGTGATCGCCAGGGTGCCCGAGCGCACCGCGTCCACGTTCTCCTTGGCGCCCCCGAGCTGCATGGCGGGGAAGACGTCGACCTGCAGCTGGTTGTTCGTCAGGCGCGCGAGCTCCTTGCGGAAGACCTGTTCGACAGCGACGCTGGACGGATGTTCGGTGGCGAAGTTGCCGGCGATCTGCAGCTTCTGCTGCGCGGCCGCGGGCAGGCTGGCGCTGAGCGTGAGGAGGAAGGCAATGGCGAGGCGGGCAAGGGCGTGTTTCATCGTTCGGATCCTTCAGCGGGGGGAGTCGAGCAGCCGCGCGATGGCGTCGGGCAGGCCGCGATGGGGTTTGGAAGGCGGTGGCGCGAAGCTGCCGCGTTGCGCGCGGCCGGGCTGGAGCGCGACCAGGGTCTGTGCATGGCGCACGGCGCTGGAGACGCCGTCGACCACGGGCACGGGAAGCTGTCCCTGCAGCGTGCGCGCAAGGCCCGCGAGCGGCGCGCCGGCGAGGATGATCACGTCGGCGCCGTCCTCGGCCACCGCGCGCTCGGCCAGGGCCTTCAGGGCCTGCGCGTGTTCCTGCTGCACGCCGCCGATCGCGCTGATGGGGCGGTCCAGCGCGCGGATGCTCGCCAGGCGCCCGCCGAAGCCGTAGGCCTCGACCACTTCACGGTACCAGGCCTGGATGCGCTGCGAGATCGCGATGATGGAGATGCGGTGGCCCAGGAGGTGCGCCGTGGCGAGCGCCGCTTCCGTCATGCCGGTGACCGGCACGGGCAGCAGCTCGCGCAGGGCCGCGAGGCCGGGATCGCCGAAGGCGGCGACCACCACGGCGTCGCAGCCTTGCACGTGTTCGGCCGCCACCTGCGCGGTGGCGTAGGCGCCGACCATCGCTTCGAAGCGCGTCTCGATGTAGGCCATGCCGAAGGGCGCGGTGCGCGCTTCGATCTCGGTGCCGGGCGAGGCGCTGCGCTGCGCCTCCGCCCGGATCAGGTCGGTGACGCTGTCGGAGATGTTGGGGTTGACGACCAGGAGGCGCATCAGGTCCTCCGGGGCAGCAGGGTGGGCGTGCCGCAAGGCAGGAACTTGCCGCGTCCCGCGTGGCCCGTGAAGGCGGAGCCGTTCCACACGACCTCGCCGCGCGACAGCGTGAGGCCGGGCCAGGCCTTGAGCTTCATGCCTTCGTAAGGCGTGTAGTCGACGGCGTGGTGCAGCGCGCCGTTGCGCACCGTCACCTCGCGCTCGTCCCACACCACGAGGTCGGCATCGCTGCCCACGGCGATCGTGCCCTTGCGCGGATGCAGTCCGTAGGCTCTGGCCGGGTTGGTCGCCGTGAGCTCGACGAACTTCTGCAGCGTGATGCGGCCGCCCAGCACGCCTTCGGAATAGAGCAGCGGCAGCCGCGTCTCCAGTCCGGGGATCCCGTTGGGGATGTGGCGGAAGGGCACTTCCTCCCCGCCGATCTTCTTGCCCTGCGGATCGTCGAAGCGGAAGGGCGCGTGGTCGGAGGAGAACACCGTGAACAGGCCGTCGCGCAGCCCGTCCCAGATGACCTGCTGGTTGGCCTTGTCGCGCGGCGGCGGGCTGCAGATGCAGCGCGCGCCCTGGTAGCTGTCGTCGATGCCCAGGTCCTCGGCCGTGAGGAACAGATATTGCGGGCAGGTCTCGGCGAACACGGACAGGCCGTGGCCGCGCGCCCAGCGGATCTGCTCGATCGCCTCGCGGCCGGACACGTGCACGATGAGGATGGGCACGTCGACCAGCTCGGACAGCGCGATCGCGCGGTGGGTCGCCTCGCGTTCCACGAGCATCGGGCGCGCATGCGCGTGCCAGCGCGGCGCCGTGCGGCCGGCGGCTTCGAGGCGCTTGGTCAGCCACTCGATGCAGTCGGCGTTCTCCGCGTGGATCATCGCCAGCGCGCCGTGCTGGCGCGCGACGTCCAGCACGTCCAGCATCTGCCCGTCGTCCAGCTTCAGGTCGTCGTAGGTCATGTAGACCTTGAACGAGGTGTAGCCCTGGGCGATGAGCGCCGGCAGCTCCCGGGTGAGCACCTGCGGCGTGGGGTCGCTCACGATCAGGTGGAAGGCATAGTCGATGCAGGCCTTGCCTTCGGCGCGGCCGTGGTAGTCGACGACGGCGGCTTCCAGCGACTGCCCCTTCATCTGCGCGGCGAAAGGGATGATGGTGGTGGTGCCGCCGCAGGCCGCCGAGCGCGTGCCGGTGAGGAAGTCGTCGGCCATCTTCGCCGGGCCCTCCATCGGCTGGTCGAGATGGCAGTGCGCGTCCACGCCCCCGGGCGTGACGGTGCGCCCGGCAGCGTCGATCTCGCGGGTGCCGGCCGGCAGGCCTTCCCCGAGCAGCGCGATGCGGCCGGCGCGGATGCCGATGTCGCAGGCGAAGCTGTCGGCCGCCGTCGCGACGCGCGCATTGCGGATCACCAGGTCCAGGGCTTCAGCCATGCCGGCGCGCTCCCGGCACCAGCGAGGTGCGGACAAGGCCCCGGACAAGTGCCGACACGATTGTCGACAATGAATGCCGGTGCGGTTTCGGTGCGTAGCGATCTGGGTGCATGGTGACGAGGGCCTTGTCTGCAACTTCCGGGCCGCCGGTTGCCGGCCGCCCGGAGGGAAATGAGGAGGAAGGAACTATGAACGCCCGCGCCGCGACACCACATAGTGTTTACACCAGTGTCGACAATCTGATGCAAAATCGTCTTCCCGACCATTTCGCGCTGGCGCATACTGGCCCGGACGCGACCTGCGGATGGAGACCGACCAAGTGACCCGACCCATGCGCCTGGGGGTGCTGACCCCCTCTTCCAACACGGCCCTGGAGCCGCTCACCAGCGCGCTCGTCTCGGCCCTGCCCGGCGCCAGCGCGCACTTCTCGCGCTTTCGCGTGACCGAGATCGCGCTGGACGCGGCGGCGCTGGGGCAGTTCGACGACAGCAAGATCCTGGCCGCGGCCGAACTGCTGGCGGACGCGAAGGTCGACGTGATCGGCTGGAGCGGCACCTCCTCCGGCTGGCTGGGCTTCGACCGGGACCGCCAGCTGGTCGAGCGCATCCGCGAGCGCACGGGCATCCCCGCGACCACCGCGGTGCTGGCGCTCAACGAGCTGATGGCGCTCAAGCGCATCCGCCGCCTCGCCTTGGTCACCCCTTACACGCAAGACGTGCAGCAGCGCATCGTCGCCAACTATGCCGCGCTGGACATCGAGGTGGTCGCGGAGCGGCACCTGGGCATCCGCGTGAACCACGACTTCGCCGGGGTGGAGCCGCAGCGGCTGCGCGCGCTGATGGACGAAGTCGCCGCCAGCGGCCCGCAGGCCATCACCACCTTCTGCACCAACCTGCGTGCGGCGCAGCTCGCGGGCGGGATCGAGCGCACGCACGGCATCCCGCTGCTCGATACGGTGAGCACCACCGTGTGGGGCATGGTGCGGGCGGCCGGCGGCTCGCCGGCGTCGATCACCGGCTGGGGGGAACTGTTCCAGTGGACCTGAAGGACCTGAACCCGAAGGGACGCGCCGGCGCCCCTAGAATCGCCGGCCATTCCCACGCCGCATCCACGAGCCGCCCCATGCCCGCCACCGCGCGCAAGACCCCGCCTGCCCGCAGCACGGAACGCGAGTCCTCGGTCGACGAGATCTACGAGCGCATCTACGTCGCCATCCTGGAGCATCGGCTGCACCCGGGCACCAAGCTGGGTGAGGAACGGATGGCGGAGATCTTCGGCGTCAGCCGCGCGCGCATCCGCGAAGTGCTCGCGCGCCTGGCCCACGAGCAGATCGTGGAGCTGTTCCCGCAGCGCGGCGCCTACGTGGCCAAGCCCACCATCGAGCAGGCCCGCGACATCTTCGAGGCGCGGCGGCTGATCGAGCCGGCGGTGCTGCGCCGGCTGGTGGACACGCACACGCCCGAGAAGGTGCAGCGCCTGCGCCAGCACCTGGAGCTGGAAGCCGATGCCCGCCGGCGCAACGACAAGCGGGCGGTGATCCGCCTGTCGGGCGAGTTCCACACGCTGCTGGCCGAACTGGCCGGCAACTACGCGCTTTCGCGCAGCATGCGCGAGCTGTGCATGCTCACTTGCCTGACCATCTTCCTCTACGACGCGCCCACCAGCCAGAGCTGCCGCGACGACGAGCACCAGATGATCGTCGACGCGGTGGCCCGCAGCGACGCCGGCCGGGCCGAGAAGATCATGCTCGAACACCTGGACCACATCGAGGGCAGCCTGCAACTCGACCAGGGCAACGGCGAAGCGGACCTCGAAGCGATCTTTCGCGGCTAGCGCCCGGCGCCGTTCCGCGTTAAAAAAGTCACTTGCCAGCACCGCCGGTCGTGCGGTGTTGCTTGATTTACGAGGGGTTTACTGCAAGGGTTCAAGCTCACGCGTTGAAGAGTCACCGCCGACCGAGGAGCATCATGCTGTCCGTTTCCTCACGCCGTTTCACCCGCCTGCTGCCCTGGCTCGCCGCGCTGCTGCTTGCAAGCCTTGCAGTCCCCGCCCTCGCCCAGGATGCCGCCGATCCACCGGCCCGGGTCGCCCACGTGAGCCAGCGTGCCGGCGGCGTGGTCTTCGCCCCGCAAGGCGAAGAGGAGTGGTCGGAACTGCCGCAGAACCGGCCGCTGACCGAAGGCGACCGCCTGTGGACCGATGCCGGCGCGCGGGCCGAACTGCAATTGGGGACGGCCACGCTGCACGTGAACGGCGAGACGCACCTGGGCGTGAGCGAGCTGGACCTGGGCGTCGGCCGCTTCATGCTGCAGCAGGGCACGGTGAACGCCCGCGTGCGCGAGATCGCGCAGGGCGAGAACTTCGAGATCGGCACGCCCAACCTCGCCTTCCGCGCCCTGCAGCCGGGCGACTACCGCATCGACGTGGACACGCGCACGCAGCAAACGCGCGTGGTGGTGCACAGCGGCACGGCCACCGTGTTCGGAGAGGGCGGCGAATCCATCCACCTGGGCGCGGGCCAGGCGGCGAGCTTCGCGGGCCGCTTCCTCGCGCAGGTGCAAGGTCCCGCCTTCACGCGCGACGAGTTCGCGCGCTGGGCGGAGGACCGCAACCGGCAGGAAGACGAGGCGGTCGCCGCGCGCTACGTGCCGCGCGGCGTGGTCGGCGCCGGCGAGCTCGACCCGTACGGCACCTGGAGCCAGGACCCCACTTACGGCGCGGTCTGGTATCCCACGGTCACGGTGGCGAACTGGGCGCCCTACCGCTACGGCCACTGGTCCTGGATCGCCCCCTGGGGCTGGACCTGGATCGACGACGCGCCCTGGGGCTTCGCGCCCTTCCACTACGGACGCTGGACGATGATCGGCAATCGCTGGGCCTGGGCGCCCGGGCGCATCGGGCCGCGGCCGGTGTACGCACCGGCGCTGGTGGTGTTCCTGGGCGGCGGTGGCTCGCAGTTCGCCTTCAGTTCGGGTCCTGCCGTGGGCTGGTATCCGCTCGCGCCGGGCGAGGCCTGGTACCCCTGGTACCGCAGCAGCCCGCGCTACGTGAGCTCCGCCAACTGGCGCATCGACCTGAACCACTGGCCGCGCAACGCGACCAACCACCTGTGGCGCCAGCGCCCGATCGGCGTCACCGCGGTGCGCGAGGAGGACTTCCGGCGCGGCCGCCAGGTGGAGCGCCACTGGCAGCCGGTGCAGCCGCAGATGATCGACCGCGCGCGCATCAACGCGGTGCCGCTGCGGCCACTGACCCGCTCGGAGCGCGCCGTGAGCGTGGCCCCGCGCGTCCCGGCGAATCCGCCGGCCCTGGTGCAGCCGGCCGTGAGCCCGCGCGGCTGGACGCAGCACGACGTGCCGCCCGCCGTGCACGACCAGTTCCGCGCCCGGCGCGAACAGGACCGCCTGCAGCGCGATGCCGAGCGCGACGCACGGCAACAGATGCGCGAGCAGTTCCACCAGCGCGCCGATGCGCAACGCAACGCCGGCCGGGTGGAGCCCCCGGGGTCGCAGCGCAATGCCGGCCGGGTCGAGCCGCCCGTGCCGCAACGCGACGCGGGTCGGGTGGACTTCGGCGGGTCCCAGCGCGACGCCGGGCGGGTGGAGATCGACCAGGGCGGGGGCTTCCGCCGGTTCGACCAGCCGCGCATGCAGCGCCAGGTGCAGCCGGCCCCGATGGCGGTGCCGGTGCCGCGCCAGCAGGCCGTGCCCATCGTGCGTGATGAACAACGGGCCCCGCGCGAGCAGCGCGGATGGCAGCGGCAGCAACAGCAAGCGATGCAGCAGCAACAACAACAGCAGCAGCCGCAGCAACAACAATCGCGTCAGTGGGCCGGCGAGGAAGGCCGCGGCCGCGGACACGGCCACTGGAATCGGTAAGTCCGGTTATTCCCGCCGAGCTGGGAACCCAGTGCGTCCAATGCAAAAGCGGCCCTCCGGCCGCTTTTGTTCGTGGGGAGTCCCGGATCGCCGCCGCGGCGGTGACGGACTCACTCCTCCTTCAGCTTGTACTGCGAGGCCAGCTGCTGCTGCACCGCCGGCGGCACCTGCTCGTAGTGGCTGAAGGCGATCGTGTAGCGCCCCTGCCCGCCGGTGAGCGAATTCAGCCGCGACTGGTAGCTCGCCAGCTCCGACAGCGGCGCCTGCGCGAGCACGGTCAGGGCGCCCGCCGTGTCGGCCCGCGTGCCGCTGACCTGGCCGCGCCGCGAGGCGAGGTCGCCGGTGATGTCGCCCATGTTGGCCTCGGGCGCCACGATCTCCACGTTCACGATCGGCTCCAGCAGGCAGGCGCGCGCGGCCTGCACCGCGGCGATCAGCGCCTTCTTGCCGGCGGTGACGAAGGCGATTTCCTTGCTGTCGACGGTGTGGTACTTGCCGTCGTAGACGATGCACTTGAGGTCCACCACCGGGTAGCCCGCCACCACGCCTTCCTCCATCGCCTGGCGCACGCCTTTTTCCACGGCCGGCATGAAGTTGTGGGGAATGGCGCCGCCCTTGACCTCGTCGACGAACTGGAAGCCGCTGCCGCGCGGCAACGGCTCGATGCGCAGGAAGACCTCGCCGAACTGCCCGGCGCCGCCCGTCTGCTTCTTGTGGCGGTGGTGGCCTTCCGCATTGAGCGTGACTGTCTCGCGGTAGGCGATGCGCGGCGGGCGCGTGTCGACCTGGCAGCCGTGCACCTCGGTCAGGCGATCGAGCAGGGTGCGCAGGTGCAGCTCGCCCAGGCCGTAGACCACGGTCTCGTTCGTGCTGGCGACGTGCTCCACCTTCAGGCAAGGGTCCTCGCTGACCAGTTTCTGCAGGATGTCGTGCAGGCGCTGCTCGTCGCCGCGCCGCTTGGGCGTGATCGCCAGGCCGTGCACCGGCACCGGAAAGGAAAGGGGCTTGAGATGGATGCGCGCGTCCTCGGCGGCGTCATGCAGCACGGCGTCGTAGTGCAGTTCCTCCACCTTCGCGATCGCGCAGAGGTCCCCCGGCACCGCCTTGGCCACCTCCTTCAGTTCCTTGCCTTGCAGCATGAAGAGGTGGCCGACCTTGAAAGGGCGGCGCCCATCGCCGACGTAGAGCTGGCTGTCGCGCGTGATCGTGCCCTGGTGCACGCGGATGACCCCCATCTTGCCCACGTAAGGGTCCTGGGTGATCTTGAAGACATGGGCCAGCACGTGCTTGTCCGGATCGGACACCGCCTCGATCGGCCGGGCGTCCTCGCCTTCGCCTTCGAGGAAGGCCGGCGGGTTGCTCTCGGTCGGGTCGGGCAGCAGGCGCTCGATGACGTCCAGCAGCTCCGGAACGCCGGCGCCCGTGCGCGCGGACACGAAGCAGATCGGCACCAGGTGGCCTTCGCGCAGGGCCTGCTCCAGCGGCGCATGCAGTTCCTCGGGTGCGACGTCGCCGTCGTTGAGATAACGCTCGACGAAGTCCGCATCGACCTCCACCACCTGTTCCACCAGCGCGCGGTGGGCGGTCTCGACCGAGGAGAAGTCCGGCGGCGGCCCGTCGTCCTTGAGCTTCCAGAAGCAATCGAGCACGCGCTCGCCCTTCTGGGAAGGCAGGTTCACCGGCAGGCATTCCTTGCCGAACGCCTCCTGGATCCGGGCCACGAGCGCCTGCAGGTCCACGCCCTGCGCGTCGATCTTGTTGACGACGATGATGCGGTCGCGCTCCCGCTCCTTCGCATACGCCATCATGCGAATGGCCATCGGCTCGATGCCGGTGGCGGCGTTGATCACGATGGCGGCGGTCTCCACCGCTTCGAGTGCGGGCAGCGACTGGCCCAGGAAGTCGGGCGCGCCGGGGGTGTCGACGAGATGGGTGGTGATGTCACCGTGGGTGAAGTTCAGCAGCGTCGTGTTCAGCGAACGCTGCCCCCGTTTCTCCAACGGGTCGTGGTCGGAGACGGTGCTCCCCCTTTCCACGCTGCCGGGCGCGCCCACCGCCCCGGCCTTCCACAGCAAGGCTTCGGCCAGGCTGGTCTTGCCTGCGGCGCTCGGGCCCACGAGGGCCAGGGTGCGCCGTGAGGCGATGTCGCGATGAGTAGCCACGAAGCCCTCCTGCAACGTCGAACAAGGGAGGATCATCGTACGCACGCGGCACGCGTGCTGCAACGGAGTGAACGCGCGGCCGGCGCGCGCCCGCCGAGTCGAATGCGTCCCACACGCGGGGAGGCGCCGTCCTACAAGGGCGTTCGGCCGCCGTGTCTTACGCTGCGGCCATGCCGCGCATTCGCCCAGCACGCCGGCCGTCGGCCCATGCCTCGCGTCATCCGACGCGAGGCCGTGCCGTGCGCGAGTGGCCGCCGCGCCTGGCGCCACGCGAGCCGGTGTCCAATGGGGCGAGGCACGGGGAGGACGCGGGTCCCCAGCACGATGGCGCGCCGCCGCGGGAGGACCGCGCCGGTTGAGTTGATCCCTCAACCGAGACGCAACGCCGCCACGCCCGCCACGATCGCGGCCGTGCCCAGTGCCCGCCTGGGCGTGAAGCGCTCGTGCAGCTGCCAGGCGCCGATCAGCGCCGCGAACAGCACGGAGGTTTCGCGCAAGGCAGCGACGCTCGCCACCGGTGCCCGCGTCATGGCCCAGAGCGCGATGCCATAGGAGCCCAGCGAAGCCGCCGCGCCCAGGGCCGCGACGGGTCCGCGGCTGCGTGCGTGCAAGGCGAGCGGCCGCCAGCCGCGCCGGGCCAGTACGACGGCGCCGAACGGCAGGGCATTGAGCACGAACACCATCGCGACGTACGCGAGCGCATTGCCGCTGGCGCGCACGCCCTGGCCATCCACGACGGTGTACGCGGCGATCACGAAGGCATTGGCGAGCGCGAAGACCACCGCGCGCCCCGACTCCAGCCCGTGCCGCGACAGCCCCAGGACCAGCACGCCGCCGCAGACGCCGGTGACCCCCGCCCAGCCCGCCGGCGACAGCGGCTCCGCGAACGCCGCGACCGACACGAGCGCCACCAGCAATGGCGCCGCGCCGCGCATCAGCGGATAGGTGAGCGCCAGCTCCCCGTGCCGGTAGGCGGCCGTGAGCAGTGCGTAATACACGACGTGGATCGCCGCCGACCCCAGCAGCCAGGGCCAGGCCGCAGGCACCGGGACCCCCGCGGCCGCCACGAGCGGCAGCGCCATCGCGCCACCGATGAGGTTCATCACCGCCGTGTCCATGGCCTTGTCGGCCCCGGACTTGACCAGCGCGTTCCAGCTTGCGTGCAGCAGCGCGCCGAACAGGACGGCCACCGCGATCGGCCAGGTGAGGATCATGCGGGCACCATCATGGCCCAAACGGCCTCGCTGGCGGCGCATCCGCGCTAGGATTTTCCCCAGCGCTCATCGACATCGGCGCCCGGGAGAACCTGACTTGGCCTCATCCACCCCGCACCCCGTGCTCGAGCGCCTGCGCAAGAGCGGCGCCACCAAGGTGAAGGTGGCCGTCAGCGACATCGACGGCGTGCTGCGCGGCAAGTACCTGCACATCGACAAGTTCGAGGGCGCGGCCAGCGGCGGCTTCGGCTTCTGCGACGTGGTGCTCGGCTGGGACATGCTGGACGTCACCTACGACAACACCAGCGTCACCGGCTGGCAGCACGGGTTTCCGGACGCGCTCGCGGCGCTGGACCTGGGCACCGCCCGCAACGTGCCCTGGGACAACAAGGTCCCCTTCTTCCTGGGCGAGTTCGTCAACGCCGATGGCTCGCCGCATCCGCTGTGCCCGCGGCAGACGCTCAAGCGGGTGCTGGCGCGCGCCGAGAAGCTCGGCTACCAGGTCATGACCGGCATGGAGTTCGAGTGGTTCAACTTCCGCGAGACGCCGCACACCTGGGCCGAGAAGCGCGGCCTGCCGCCCGAGCCGATCACGCCGGGCATGTTCGGCTACTCGCTGCTGCGCATGGCGGACAACCCGGAGTTCTTCAACGCGCTGATGGACGAGATGCTCGCCTTCGACGTGCCGATCGAAGGCCTGCACACGGAGACCGGCCCCGGCGTGTACGAAGCGGCCATCGGCTTTTCGCCCGCCCTGCAGCAGGCCGACCGCGCCATCCTGTTCAAGACCGGCGCGCGCGAGATCGGCAAGCGCTTCGGCATCATGCCCAGCTTCATGGCCAAGTGGAGCCAGAAGTACCCGGGCTGCAGCGGGCACATCCACCAGAGCCTGTCCGACGGCAAGACGAACCTGTTCTACGACGGCGGCACGCAGCGCAGGATGAGTTCCCTGTTCGAGAGCTACCTGGCCGGCCAGGTGGCGTGCATGATGGACTTCGGGCCGATGATCTGGCCCACCGTCAACAGCTACAAGCGCCTGGTCGACGGCTTCTGGGCGCCGGTGAAGCCGACCTGGGGCGTCGACAACCGCACGGCGAGCTTCCGCGTGCTGGCGGGCTCGCCCAAGGCGACGCGGCTGGAAACGCGCTGCCCCGGCTCGGACGTGAACCCCTACCTCGCGATGGCGGCGGTGATCGCCGCCGGCATGCACGGCGTCGAGAAGGGCCTGAAGCTGACGACGCCGCCCATCACCGGGACCAACCAGGGCGGCGAGAACGTGCCGCGCGCCCCGCGCACGCTGATCGAGACCACGCGGGTGTTCCTGCAGTCCGAAGTGGCGCGCGACTGGCTGGGCGACACCTTCGTCGAGCACTACGCCGCCACCCGCGACTGGGAATGGCGGCAGTGGCAGGATGCGGTGACCGACTGGGAATTGAAGCGCTACTTCGAGATCATCTGAACGCCATGCAGGTCCGCCGCCTCGCGCCCGCCGACGCCCTGTCCTACCGGGCGCTGCGGCTGCGGGCGCTGCGCGAGCACCCGGACGCCTTCACCTCCAGCTGGGAGGACGACCGCGCGCAGCCGGTGGAGGCGGCCGCCGCGCGCCTGGCCGCGCACGCCTTCTGGGGCGCTTTCCAGGGCGCGGAACTGTACGGCTTCGTCGGCCTGGAGTGCGAGCCGCGGGCCAAGAACCGGCACAAGGCCACCGTGGTGGGCATGTACGTCGCGCCCGAGGTGGCGGGGCAGGGCGTCGGCCGCGCGCTGCTGTCCTCCCTGCTCGCCCATGCGCGCAGCACGGGCCTGGGCTCACTGGTGCTCACGGTCACCGAAGGCAACCTGCAGGCCGCGAGCCTGTACCGCGCGGTCGGCTTCCGCAGCTTCGGCATCGAGCCCGACGCCATCCGCGTCGGGGGCCGCTCGTACGCCAAGAACCACATGCACCTGGACCTGGGCACCGCACCATGAGCCTCGCGAACTTCTCTTTCCCCACCGCCATCGCCTTCGGGCCCGGAGCCCGCAAGGAGGTGCAGAAGCACCTGCAGGAACGGGGGCTCAGGCGGCCGCTGCTCGTGACCGACAAGGCGCTGGCCGCGCTTCCTGTGCTCGCCGAGTTCCGCTCGCACCTGCAGGCGCTCGACGTTGCGGTGTATGGCGGGGTCGCCGGCAACCCGACCGCGAGCCAGGTGATGGAGGGCGCGGCGGCGTACAAGGCGCACGGCGCCGACTGCGTGATCGGCTTCGGCGGCGGCGCCGCGCTCGACGTCGCCAAGGTCGTGGGGCTCGCGGCCACGCACGAAGGCGACATCCTCGAGTACGCATGGGACCATCCGCGCGTGCGCGCGATCGACCGGGAGCTGCCGTACTTCGTCGCGCTGCCCACCACGTCCGGCACCGGCTCGGAGGTGGGGCGCTCCTCCGTGATCAGCGAGGACGACACGCATCTCAAGCGCGTGATCTTCAGCGCCAAGGTGCTGGCGAAAAAGGTGTTCGCCGACCCGGAGCTCACCGTGGGACTGCCGGCGCACGTCACCGCGGCAACCGGCATGGACGCGCTCACGCACAACATCGAGAGCTACCTGTCGCCCGCCTGGCACCCGCTGTGCGACGGCATCGCGCTGGAAGGCACGCGCATCGCGGCACGCTCGCTGGTGAAGGCGGTGCGCCAGCCCAACGACCTGCAGGCGCGCAGCGACATGATGATGGCTTCCATGATGGGTGCCATCGCCTTCCAGAAGGACCTGGGCGCGGTGCACTCCTGCGCCCATGCGCTGGGGGCCGTGTGCGACATGCACCATGGCCTGGCCAACGCGCTGATGATCGAGACGGTGATGGCCTGGAACATCGAGGCGGCGCCGGACAAGTTCGAGGAACTGGCGCACGTCTGCCGGGTGGCCGGCGGCGGGCCGGGCCTGGTGCGCTGGCTGGGCCACCTGAAGCAGCAGGTCGGCATCACCGGCACGCTGTCCGCGCACGGCGTGAAGAAGGAGCAGGTGCCCAGGCTGGTGGACATCGCCGTCAAGGACATCTGCCACCAGACCAATCCGCGGCCCGTGACGGCGGGGGACTTCGAGCGGCTGTTCCTGCAGGCGATGTGAATGGACCGCCTGAAGATCGGCATCAGCGCCTGCTTCTTCCACCCCGATGGGGAACGCAAGGCCGCGCCGTCCAAGACCCTGCTGTGGATCGAGCAGTCCACCGCGCACTGGGTGATGTCCGAAGGGGCCTTGCCGGTGATGATCCCGTCCTTCGAAGGCTCCACGTTCCGCGGCGAGGTGCGCGTGCAGGACTACGCGGACTGGCTGGACGGGCTCGTGATGCACGGCGGCGCGGACGTCTGGCCGGGGACCTACGGCGAACAGCCGCTGCGGCCCGAGTGGCACGGGGATCGCCTGCGCGACGCGTACGAGATCGAGCTGGTGCGGGCGTTCAGCGCCGCCGGCAAGCCGGTCTTCGGCATCTGCCGCGGCGTGCAGCTGATCAACGTGGCGCACGGCGGCACCTTGTTCCAGGACATCCGCACGCAGAAGCCCGGCGCGCTGGTGCACCGCGACGCGGAAATCTACGACCTCAATTTCCACGAGGTCGACATCCTTCCGGGCACGCGCCTGGCGCAGCTGCTGCCCTCCGGCCGCCACAAGATCAACAGCGTGCATCACCAGGGCATCAAGGACCTGGCGCCCGGTTTCGTCGTCGAGGCGGTGTCGCCAATGGACGGCGTGGTGGAAGCCATCCGCCAGACGAGCGGCCCCTGGGTCGCCGGCGTGCAGTGGCATCCTGAATTCCACCGTCCGGAGCTGGGGGTCGTCGACGACACCCCGCTGCTGCGCGACTTCCTGCAGGCCGCGCGCGCGGCCAGAAACGAATGAGCACCCTTCTCGTCATCCACAACCCCGCCACGGGGGAAGTCATCACCACCTTGCCGGCGGACTCGCCGGGTTCGGTTGCCGCCAAGGCGCGCGCGGCGCGCGAGGCGCAGGCCCTGTGGGCGCTGCGGCCGCTGGAGCAGCGCAAGCGCTGCATCGAAGGCTTTCGCGCCGGCGTGGTGCGCGACCTGGAGCAGCTCGCGCGCGTGATGAGCCAGGAGACCGGCAAGCCGATCCGCATGTCGCGCAACGAGTTGAACGGGCTGCTGCCCCGCATCGACTTCTTCCTGGCGGAAACGGACAAGGCGATCGCGGCCGAGGACGTGTACGAGGAAGGCGGCATGCGCGAGCAGATCCAGCACGAACCGCTGGGAGTGGTCGCCAACATCTCCGCCTGGAACTACCCCTGGTTCGTGGGCTGCAACGTGATCCTGCCAGCTTTGCTCACGGGCAATGCGGTGCTGTACAAGCCCTCCGAATACGCGACGCTGACGGGGCAGGAGATCACCCGCCTGCTGCACGAAGCGGGCGTGCCGCGCGAGGTGATGGCGTGCCTGGTGGGCGGCGGCGAGGTCGGCGCGGCCCTGCTGGCGCAGCCCGTCGACGGCGTCTTCTTCACGGGCTCCCACGCGACCGGCCAGCGCATCGCGGAGGCGGTGGGCAGGCGCTTCGTGAAGCTGCAGCTGGAACTCGGGGGCAAGGACCCGACCTACGTCTGCGAGGACGCGGATCCGCAGGCGGCGGCCGAGTCGCTCGCCGACGGCGCCATGTACAACACCGGCCAGAGCTGCTGCTCGGTCGAACGCATCTACGTCCACGAGCGCATCCACGATGCCTTCGTCGAACACTTCGTGCGCACCGTGCGCGGCTTCAAGCGCGGCGATCCCCTGAGCGAGGACACCTACATCGGTGCCATCACGCGCGCACCGCAGCTGGACGTGCTGGACCACCAGGTGGCGGACGCGCAGCGCAAGGGCGCCGACCTGCTGCTGGGCGGCCGCAAGGCGCCGGGGCCGGGCAACTGGTACGAACCCACCGTGATGGTCGACGTCGACCACGACATGGACATCATGCGCGAGGAGAGCTTCGGCCCCGTGATCGGCATCCAGAAGGTGGGCAGCGACGAGGAAGCCGTGCGGCTGATGAACGACACGCGCTACGGCCTCACCGCCGGCGTGTACACGAAGGACGAGGCCCGTGCGCGCCGCGTCCTTTCGCAGGTGCGCGCCGGCAGCGTCTACTGGAACTGCTGCGACCGCGTGAGCCCGCGGCTGCCCTGGAGCGGGGTCGGCGATTCCGGCGTGGGGCTCACACTCTCGACGTACGGGATCCAGACCTTCACGCGGCCCAAGGCCTGGCATTTGCGCTCGCCCTGACCGCTGCGCGGCCGCCGGGACTCGCGCGCCCGCCGCCCGCGGCTTCGCCGCGCCGCGCTACACCCAGGAACCTTCGCGCAGCTCGCGCGTGAGCCAGGCCACGTAGATCGGGGCGGCGACCAGCCCCGCGAGGCCGAAGGCGGATTCCAGCACCAGCATGCCCGCGAGCATGGCGTAGGTCGGCACGTTGGTGCGGCCGCCGACGATGCGCGCGTTGAGGAAGTACTCGAGCTTGTGGATCACGACGAGGAAGCCCAGCGATGCGACACCCAGCCACATCGACACCGTCAGCGCCGCGATGGTGATCGCCGCGTTGGACAGCAGGTTGCCGATGATCGGCACCAGGCTGGCGAAGAAGGTGAACCCCACCAGCGTGGGTGCGAGCGGCACCCGGTAGCCGAACATCGGCAGGATCACGAGCAGGTAGATGCCCGTGAGCACCGCGTTGATGAAGGAAATGCGCAGCTGGGCGGAGAACACGTCGCCGAAGGCGTCCGCCAGTTGCCGCATGCGTGCCTGCGCCAGCAGGATGAGCGGCCGCCGGGGCGCGGCGCCTGGCGTGGGCTTGGCCGCTGCCGCCATCAGGCCGATGGCCAGGCCGATGATGATGTGCACGAGGATCTTCAGCGCCTCCGCACCCCAGCGTTGCATTTCGCCCGCGTGCTCGCGCAACCACACGCTCACCGCCTGTTGCACGGCCTCAGCCGACTCGGGCAGCCGGTCACCGATCCACACGGGGGCCATGGCCCGGATTTGGTCTAGCGTGTCGGCGACCAGTTGCATCAGGCGGCCGAGGCCGCCCGCCTTGAACAGGAGGTCGAACGCGAAGAGCAGGCCGGCACCGATCCCACCCACCACCGCGAAGACGACCAGCCAGCGGAAGGTGCGCTTCTGCCAGGACCCTTGCGCCGGCCCGGTGAACCTGCGCACGCGGCGGTAGAGCACGTAGCCCGCCAGTCCGGCGAAGGTGGCCGAGAGCAGGTGCAGCCACAGGATGCCCAGCAGCACCACGGCCATCGCGAGCACGCCACGCAGGCGCAGGTGGCCATGCGCCAGCTCGGGAGCCGTCGTTTCGGTCGGGGTCAGGGGCCGCTTCACCGGCCCATTTTGCCGCGCGGCACCAGCGCGCGGGGGCGCGGCGGCCAGGCTATTTCTTCGCCTTGGGCCGTCCGTACTTTGCCGTGAAGCTGGCCTTGGCGAGGCTGTTGGCGTTGATCATGAAGCCGGCGAGCGCCGCGGTGGCGTCCGCCGGGATGTCCAGCTTGTCGGTCTTGAGCGCGTAGACGGTGAACACGTAGCGGTGCGGCTTGTCGCCCTCGGGCGGGCAGGTGCCGCCCCAGGCCGCCGTGCCGTAGTCGATGCGCACCTGGCGCGCGCCCGGCGGCAGGTTGGCATTGCTCGCGTTGCCCGCATCGGGCTTGAGCTCGGTGACGTTCGCCGGAATGTTGATCACCGACCAGTGCCACCAGCCGGAGCCGGTGGGCGCGTCGGGGTCGTACACCGTGACCGCATAGCTTTTCGTGTCCTTGGGCGCGCCGCTCCACTTGAGGGCGGGCGACTTGTTCTCGCCGGAGCAACCGAAGACGTTGGCTTCGAAGCGCTTGTCCATCATTGCGTTGGGCTTCACCTCCGGGCTTTCCAGCTTGAAGCCGGCGGCGTGGGCGGCGCCGCTGGCGAGCGCGAGCATGAGGGCGGCGGCGAGCAGGGTGCGGGTCATGGGGGCTCCTGTCGTGTGGAGGGCCGCATGCTAAGCCAGGCGCCGCCTTCCTGCCGGGGCCGCAGGTCCGCCCGGCGGCGGGGAAGCCGCATCGAAGTTTGACAAAATGCAAGCAAGACTGTTACAGATTTCTGCATGCACACCCTGCGCGCGGCCGAGCGGCCGCTGGTCTACGAGCGCCTCGTGCGTGGCTTCGCTTCCGTGCGCCCCACTCCCTTCAGCCTGGAGGAGCGGTGGGTCTGGCTCATGGCGGCGCACGTCGTCGGCCAGCACCAGCCGGGGCTGCACTTCGACAGCCACCGGCGCATGCTGCATCTCGCGCGCGAGACGCGCGACTGGGGCGAGGTGGCCGGCCAGGTGCTGCGCATCGCGCTGCTGCCGCTGGGGCACCTCCTGGGCAGGATCCCGCTTGGCAACGTCGGACGGTCCACGGTCGGCGTGACCCGGGTGATGGACCCGCCCGAGGCCGTGCAGCGGCTGATCGACTGGGCGATCCTGGCGGTGCGCTTGCCGGGGATGGCGAAAGCGTAGACCGCCAGCCTGCAAGAGACCGCCGGGTGGCGGTGATCCCTACTGCGCCGACAGGTGCTTGCCCACGATCCCGGCCAGCTCGAACATCGTCACCTGGTTCTTGCCGAACACGGGCCGCAGCTTGTCGTCGGCATTGATCGCGCGCTTGTCCTTGGCGTCCTGCAGGCCCTGGGCCTTGATGTAGTCCCAGATCTTCTTGATCACCTCGGTGCGCGCGACCAGGCCGTCGCCGATCACCGCGGCGAGCTCCGGACTCGGCTTCAGCGTGCCGGCCGGCGCCTTCTTGGCCGCCGCCTTCTTCGCGGGCGCGGCCTTCTTCGCCGGGGCCGCCTTCTTGCCCACCACCGCCTTGGCGGCCTTCGCGGTCGCCTTGTAGTCGCTCGCCGGCTCCTTCGCCTTCGCGCGTGACGCGGCGGTGGTCGCCGTCGCGGCGCCCGCCGTCTTGCGCGGCGGGAACTTCGACTTGCGCTCCTCGAACTTGAAGTTCACCTTGTTCGCCTCCGCGTCCCACACGAGGAAGGCCTTGAACGGGCGGCGCGTGCGCATGGAGATGAACTTGTCCAGCAGGTCCGTCGTGCCCGTGGCCAGCAGCTTGGCCATCTGCTCGCGCTCCACCGGCTGCTGCAGGATGATCTTGCCGCTGCGGAAGTCGCAGGTCGGCGTGGGGTGCTTTTCGGTGGGCACGGAGCGCTCGCACACGTAGTTGCTGCCCCACTCGAACACCTGGTGGCCGCACTTCGGGCACGGGCCCAGCGGCTCCTGCGCCGACAGGTCGATGATCTCGCCGGTCTCGGCCGGGTCCTTGCTCTCGCCGAAATCGAACTCCAGCTTCCAGTTCTTCTCTTCCTCGTCGTAGTTCAGCGCCAGTTCGGCGGTGAAGGGCCAGCCCGCCTTGGAGCGGAACCCCTGCAGCGGGCCGATGCGCTTGTCGCGCAGGAAGGTCTCGACTTCCTCGAGTTCGAAGGCGCGGCCGGCGGGGATCTTGGTGAAGGAAAAGCCGCAGGGCTGCTGCCCGGCCTTGCCGATGCAGTTGTAGCGGCGGTAGCTTTCCTGCACGACGCCGCCGCAGTTGGGGCAGGGCGTCTTCAGCGTCGCATAGTCGCCGGGCACCGTGTCGCGGTCGTACTCCTTGGCCTTCATGACGATGCGCTTGGTCATGTCGGCGATCTCGTGCATGAACTGCTCGCGCGAGAGCTTGCCGTGCTCCATCTGGGACAGCTTGTATTCCCACTCGCCAGTCAGTTCCGGCTTGCTCAGTTCTTCCACGCCCAGCCCGCGCAGCAGCGTCATGAGCTGGAAGGCCTTGGCGGTGGCGATCAGCTCGCGGCCTTCCCGCAGCATGTACTTCTCGTTGATCAGGCCTTCGATGATGGCCGCCCGCGTGGCCGGCGTGCCCAGGCCCTTCTCCTGCATCGCTTCGCGCAGCTCGTCGTCCTCGACGAACTTGCCGGCGCCTTCCATGGCGCCCAGCAGCGTGGCTTCGCTGTAGCGCGCGGGCGGCCGGGTCTTGAGGCCCTTGGCGTCGACCTGCTCGGCCAGGACCTTCTCGCCGGGCTTCACCGGCACGAGGTTCTGGCCCTTCTCGCCTTCCTTGCCGGTGGACTCGGCGTCCACGTCCACGGCTTCCTTGCCGTAGATGGCGAGCCAGCCCGGCTTGACCAGCACCTTGCCCTCGGTCCGGAAGTGGTGGCCCGCGGCCTTGCTGATGCGGGTGGTGACCAGGTACTCGGCGCTGGGGAAGAACACCCCCAGGAAGCGGCGCACCACCAGGTCGTACACCTTCTGCTCCGCGTCCGACAGGCCGCTGGGCGCCTGCAGGGTCGGGATGATGGCGAAGTGGTCCGAGACCTTGCTGTCGTCGAACACGCGCTTGATCGGCTTGACGTAGCCTTCGGCGATCGCCTGCTTGGCGAAGGGCGCGAGGTGGTTCATGCCGCTGCTGGCGAGCATGCCCATGGTGTCGTGCACCACCTTCACGTAGTCCGAAGGCAGGTGGCGCGAGTCCGTCCGCGGATAGGTCAGGGCCTTGTGCCGCTCGTACAGGGACTGGGCGATGGCCAGCGTCGTCTTGGCGGAGTAGCCGAAGCGGCCGTTGGCCTCGCGCTGCAGGGACGTCAGGTCGAACAGGCCGGGCGCGGCCTGGGTGGTCGGCTTGGACTCCTCGGTGACCGTGGCGGCCTGGCCGCGCACGGCATCGGCGATGGCGCGCGCCTGCTTCTCGTCCCAGACCCGGTCGGCGCGCTTCTCGGCATCCTCCGGGTCCTTCCGGAAGGCAGGGTCGAACCACTTGCCCGGATACTCGCCGGCCTCGGCCACGAAGCTGCCATGCACCTCCCAGTAGTCGCGGCTGACGAACTTGCGGATCTGCTCCTCGCGCTCGACGACGATCGCCAGCGTCGGGGTCTGTACCCGGCCGACCGTGGTGAGGAAGAAGCCGCCGTCGCGCGAATTGAAGGCCGTCATGGCCCGGGTGCCGTTGATGCCCACCAGCCAGTCCGCCTCGGAGCGGGAGCGAGCGGCGTGGGCCAGGCCTTCCATCTGCTTGTCGGTGCGCAGCTTCTCGAAGCCTTCGCGGATGGCCTGCGGGGTCATGGACTGCAGCCACAGGCGGCGCACCGGCTTCGTTGCCGCCGCCTTCTTGCCGGCGGCGGCGCCCTCGGTGCCGAACGCGAACTGCTCGATCAGGCGGAAGATCAGTTCCCCCTCCCGCCCCGCGTCGCAGGCGTTCACCAGGTCGGTGACGTCCTTGCGCTTGGCCAGCTTGACCACCGCGTTCAGGCGCGACTTGGTCTTGTCGACCGGCTTCAGGTCGAAGAAGGGCGGGATCACGGGCAGGTGGGCGAAGCTCCACTTGCCGCGCTTGACGTCGTATTGCTCGGGGGCGTGGATCTCCACCAGGTGGCCCACGGCGCTGGTGACGACGTACTTGTCGTTTTCGAAGTACTCGTCATGCTTGTCGAATTTTCCGGCCACGGGCGTGAGGGCCCGGACGATGTCCTGGGCCACGGATGGCTTCTCGGCAATGACCAATGTTTTGCTCACGGGATCATCTGGCGCTCTCGGCGCCCCTCCTGGAGGTTCTTACAATCTGCGCTTCTCGCGCACGTACGCGCACGCGCACACGCGCACGTGTACGAATCCAAATTAACACGAATTCATTTCATGCCCGCCAAGTCCCCGGTGAACCCCCGCGCCGCCGCCCCCAGGAAAGCCCCCGCCGCCGCTCCCAAGACCAACCGCAGGATCCAGGTGCGCAAGTCGGGCGTGCACGGCAAGGGCGTGTTCGCGCTGCAGGACATCCCGGAAGGGGAGACCCTGATCGAATATGTGGGCGAGATCATCACTTGGAAAGAGGCCCAGCGCCGCCACCCGTGGAACCCGGAAGACCCGAACCATACGTTCTACTTCCACGTGGACGACGGCCGGGTGATCGACGCCGCGGTGGGGGGCAACGCCGCCCGCTGGATCAACCATTCCTGCAACCCCAACTGCGAGGCGGACGAGGAGGAGGGCCGGGTGTTCATCAAGAGCCTGCGCAACATCAAGGCGGGCGAAGAGCTGAACTACGACTACGGCCTGATCATCGACGAGCCGTACACGAAGAAGCTCAAGGCGGAGTATCCCTGCTGGTGCGGCAGCAAGAACTGCCGGGGCACGCTGCTGGCGCCCAAGCGCCGCAAGTGATGAGCCGCAAGGACGTCATTGCGGGCCTGACCCGCAATCCATCGGGCGGCCGACCAGGCGGCCCATGGATGCCGGCACCGACCCGGCGTGACAGGTCCGGGCCATGAACTGGCCGGCCGAGGCGCTCTGGGAGGCGCTGGCGCCGGTGCTGCCCGGCTTCACCGTCGAGATCCTGCCGGAAATCGATTCCAGCAATTCCGAGCTGATGCGCCGCGCCCGCGCGGGGCAGACGGACCCGGTCCTGCTGGTCGCCGAAAAGCAGACCGCCGGCCGCGGGCGGCTGGGTCGCGCCTGGCAAAGCGCGCCGGGCGAATCGCTGACCTTTTCGCTGGCGCTGCCGCTGGCGCCGGCGGACTGGTCGGGGTTGTCGCTGGCGGTCGGCGTGAGCCTGGCCGAAAGCCTGCATCCCGCCGTGCGGCTGAAGTGGCCCAACGACCTGTGGGTAGGCGAGCGCAAGCTGGGCGGCGTCCTGATCGAGACGGCGAGTTTCGGCGACGCAGGCGGCCGGCGCCAGGCCGTGATCGGCGTGGGGATCAACATCGCGCCGCGCACGGCCGAACGCTTGTCCACGCCCCCGGCCGCGCTGCGCGAACTGTTGCCGGAAGCCGACGCTCCGGCTGTGCTGGAGCGCGTGGTGCCGGCGCTCGTGCGCGACGTGCTGGGCTTCGCCCAGACGGGATTCGCGGCCTTCCGTGCCCGTTTCGACGCCCGTGACGCCCTGCGCGATCGGGAGGTGGTCCTCAGCGACGGCACGGCCGGCACCGCGCACGGCGTGGGGGAAGACGGCAGCCTGCTGGTGCATACTGCGGCCGGCCTGCGCGCCGTCGGCAGTTCGGAAGTCAGCGTGCGCCCGGCCCCCCGCTGAACCGCATGCTGCGCCTGCTCGTCCTGCTGCTGCTCCTGGCCAACGCCGCCTTCTTCGCCTGGTCGCAAGGCCTGCTGCTGGCGTGGGGCGTCGGCCCGACGCAGCAATCGGAGCCGCAGCGCGTGCAGCAGCAGGTGCGTCCCGAGACCGTGCAGCTGCTGTCCCCCGCCGACCTGAAGCAGGCCGAGACGGTGGCGGCGCAAGGACCGCGTCCGCCGGAATGCCTGCAGACCGCGACGCTGGATCCGGCGCAGGTCGGCCCCTTGCGCGCGCTGCTGGACACCTGGCCGGCCGGCTCCTGGGCCCTGGAGGCCGCGACGGAGCCGGCGCGCTGGATCATCTACATGGGCAAGTACCCCGACGTGGAGCAGGTGGCGCGCAAGCGGGCCGAGCTGCGCCAGCGGGGGATCTCCTTCGAGGCGCCGGCCAATCCAGCGCTGGAGCCTGGCCTGGCGCTGGGGTCCTTCCCCAGCGAGGCGGCGGCCACCGCCCAGCTCAACGTGCTGGCCGACAAGGGCGTGCGCACCGCGCGGGTGCTGCAGGAGCGCCCCGAGCACAAGGGCCAGCGCCTGCAGCTGCCTTCCGTCGACGACAACCTGCGCCCGCGGCTGGACGAACTCAAGTCCGCGCTCGCCGGCAAACCCCTGCGGCCCTGCCGCTGACCCTGGAGTCTCCCATGGCCATGAAGCTTTATTTCGCCCCCGGTGCCTGTTCCTTCGTGCCGCACAGCCTGCTGGAGACCGCGGGTGCGGCCTACGAACCGGTGATGGTCAAGCTGCACAAGGGCGAGCAGAACGACGCGCCCTTTCGCGCCGTGAATCCCCGCGGCCAGGTGCCGGTGCTGGTCGACGGCGAGCAGACCATCACCCAGATCGTGGCGATCGTGACCTGGCTCGATGCGAAGTTCCCGCAGCAGCAGTTCCTGCCCCGCGACCCCTTCGAGCGCGCCAAGGTGCTGGAGACGCTCGCCTGGATGAACAACACCGTGCATCCGACCTTCACGCACGTGTTCATGCCCTTCAAGTTCGCCGGCAGTCCCGAGGCCCAGGAGGAACTGAAGTCCTTCAACGCCAAGGCCTACGCGGGGCTCCTGGGCGAGATCGAGGCGATGGCGAAGAAGGCGGCCGATGCCGGCAAGTCCTGGTTGGGCGGAGACACGCTGGGTCCGCTGGACGTGTACGCGCTCACGCTCCTGCGCTGGGGCGGCTTCGCCGGCATCGACCCCACGTCCTTCCCGGCGCTGTGGGCCCATGTGCAGAAG
Source organism: Ramlibacter sp. G4-7 (assembly GCF_057784995.1). NCBI lineage: Bacteria > Pseudomonadati > Pseudomonadota > Betaproteobacteria > Burkholderiales > Comamonadaceae > Ramlibacter > Ramlibacter sp. G4-7. The sequence goes on from NZ_JBYNTT010000003.1 coordinate 264,075, forward strand.
GTGGCGCAGCAGCCGGGCGTGGCGAAGGCCATCGAGCGCGAGCGGCTGCAGCTGAACCTGTACAAGGCCGGCTGAAGGCGCTATGCGGTTTCGGTCGCTGCGCCGGCCTCCGACTCCGCCGCGGCCGCATCGAAGCGCACCGTCACCCGCGTCCCCGGCGGCACCTGTCCGGGGCGCGCGTCCTCGATGGCGATGCTGGCCTGGTGCTGGCGGGCGATCTCGAGCACGATAGGCAACCCCAGGCCCGATCCGTCCACGTTGGTCCCCAGCGCGCGGTAGAACGGCTGGAACACCAGTTCGCGCTCGGCCTCCGGGATGCCGGGCCCCGTGTCCTCCACCTGCAGCACCAGCACGCGGCCGAAAGGGTCGGCCAGCACGCGCACGGTGACCACGCCCGGTTGCTGCGCGCTGGAGGGCGTGTAGTTCACCGCGTTGTCCAGGAGGTTGCGCACCAGCTCCTTGAGCAGCGTGGGATTGCCCTGCAGGGTCACGCCCGAGGCGCCGGGCTGCGCGCCGTCGTAGCCGAGGTCGATGTGGCGTTCGATCGCGCGCGGCACGGTGTCCTGCACCGCCTCGATGGCGAGCGCGGCGAGGTCGCAGGGCTGGCGCACCAGGGCCTTGCCGCTGCTTTCCGCGCGGGCCAGGGCCAGCAACTGGTTGACCGTGTGGGTGGCGCGCATGCTGGAGCGACCGATCTGCTTGAGGGACTGCTTGAGCTGCTCCGCATCCATCTGCTCGCGCTGGGCGAGGTCGGCCTGCATGCGCAGGCCGGCCAGCGGCGTCTTCAGCTGGTGCGCGGCGTCGGCCAGGAAACGCTTCTGGGTCGCGATGGAGCCCTTCAGGCGCGTGAGCAGGTCGTTCACGGAGGACACGAGCGGCGCCACCTCCAGGGGCACCACCTTCTCGTCCAGCGGGCTCAAGTCGTCGGGCTTGCGCTGGCGGATGCGCTCCTCCAGCTCGGACAGCGGCTTGATCCCGCGCACCAGCGCCAGCCAGACGAGCAGCACCGCGAGCGGCAGGATCACCAGCTGCGGCAGCATCACGCCCTTGATGATCTCGGTGGCCAGGACCGAGCGCTTCTCGCGCGTTTCACCCACCTGCACGAGCGCGGGCGCGGCACCGGGCACCTCCACCCAGGTGTAGGCCACGCGCACGTCGAGGCCGCGGAACTCGCCGTCGCGCAGGTGGGTCTCGCCCGGCACCGGCCGCTCGTCCTCGGGTGGCGGCGGGAAGTCGCGCTCGCCGGAGAGCACCTCGCCCTGGGGTCCCAGCACCTGGTAGTAGACCTGGTCGGAGTCGTCCGCCCGCAGGATCTCGCGCGCGGGCTGGGGCAGGTTGAAGTTGGCCCGCTGCGCCTGCACGCTCACGAGCTGCGCGAGCGCCTGCACGTTGTATTCGAGCGCGCGGTCGAAGGGCTTGCCGGCGATGCTCTGCGCCACCAGCCAGGTCAAGGCCAGGCTCACCGGCCACAGCAGCAGCAGCGGCGTGAGCATCCAGTCGAGGATTTCGCCGAACAGGGAACGTTGCTCGCGCTGGAAAATCTTCATGCGCTGTTCTCGTCACCCCCCGCGCAGGCGGGGACCCAGGCTGGGCGCAGACGCGTTTCGCGACCGGGCGGTTCCCGCCGACGCGGGAATGGCGACATGGTCAGGGAATCTTCTCCAGACAGTAGCCCAGGCCCCGCACGGTGGCAATGCGGATCGGGCCTTTCTCGATCTTCTTGCGCAGGCGGTGGATGTAGACCTCGATGGCGTTGTTGCTCACCTCCTCGCCCCATTCGCACAGGCGCTCCACCAGCTGGTCCTTGCTCACCAGGCGCCCGGCGCGCTGCAGCAGCACTTCCAGCAGCCCCAGTTCCCGGGCGGAGAGTTCGACCATCTTGCCGTCGATGGTGGCGACGCGCCCGGCCTGGTCGTAGACCAGCGGGCCGTGCTTGATCGTGCTGCTGGCGCCGCCGAGCCCGCGGCGGGTGAGCGCGCGCACCCGCGCTTCCAGCTCCGTCAGCGCGAAGGGCTTGGCCATGTAGTCGTCGGCACCGAGGTCCAGGCCCTTGACGCGTTCCTCCACCGCCTCGGCCGCCGTGAGGATCAGGACCGGCAGCGCGGAGCCGCGCGCGCGCAGCTTGCGCAGCACCTCCAGGCCATGCATCCGCGGCAGGCCCAGGTCGAGGATCAGGAGGTCGAACTCGTTGTTCGTCATGAGCGCCGCGTCCGCCTCGGTGCCGCTGGCCACGTGGTCTACAGCCGCGCCCGAAGCCCGCAGGCTGCGCAGCAGCCCATCGGCCAGCACCTGGTCGTCTTCGGCGATGAGGATCCGCATGCTCGTCTCCTGTCTGGGGGACGCCTCTGCGGGCGCTCTGCCGAAATTGTAGGGTGGACGGCGAACGCTGCCAAAGAGGGGCGCGAGCCCCTCCGCGCCCCTGCCCCTAGTCGGGCCGGCGCAGGTGCCAGTCGCTCGCCGCCTGGTACGCCCAGCCGATGCGCAGCGCCATCGCCTCCTCGCCCGAGCGGCACACGACCTGCAGCGAAGTCGGCAGGCCCTGGGGATCCAGGCCGTTCGGCAGCGCCAGCGCGCACAGGTCCAGGTAGTTGCCAAAGCGCGTGTAGTGCGCGGGCGCCTTCGTCTGGTCCACCTCGTCCAGCGGCACGGCCGTCGTCATCGTGGTGGGCGTGAGCAGGGCGTCGATGCCGTCCAGGGCGGCGGCGTACTGCTCCTTCATCGTGTCGCGCATGCGCAGGGCCTCGATGTAGGCCTGCGCCGTGAGGTCGCGGCCGGCGGCGATGCGCGGGCGCACGTGGGGGTCGAGCGGCGCCTGGTCGTCGTCGATCAGCGCGTGGTACAGCGCATAGCTTTCGGCGGCCATGATGCGCAGGTTGAAGGCCGCGACGTCGGCGAAGGCGAAGGGCAGCTTCACCTCGACGATCTCGGCCCCCAGCTTCTCCAGCTCCGCCAGCGAGCGGTCGTAGGCCGCGAGCACCGGGCCGGAAGCGAAGCTGCGCTCGGACTCCGGCATGCGGGCCAGGCGCAGGCCGCGCACGCCCCGCTGCAGCGTGGGGAGCGGGTCCGTGTACGGCAGGCCGCGCGTGAGCGGGTCCAGCGGGTCGGCGCCTTGCATCGCGGCGTAGAGCAGCGCCGCGTCGTGCGCGTTGCGCGCCATCGGCCCGGGCGTGTCCAGCGAGGGGCTCAGGGGCAGCACGCCGTGCGTGCTGATGCGGCCGATCGTCGTCTTCAGGCCGGTGATGCCGCACCAGGACGCGGGCAGCCGCACCGAGCCGCCGGTATCGGTGCCCACGGCCCAGGGCGCCAGGCCGGCCGCGACCGCGACGCCGGAGCCGCTGCTGGAGCCGCCCGGCGTGCGTGCGCGCTGCCGGTCCCAGGGGTTCCACGGCGTGCCACGCCGCGAGTTGGTGCCCCAGCCGCCCATGGCGAACTCCACGGTGTGCGTCTTGCCCAGGACGATCATCCCCTGTGCCAGCAGCTTGCGCGCGAGCGTCGCCGTGCGCGTGGCCTTGCGGCCCAACCAGGCCTCGGTGCCGCCGGTGACGACCTTGCCTTCGATCTCGACCAGGTCCTTCAGCGCGACCGGGATGCCATGCAGCGGCCCCACGGCGTGGCCCGCCCGCAGCGCCGCCTCCGCCCCGCGCGCGGCGAGCCGGGCTTCCTCGCCGTACACCTCGACATAGGCGTGCAGCTTCGGGTCCTGCGCGGCGATGCGCTGCAGGAAGGCTTCGGTGAGATCCACCGGGGACAGCTTGCGGGACTGCAACTGCTGCGAAAGCTGGTGCACGGGCACCGCGGTGAGGTCTTGCTGGCTCATCCCCGCGAATCTACCGCGCGTCCTTGCGCAGGGAAATCAGTTATTTGGGGGCGGGTTGATAACATTTGCGAATCATGCGAGTCACCCTGCGCCAGATCGAGGCCTTCTACTGGACGGCCAAGCTGGGCAGCATCCACGCCGCCGCGAACCACCTGAACTTCAGCCAGCCCGCGGTGTCCTCCCGCGTCAAGGAGCTCGAAGGGGCGCTGCACATGGAGCTGTTCTCGCGCAAGAACCAGCGCGTGCAGCTCACGCCCGAAGGACGCAATGCGCTCGCGCATGCCGAGCGCGTGCTCAACGCGGCGCAGGATTTCGAGCGCCTGGGTGGCGCCGGCCCGCCGCTGGAGGGCGTGCTGCGCCTGGGCTCCGACGAGTCGACCGCCTTGCTTGCGCTCGCCGGAGTCCTCAGCCGCCTGAAACTGCGCCATCCCAAGCTCATCGTCGAACTCAGCATCGACATCGGCGCGGTCCTCACCGAGAAGTTGCGCAAGCGGGAACTGGACGTGGCGCTGCACACGTACGGGGGCGCCGCGTCGCACGTCTTCGACGAGCTGCTGGGATGGGAGGAATTCCTGTGGATCGCCGCGCGGGACATGCCCGTGCCCGAAGGCGAGTTCGTGCCCGCCGTGGCCTCGCAACTGCCCATCGTGACGAACTCCCCGCCTTCGACCTTGAACGCGCTGGTGCGCAAGTGGCTGCAAGGCGGCGGCCAGGACTTCGAGGGCGTGAACTCCTGCAACTCCCTGCAGCTGATGCTGCAGCTGGTGCGGGCGGGCCATGCCATCGCCGTCCTGCCCGAGCCGCTGGTGCGCGAGCACCTCGCGACGGGTGAGCTGCGCCTGCTGCCGGCGCGGCCGCACATCCCGCCGGTGCCGTACTACGCGTCGTACCTGAAGGAAGCGCGCGGCCCGCTGACGGAAGCGATCGTGGAGATCGTCCGCTCGGTGCTCGAGCAGGTGCGCTTCCTCGCACGCATGACGGAGGCCGGGCCGGAGCCGGCGCCGGCCGCGCGTCAGGCGTGACCGAGGATGGCGCGGGGCTCGTACGCTTGTTCGAGCGCGGCCAGCTCCGCAGCGGTCAGCGTGACGTCGAGGGCAGCCACCGCCTCGTCGAGCTGGTAGGCCTTGCTCACGCCCGCGATCGGCGCGGTCACGCCCTTGTGCAGCAGCCAGGCGTAGGCGAGCGTCGCGGGTGCCACGCCCTGGTCCTTGGCCAGCGCGTGCAGGGTCTCGCGCACGGCCAGGTCGGCGGGGCGGCCATACATGCGCCGCTCCGCGTTGTCGGAGGCGCCGCGCGCCGTACCGCGCGGCGTGGTGCTGGCGAGGAAGCCGCGCGCCAGCGGGCTCCACGGCAGCAGGGCCACGCCCTGGTCGCGGCAAAGCGGGATCATCTCCCGCTCCTCCTCGCGGTAGACCAGGTTGTAGTGGTCCTGCATGCTCACGAAGCGGGTCCAGCCGTGCTCCTTCGCGATCTGCTGCAGCTTGGCGAACTGCCAGGCCCACATGCTGCTCGCGCCGAGGTAGCGGACCTTGCCGGCCTTGACCACGTCGTGCAGCGCCTCGAGCGTTTCCTCCGGCGGCGTGTCCGGATCGTAGCGGTGCACCTGGTACAGGTCGATGTAGTCGGTGCCCAGGCGCTGCAGGGACGCATCCACGGCGTGGAAGATGCGCTTGCGGCTCAGTCCATCCAGGTTGGGACGCCGGCGGAAGGAGGCGTGGTCCACGCCCTCGAACGCAGGGTCCACCGGGTTGTAGACCTTGGTGGCGATCACCACTTCCTCGCGCCGGGCGCCGGGGAACAGTTCCGCCAGGCAGCGGCCGGTGACCTTTTCGCACTCGCCGCCGGAGTAGGTGTCCGCGGTGTCGAAGAAGTTGATGCCCTGCTCCACCGCGCGGCGGAACAGGGGTCGCGCCGCGGCCTCGTCGAGGACCCACGGCCGCCAGGCAGGGGAGCCGAAGGTCAGCGTGCCGAGGCAGACACGCGAGACCTTCAGCCCGGAGGCGCCGAGTCGGACGTACTGCAAGCGCTTATTGCGGCTCGACGCCGGCGGCCTTGAGGATCCTGCCGTATTCGGCCTGGTCCTGCCGGATCGCCTCCGTCATCTTCTGGGGCGTGCCGCCGGCCGGATCGAGGGCGATCTCGGCGAACTGCTTGCCCATGTCGCCCTGCAGCCCCTTGTTCAGTTCGGCGTTGACGCGGTCGACGATCGCCTTGGGCGTGCCCGCGGGCGCCACCATGCCGATCCAGGTCACCGATTCGAAACCCGGGATGCCGGCTTCCGCGACGGTGGGCACGTTGGGCAGCGAGGGCGAGCGCTTGGCGCTGGTGATGGCGATGCCGCGCAGCTTGTTTTCCCTCACCACCGGGACCGCGGTGGGCGAGGTCTCGAACATGGCGTTGATCTGGCCGCCCAGCAGGTCGGCCAGCGCGGGCGCGCCGCCCTTGTACGGGACGTGCAGCACCTTGGTGCCGGTCGTCGCTTCGAACTGGCGGGCGGCGATGTCCTGGCCGGTGCCGATGCCCGCGTTTCCGATGGTGACCTTGCCGGGCTGCGCCTTGGCCAGCGCGATCAGATCCTTCAGGTCCTTCGCCGGCACCGAGGGATGCACCAGCAGGACGTGCGGCTGGATGACCAGCTGGGCCACCGGCGTGAAGTCCTTGAGCGTGTCGAAGCCGGTGCGCTTGTACAGGAACTGGTTGGCCGCGAGCACGCCGGAGCTCGAGACGAAGAAGGTGTACCCGTCGGCCGGTGCGCGGGCCGCGGCCTCGGCGCCGATGTTGCCCGAGGCGCCCGCGCGGTTGTCGACGATGACGGGTTGCCCCAGCGCGTCGCTCAGGCGCTTGCCCACCGCGCGCGCCACCATGTCGACGCTGCCGCCCGCCGGGAACGGCACGATGATCTTGATCGGCGCGGACGGCCAGGCGTCTGCGGCGGACGCGGATCCGGCAACGGCGAGGAAGGCGAGCGCGAGGACGCTGCGGCGCATGCGGTTGGTCATGGGTGGGTCTCCTGGGTGCGTTTGGGGGGGACGGGGGCGCGGCGCGTTACTTCGCCAGCTTCTGCTTGTGCTTGTCGATGGTGTCCAGGATCACCTGGGTCGTGCCCATGATGTCCGGGTACTTCTCGCCGGCGTCGATGCGCGCGAGCGTGCGCTTCTCGTCCTGCATCATCTGCAGCGCGCGCCTGGCGGAGTAGTCGATGTCCTCGGCGGGCAGCACCAGGATGCCGTTTTCGTCCGCCAGGATCGCGTCGCCGGGGTTGACCGCGACGCCGCCGCAGGTGACGGGCACGCAGAACTCGCCGCCCAGCCCCAGCGTCTTCACGGTGACCGCGGAGGTGCCCTTGGACCAGACGGGAACGCCGTACGCACGCAGCTCGCCCAGGTCGGTGACCAGCCCGTCCACGATGATGCCGGCCACGCCGGCCGCGCGCGCCGCGTAGGCCACGGCGCCACCGAGGGACGCGATGGACATGTCGCCGCACCGGTCGATCACGATGAAGTCGCCCGGCCGCGCCTGGCCCACCGCGTAATGGACCATGGCACCGTCCATGCCCGGCATGCGAACGGTGATGGCCGTCCCGGCGACGCGCCGGTCCTGGAACAAGGCGCGCAGTTCCGGACCCATGAAGCCCGTGTAGCGGAAGTGGCCGATCACGGCCGGCTCCGCCTGGACGAGCAGGTCCAGCAGTGCGCGGTCGACCTGGGGCGGGAGGGGGTTCAGCTGGTACATCGGGAAGTTGGGGCGAACGGGTTGGGGATGCGGCGGAATTTAGCCCGCGCCGCACCTCAGGCAAAGCTTGATATCTGGACGGGAGTTGATCGGGTTTTTGGATGGATGTCGGTGCCGGCAGTTCAGGCCAGGCCACCGGCATACGCCTCCAGCCCGATCTTCACCACCGTCGCCACGTCCGCGCCGACCTCCGCGCGGAACTCCTTTTCCGCCTGCGCCACGGCCTCCTTGAAGGCGGCCAGCCACAGCAGTCCGGTCGGCGTGAAGCGCACCATGCGGGCCCGGGCGTCGCGCGGGTCCGGCTCGCGCGCCACGAGGTCCCAGGCCTCGCACTGGTTCACCAGGTCCCCCATGGCCTGCTTGCTCATGCCGGCCTTCTGCGCGAGATCCGTCAGGCGCGTGCCGTCCAGGTCCAGGTGGCGCGTGATGTGGATGTGGGCGGCGGTGATCTGCGCCCGCGCCGCCAGGTTGGACAGGGCGAGGGGCACGTCGATGTTGTGCGCCATGAGGTGCAGCACGCGATCGTCGAAACGCCGCATCGCATGCCCCAGCAGGCGGCCGAGGTGGGTGAGTCGCCAGCCCTCGTCCAGTGTTGTCATTCACCAATCGTAAGGCAAACTGACCAAAAAACCTGTTGTCCGCCGCGCACCTCGCTCGTTACATTACTGGGCATGCATCCAGCCTGTTCGTCGAACCAGTGGCTGCACCCCACTCTCACAGACTACCTAAACCATTGATGCGCAAGGAGAAACAAGGCATGGACGTTCAAGTCAAAGGCACCCGGATCGCGCCGGCGGCGGACACCGAAAAGGCCAAGGCCTTGCAGGCCGCGCTGGCCCAGATCGAGAAGCAGTTCGGCAAGGGCACCATCATGCGCCTGGGCGAAGGCGAGGTGATCGAGGACATCCAGGTCGTCTCCACCGGCTCGCTGGGCCTGGACATCGCCCTGGGCGTCGGCGGCCTGCCGCGCGGCCGGGTGGTCGAGATCTACGGCCCGGAATCGTCCGGCAAGACCACGCTGACCCTGCAGGTCATCGCCGAGATGCAGAAGCAGGCCGGCCAGTGCGCTTTCGTCGACGCCGAGCACGCGCTGGACATCCAGTACGCGCAGAAGCTGGGCGTCAACGTGTCCGACCTGCTGATCTCCCAGCCCGACACCGGTGAGCAGGCGCTGGAGATCGTCGACAGCCTGGTGCGCTCCGGCGCGGTCGACCTGATCGTGATCGACTCGGTCGCGGCGCTGGTGCCCAAGGCCGAAATCGAAGGCGAGATGGGCGACTCCCTGCCCGGCCTGCAGGCCCGCCTGATGTCGCAGGCGCTGCGCAAGCTGACCGCCACGATCAAGAAGACCAACTGCATGGTCATCTTCATCAACCAGATCCGCATGAAGATCGGCGTGATGTTCGGCAGCCCGGAGACCACCACGGGCGGCAACGCGCTGAAGTTCTACGCCTCCGTGCGCCTGGACATCCGCCGCACCGGCACCATCAAGCGGGGCGAGGAGGCGATCGGCAACGAAACCAAGGTCAAGGTGGTGAAGAACAAGGTCTCGCCCCCCTTCAAGACCGCGGAGTTCGACATCCTGTTCGGCGAGGGCATCAGCCGCGAAGGCGAGATCGTCGACATGGGCGTGCAGAACGGCATCCTGGAGAAATCCGGCGCCTGGTACGCCTACAACGGCGAGAAGATCGGCCAGGGCCGCGACAACGCGCGGGAGTTCCTGCGCGAGAACGCGGACCTGGCGCGCGAGATCGAGAACAAGATCCGCGAAGCGATCGGCATTTCCCTGCTGCCCACGGACGCGGCCGCCGCGGAGTAGGCGGGTTGGCCTTCGGCCAGCTCTCGCTCAAGGGCCGCGCGCTGAAACTGCTCGCGGCGCGCGAGCATTCCCGGCAGGAACTGGAGCGCAAGCTCGCCCGGCACGAGACGGAGCCGGGCCAGGTGAAGGCCGCCCTCGACGAACTGCAGGCCCGCGGCTTCATCGACGAGCAGCGCGTGGTCGACTCGGTGTTGCACCGGCGAGCGGCCCGGCTGGGTGCGATGCGCATCCGGCAGGAACTGCAGGCCAAGGGCATCGGCAGCCAGCAGGTCGCCGAGGCGGTGGCGGCCCTGCGCGGCACCGAAGTGGCCCGTGCGCGCGAGGTGTGGCGGCGCAAGTTCGATGCGCCGCCGGCGGACGCGCAGCAACGCGCAAGGCAGGCCCGGTTCCTCATCGGCCGTGGTTTTTCCGCCGAAGCGGTGCGGCGTGTGCTCGCCTGGGACGAAGCGGACGACGGGGAAGGCTGACGCGGCTTGCGGTCGCCCGCCCGTCCGCGACAATAGCCGCCATGCTCAGCTGGTTTTCCACTTCCGAGTCCGTGCGCTTCGGCGAGGAACTCGCCGCCGACCTCATGTCCGAACTCGCGGGCTCGACCGGCAAGGCCGATGCCAAGTTCACCGCCAAGGCGGAACGCGCCCTGGTGCGCGCCGACCAGCGCGTGCGAGAGTTCAAGACGCGCGAGCGCCTGAACGTCTACAAGAAGGGCAAGCTCGCGAACGCCTTCCTGTGGAAGCTCAAGGACAGCGGCTGCAACGCCGAATACGCGAACCAGCTGACCGACTGGCTGAGCGTGCGCCTGTAGCGTGGGCTGGCTGCGCGACGCGATCGGCCGCCTGGGAGGCGGCGCCACGCCGGACCGCCCGCCGCCGGCGGCAGCGGCCGTGCCGTGGCTGCGGCGCGGCAACGACGCCCTGGCTGCCGGCAACTTCGTCGAAGCGGCCCGCTGCTACGGGCAGGGCATCGCGGAGCAGCCCGGCGATCCGGCCCTGCGCCTGAACCTGGGCTTCGCCCTGCTCGAACAACAGCAGTTCGGTGCCGCGCAGGAGAGCCTGCAGCGGGCGCTGGCCCTGCGCCGGCCGGGCGACGCCTTCGTGCACGAAGCGCAGTACCTGCTCGCCCGCGCGCAGGCGGGCTCCGGTGAGCCCGAGGCCGCGCTTGCCAGCCTGCAGGCGGCGCTGGACGCGCGACCGGACTTCGTCGAAGCCATCAGCGAGGGCGCGCGGCTGCTGATGCAGCTCGGGCAGCGGGAGCAGGCCGTGGCCTGGCTGCACAGGCTCGTCCAGCTGCAGCCCACGGCCTTCCACCGCATGCTGCTCGCGAACGCCCTGAACGATGCGGGCCGGCACCAGCAGGCGCTGGACCTGCTGGATGCGGTCTGCGGCGAGGAAGCTTCCAATGCCGATGCCTTCGTGCTGCGCTACACCGCGCACATGGGCCTCGGGCGGCTGGAGGAAGCGCTGGCCGACGCGGACCACGTCCTCACCCTGGTGCCGGCGGATGCGCTGCTGCACGCGAACCGCGCCGTGCCGCTGCACCACCTGGGCCGGCACGACGAAGCACTGCAGGCGGTGGACGCGGCGCTGCGCCTGGATCCGGCGCAGCGGCAGGCGCTCGTCAACCGCGCCACGGTCCTCCTGGACCAGTTGCGCGTGCCCGAAGCGGTTGCCGCCGCGCAGGAGGCGCTGCGCCTGCATCCGGAAGACGCGGACCTGCACTGGACCCTTGCCATGGCCCTGCTCGTCCAGGGCGACCATGCGCGGGGCTGGCCCGAAAGCGAATGGCGCCTGCAGCGCGCGGCGCTGCGGGGCAAGGTCGTGCAAGTCACGCAGCCGCGCTGGCAAGGCGAAGACCTGCGTGGGCGGACGATCTTCCTGCATGCGGAGCAGGGCTTCGGGGACAACATCCAGTTCCTGCGCTTCGTCCCCGAGGTGGCGGCCCGCGCTCAGACCGTGCTGCTGCTGGTTACGGCGGATCTCGAGCCGCTGGTGGCCAGCGCGCTGCCGGCCAATTGCCGCCTCCTGCCGCAGCACTCCGCGCTGCCTGCGATCGATTGCCACTGCCCCCTCATGAGCCTGCCGGCCGTGCTGGGCACGACGCTGGCCACGCTGCCCGCGGCGGTGCCCTACCTTCGTGCCGAGCGCGACGCGGTGCAGCGCTGGCGCGAGCGGCTGGGTGGCGACGGCCTGAAGGTCGGAATCGCGTGGTCCGGCAACCCGCAGCACGTCAACGATCGCAACCGCTCCATGCGCCTCGCCACCTTCCAGGCGGTGGACGTGCCGGGCTGCCGCTTCTTCACCGTCCAGCCGCAGATGCGGGACGGCGACCGGGAGCCGTTCACGCAGTGGACGCGCGCCGAGGACGCCGGCCGCGAGTTGCGCGACTTCGCCGACACGGCGGCCCTGCTGGAGGCGCTGGACCTCGTGGTCACGGTGGACACGAGCGTCGCCCACCTCGCCGGCGCGCTCGCCCGGCCGGTCTGGATCCTGCTGCCGCATGCGCCCGACTGGCGCTGGATGCTGGAGCGCGAAGACTCGCCCTGGTACCCCACGGCACGGCTGTTTCGGCAGCCGCGCCACGGTGACTGGGGCACGGTGCTCGCGCGCGTGCAGGCAGAGATGGCGGCGCTTGCGGCGCAGCGGCGTTGAGGAGGAGAAGAAGGTGTTTGGTTTCTGGCGCAAGGCCAGCACGGCACCGGTTGCGGCCCCCACGGCCGCCGATTGGCGCGCGCGAGGCAATGCCGCGCTGGGTGCCGGGAAGCTGCGGGAGGCGGGCGACTGCTACCGCCAGGCCACCGCGGCGGACCCGGCCGATGCCGCGGGCTGGCTGAATCTCGGCTACGTGCTGCTGGAGCAAGGCCAGGCGCGCGATGCCGCAGTGGCCTTGGAGCGCGCCACCAGTCTCGCAGCAACACAGGTGGACGTACAGGCGGACGCCGGCTACCTGCTCGGTCGCGCGCGGCTGCTCCAGGGTGACACGCGGGGAGCCACCGAGGCGTTCCACAAGGCCCTGGTAGCGCGTCCGGCTTTCGTCGAAGCGCTGCAGGAGCTGGTGCCGCTGCTGATTGCCTCGGGCCAGGCCGCGGAAGCGGTGGCTTGCACGCAGGCAGCGGCAGCAAGCGGCAACCCGCAGGGGCTCATGCTGCTTTCCCAGTCACTGCATGCGGCCGGGCGAGCGGCGGAGGCGCTTGCACCGCTCGCTGCGGTGCTCGCCGCCCATCCCGGGGACGCAGGCGCGCTCGCGTGCCGCGGCAACGTGTTGCTCGAGCTCCGGCGCCCGGCCGAAGCCCTTGCCGATTTCGAAGGCGCGCTGCAGGCGCACGGTCGCGCGCCGGACGCACTGGCGAACGCCAGCGCCGCCCTGCTGGCACTGGACCGTCCTGCGGACGCACTGGAACTCGCGGACGAAGCGCTGCGCGCGGATGCGGGGCATCGCGCTGCGCTCCACAACAAGGCCTGCGCGCTGAAGGACCAGGGCCGCATCGCCGAAGCGCTCGCGCAGGCGCAGCAGGCCAGTCATCTTCATCCCGGGGACCCCGACCTGGCGTGGGTGCTCGCGGTGTCCCACCTGCTGCAGGGCGATCTCGCGCGCGGCTGGCAGGCGCACGAGGCGAGGTGGCAGGCAAAGGGCTTCCTGGCCGCTGCCGGCCGTCCCGCGACGACGCAGCCGCAGTGGACGGGTGAGCAGCCGCTGGCGGGGCGATCCATCCTCCTCTACGCGGAGCAGGGCCTGGGGGACACGATCCAGTTCCTGCGCTACGTGCCGCTGGTGGCCCAGCGCGCTGGCACGGTGCTGCTCCACATCCAGCCTGCGGTCGTCCCCGTGCTGGGGCCGCTCCCGGCGAATTGCCGCGTGCTGCAAGCGGGCGAGCCGCTGCCCGCGCACGATCTGCAATGCCCGCTCCTGAGCCTGCCGCACGCGTTCCGCACCACCCTGGCCGACGTGCCGGCCGCGGTGCCGTATCTCCACGCCGATCCCGCGCGTGTCGAGGCCTGGCGCGATCGCCTTCCAGGCGGCGACAAGCCTCGCGTGGGCATCGTGTGGTCGGGCAACCCCGGGCACGGCAACGACCGGCACCGCTCGATTGCGCTTTCCACTTTCCGCGCGGTCGATCCGGGGCAGGTGCAGTTCGTCGCGCTGCAGCCGCAGGTGCGCGAGCGTGACCAGGCTGCGCTCGCGCAATGGAGCGGCCTCCTCGACGCCGGTCCGCATTTGCGTGACTTCGGGGACACGGCGGCGCTGCTGCAGGCGCTCGATCTCGTGGTGACGGTGGACACGAGCGTGGCCCACATCGCCGGCGCATTGGGGCGGCCGGTGTGGATCCTGCTGCCGCATGTGCCGGACTGGCGCTGGATGCTCGAGCGCGACGACTCGCCCTGGTATCCCACGGCACGCCTGTTCCGCCAGCCGGCTGTGGGCGACTGGACTTCGGTCGTCGCGCAGGTAAGAAGCGAGCTGGGACGGCTCGCCGCCCCTTAGACCCCCAGCATCAACTTCAGGTTCTGCACCGCCGCGCCGCTGGCGCCCTTGCCCAGGTTGTCCAGGCGCGCGATCAGCACCGCGTGCGCGTAGTCCATGTTGGAGTACACGCGCAGTTCCATCATGTTGGTGTCGTTCAGCGCCTGCGGCTCCAGCTTGCCGTCCTCGGTCGGGGGCTCGACGCTGACCCACTCGCTGCCCTGGTAGTGGCGCTTGAGCACGTTCTCCAGGTCCGCCGGCGTCGGCTTGCCGGGCAGCGTGTTCAGGTGCAGCGGCAGCTCCACCAGCATGCCCTGGCGGAAGTTGCCCACCGAGGGGATGAAGATGGGGCGGCGCACCAGGCCGGTGTACTTCATGATCTCGGGCAGGTGCTTGTGCTTGAGGCCCAGCGCATAGACCTCGTAGGCGGGCGCAGCGCCGGACTCGTAGGCTTCGATCATGCTGCGGCCGCCACCGGAATAGCCGCTCACCGAAGGCAGCACCACCGGGTAGTCCTTGGGCAGCACGCCGGCATCCACCAGCGGGCGCAACAGCGCGATCGCGCCGGTGGCGTAGCAACCCGGGTTGCTGACGCGATCGGCCTTTGCGATCGCCTCGCGCTGGCCGGCGGCGAGTTCGGGAAAGCCGAACACCCAGCCTTCGGCGGTTCGGTGCGCCGTGGAGGCGTCGATGATGCGGGGCTTGCGGCCGCCCGCGCGGCCGATCTCGTCGATCATGGCCGCCGACTCGCGCGCGGCATCGTCGTGCAGGCAGAAGATGACGAGGTCGACCCCGGCCATCAGTTCCTTCTTGGCGCCCGGGTCCTTGCGCTTTTCGGGCGCGATGCTCACGAGCTCGACCTGCGGCATCGTCTGGAGCCGCTCGCGGATCTGCAGGCCGGTGGTGCCGGCTTCGCCGTCGATGAAGACCTTGGCCATCTGGGTTCCTATAACCGGAGCTTATGGAGACGGAAAGCTGCCGCCCGACATTGGTGCAATGCACCATGATACAGTCGCCGTTCGTTTTCCGCTGACCGCCGCCCCCGCCCCGCGCCTCGTCGGCCGTCCAGTTTTCATCCCCCGAGAGAACCCTCATGAAGATCCACGAGTACCAAGGCAAGGAGATCTTGCGCAACTTCGGCGTGCCCGTGCCGCGCGGCATTCCCGCGTTCACGGTCCAGGAAGCAGTGGAAGCGGCGCAGAAGCTCGGCGGCCCGGTCTGGGTGGTCAAGGCCCAGATCCATGCGGGTGG
Source organism: Ramlibacter sp. G4-7 (assembly GCF_057784995.1). Lineage (NCBI taxonomy): Bacteria > Pseudomonadati > Pseudomonadota > Betaproteobacteria > Burkholderiales > Comamonadaceae > Ramlibacter > Ramlibacter sp. G4-7. The sequence goes on from NZ_JBYNTT010000003.1 coordinate 279,149, forward strand.
CCGCGGCAAGGGCGGCGGCGTCAAGGTGGCCAAGTCGGTCGACGACGTGAAGAAGCTCGCCGGCCAGATCCTGGGCATGCAGCTCAAGACCCACCAGACGGGTCCCGAGGGCCAGAAGGTCCGCCGCCTGTACATCGAGGACGGCGCCGACATCCAGAAGGAGTACTACCTCTCCGTCGTGACCGATCGCGCGACGCAGAAGGTGGCCTTCATCGCCTCCAGCGAAGGCGGCATGGACATCGAGGAAGTGGCGCACGCCACCCCCGAGAAGATCGTCAAGGTGTTCGTCGATCCGCTGGTGGGCTTCACGCAGGCCCAGGGCGCGGAGCTGGCCAAGGGCATCGGCATGCCGGCCGATTCGGAGGCCCAGTTCATCGACATCTGCCAGAAGCTCTACAAGTGCTACATGGACACCGATGCCTCGCTGGTCGAGATCAACCCGCTGAACCGCGACAGCAAGGGCAAGGTCATCGCGCTGGACGCCAAGTTCAACTTCGACCCCAACGCGCTGTTCCGACACCCCGAGATCGTCGCCCTGCGTGACCTGGACGAAGAGGATCCGGCCGAGATCGAGGCGTCCAAGTTCGACCTGGCCTACATCTCCCTGGACGGCAACATCGGCTGCCTGGTGAACGGCGCCGGCCTGGCCATGGCCACCATGGACACCATCAAGCTGTTCGGCGCCGAGCCGGCCAACTTCCTCGACGTGGGCGGCGGCGCCACCCCGGAGAAGGTGACCGAGGCCTTCAAGATCATGCTGAAGAACAAGAAGGTCGAGGCCATCCTGGTCAACATCTTCGGCGGCATCATGAAGTGCGACACCATCGCCACCGGCGTCATCACGGCCTGCAAGGCGGTGAACCTGAGCGTCCCCCTCGTCGTGCGCATGAAGGGCACCAACGAGGAACTGGGCAAGAAGATGCTGGCCGACAGCGGCCTGCCGATCATCAGCGCGGACACGATGGCCGAGGCCGCGCAAAAAGTCGTGGCCGCCGTGAAGAAGGCCTGAGGAACACTGCAATGTCGATCTACATCAACAAGGACACCAAGGTCATCACCCAGGGCATCACGGGCAAGACCGGCCAGTTCCACACCGAGAAGTGCCAGGAGTACGCGAACGGCAAGAACTGCTTCGTGGCCGGCGTGAACCCCAAGAAGGCGGGCGAGTCCATCTTCAACATCCCGATCTACGCCTCCGTCAAGGAAGCGGCCAAGCAGACGGGGGCGACGGTCTCGGTGATCTACGTGCCGCCCGCGGGCGCCGCGGCGGCGATCTGGGAAGCCGTTGAAGCCGACCTGGACCTGGCCATCTGCATCACCGAAGGCATCCCGGTCAAGGACATGCTGATCGTGCGCAACAAGATGAAGGCCAAGGAAGCGGCCGGCGGCAAGAAGACGCTGCTGCTGGGCCCCAACTGCCCCGGCCTGATCACGCCCGACGAGATCAAGATCGGCATCATGCCCGGCCACATCCACAAGAAGGGCCGCGTGGGTGTCGTGTCGCGCTCCGGCACGCTGACCTATGAAGCCGTGGCGCAGCTCACCGAGCTGGGCATCGGCCAGTCCTCCGCCGTGGGCATCGGCGGCGACCCCATCAACGGCCTGAAGCACATCGACGTGATGCAGGCCTTCAACGACGATCCCGACACCGACGCCGTGATCATGATCGGCGAGATCGGCGGCCCCGACGAGGCGGACGCCGCCCGCTGGTGCAAGGACAACATGAAAAAGCCGATCGTGGGCTTCATCGCCGGCGTCACGGCGCCCCCCGGCAAGCGCATGGGCCACGCCGGCGCGCTGATCTCCGGCGGCGCCGACACCGCCGACGCCAAGCTGGCGATCATGGAGGAATGCGGCTTCAAGGTGACGCGCAACCCGTCCGAGATGGGCCGCCTGCTCAAGGCACTGCTGTAAGCGCGAACTTTCCGCGTCCAAGGGGCCAGGCCGGTCGCCGCAAGGCGCCCGGCCTTCTTTTTTGTTGGCGTGCTTGACCACGGCGGGCCGTTCTGCAACAAAATGTTCACCTTGCACAGGCCAAGGGGTGGAAGTGAGCAAATCGTCGGCCGCGGGACGCGGGGGGTTGAGGCGCAGCGACCGGTTCGGGCGCGGCGCGGTCGCGTCGCGGCGGTCCTGCGCTTGGACGAGCCTGGCGAACGCGTTGCCATGCGGAAGCGGCAGCGCTGCGACCCGGCGCGCATGCAGCCATCGCGCGAGTCGTCCGAGCCCGTCGCGAGGGTCGCGCGCGAGGCCCAGCGTGCACACCGCCTTCGTGCGCGACCTGCGCGTGGGGATGGCCGGTCTGCCGGCGGACCTGGACGGCACGCGCACGATCGCCTGCGGCGCAGCCGCATGCATTGCGGTGATGGCGGCAGGCAACGCTTTCGTGTCGGCTTGCGCATCCCGCGGCTATGATGCGTTCCAGAAGGACGAGCAGGCGCCGGGGGTGCCGCTCGCCAAGATCACCTTGATGAACAAGTCGGGGGCTCCGGAGAGGCCCCAGGCCGCCGGCGGGGAACACCGGCCTGAAGCCTTGACCCGCGAACTATGAACTACGAGTTTTGCTTCCGCACGGACCCCGGTCTGGCGCGGGAAAACAACGAGGACTCCGTCGCCATCGACGAGCCCACCCGCCTCGGGATCCTCGCGGACGGCATGGGAGGCTACAACGCCGGCGAAGTCGCCAGCGGCATGGCCACGACCTTCATCAAGTCGGAACTCGGTCGCTGGCTGGCCCAGGCGGGCCGCCACGCCAACGGGCGCGAGGTGCGCCGCGCGATGGAGATCTGCGTCGACAACGCCAACCGCTCCATCTTCAACGCCGCGAACTCCAATCCGCAGTACAGCGGCATGGGCACGACGCTGGTGGTGGGCGTGTTCCAGGACGGCCGCCTGATGCTTGGCCACATCGGCGACTCGCGCTGCTATCGCCTGCGCGCGAACCACCTGGACCAGATCACCAAGGACCACTCGCTGCTGCAGGAGCAGATGGACGCCGGCCTGATCACGCCGGAGCAGGCCGCCACCTCCACGAACAAGAACCTGGTCACGCGCGCGCTCGGCGTCGAGGACGCGGTGCTGCTCGAGGTCAACGAGCACAAGGTGGAACCCGGCGATCTGTACCTGATGTGCTCCGATGGGCTGTCGGATATGCTGGACGACGACGCCATTGCCCAGATCCTCGCGGGCGATGGCTCGCTGGAACAGAAGTCGGTGCAGTTGGTCGATGCGGCGAACGCGAACGGCGGGCGCGACAATATTTCGGTGCTGCTGGCGCAAGCCAACACCGGCTCCAGGAAGCGCGGCCTCATCTCCCGCTGGCTGGGCCAGTGAGCCGCGGGAAGTACCACAGGCTTTAGAGAACTGAATCAGAGGAGTCGGCCATGCCGAAGATGATCGTTTCGATCGACGGTGTCGTCATCAAGGAAGTACAGCTGACGAAAGACCGCACGACCCTCGGACGGCGGCCGTACAACGACATCGTCATCGACAACCTTGCCGTGTCGGGCGAGCACGCGGTGCTGCAGCTCACGGGCAACGAGGTCTACCTCGAGGACCTCAACAGCACCAACGGCACGTACGTGAACGGCAAGGCGGTGAAAAAGCAGTTGTTGCAGAACAACGACACCGTCGAGATCGGGAAGTACAAGATCAAGTTCATCAACGAGGCGCCCGGCGCCACGTTCGAGAAGACCATGATCTTCAAGCCGGGCATGGTGCCGCCCGTGCCGGCCAAGGCCGGCGCGGAGCCTGCCGGTGCGCCTGCGGCTGCCCCGGCACCGGCTGCGGCCAAGACCCTCGGCGCGCCCGAGGGTGGTGTCAATGCCAGCATCAAGGTGCTGTCCGGCGCCGCCGCCGGCCGCGAAGTGCCGCTGGTGAAGGTCGTGACCACCATCGGCAAGCCGGGCGTTGCCGTGGCCGCCATCACCAAGCGCTCGCACGGCTTCGTGGTCGCCCACGTGGAAGGCGCCAACAAGCCGACGCTGAACGGCACCGCCATCGGTCCCGAGCCGGTCGTGCTGAAGAACGGCGACATGCTGGAGCTGGCCGGCACGCAGATGCAGTTCCTGCAGGCGAGCTGAGCGCGCGCCACGGCGCGCCCGCCGCATGGGCTTGCTCGCGAGGCACTGGCCGCGCATCGCGGTCACCTTGGCGCCGCTGGTGTTCGCGCTGCTGCATGCCGTCGGCGCGCTGCCCATCGGCTTCCTGACCCGGCTCGACGCCATCCTGTACGACGCGCGCCTGCGCGCCGCCATGCCGCGCACGATCGACCCGCGCGTGGTGATCGTCGACATCGACGAAAAGAGCCTCGCCGAAGTGGGCCGCTGGCCCTGGGCCCGCAATCGCCTGGCCGCGATGCTCGACGAGCTCTTCGACCGCCAGAAGGCAGCGATCGTCGGTTTCGACGTGGTGTTCGCGGAGCCGGACGACTCCTCGGGCCTGCGCCGCCTGCGCGAGCTGGCCGAAGGCGAGCTCAAGGAGGCGGCGGGCTTCCGCCAGCGCCTGTCGAATCTGCAGGCCAGCCTCGACTACGACGCTGCCTTCGCCCGCGCGCTGGAAAAACGGCCCGTGGTCCTGGGCTACTACCTCACGAGCGACCGCGACGGCCGCAAGAGCGGCGTGCTGCCTGCTCCGGTGATGCAGCGCGAGGCCCTGCAGGGCCGCCCGGTCACCTTCTACAGCTTCGACGGCTACGGCTCCAACATTGCGCAGCTCGCCGGGGCGGCGCCGGCGGCGGGCTACTTCAACGCGATCACCGACACGGACGGCGTCGTTCGCTCCGTGCCGCTCGTGGCCGAGCACGGGGGCGCCTATTACGAGTCGCTCGCGCTGGCCATGTTCCGTGTGATGGCGGGGCAGCCGCGCGTCGAACCGGGCTTTCCGCGCGACCGCCTCGCGGGCAGCAAGTACGGGGCCCTCGAAAGCATCGTCCTCAAGCTGGGGCAGCGCCAGTTCGAGATTCCCGTCGACGACAAGGTGGCCACGCTGGTGCCGTTCCGCGGCCCCGGCGGCGCATCGGGCAAGTCCTTCCGCTACGTGTCGGCATCGGACCTGCTCGCCGGACGCCTGCCGGCGGGCGACCTGAAGGACATGATCGTGCTGGTGGGCACGACCGCGCCCGGCCTGCTCGACCTGCGCGTGACGCCGGTGGCGGAGACCTATCCCGGCGTGGAGATGCATGCGAACCTGATCTCCGGGCTCATGGAAGGCCGCCTCTACGTCAGGCCGGACTACGCGATGGGCTACGAGGTGGTGGTGCTGCTGGTTGCCGGCCTGCTGCTCGCGTTCCTGCTGCCTTTGCTCTCGGCCACCGTGGCCGTGCTGGTGAGCGCCGTCGTCGTCGGCTTGCTGCTGGCGCTGAACTACTGGCTGTTCTCCGCGTACGGCCTGGTGCTGCCGCTGGCGGGCGCCCTGCTGATGGCGGGCCTGGCGTTCGCCCTGAACATGAGCTACGGCTACTTCGTCGAAAGCCGCAGCAAGCGCGAGCTCGCCAACCTGTTCGGCACCTACGTGCCGCCGGAGCTGGTCGACGAGATGGTGAAGGACCCGGACAGCTACAGCATGAAGGCGACCAGCAAGGAGCTTACCGTCATGTTCTGCGACATGCGCGGCTTCACCAGGATGTCCGAGAAGATGGAGCCCACGCAGCTGCAGGAGCTGCTCAACGCCGTCTTCAGCCGCCTCACGGACATCATCCGCGCCAACCGCGGCACCATCGACAAGTACATGGGCGATTGCGTCATGGCGTTCTGGGGCGCGCCCGTGGAGACGCCGAATCACGCGCAGCTCGCGGTGAAGTCCGCCCTGGAAATGTCGCAGGCCGTGCGAGCGATCAACGCGGAACACCGGGCCCGGGGGATCCTGGAAATCGGCGTCGGCATCGGCATCAACACCGGCACCATGTGCGTGGGCGACATGGGCTCGGACATCCGGCGCAGCTACACGGTGATCGGCGATGCGGTGAACCTGGGCTCGCGCCTGGAGGGCCTGTCCAAGGTCTACGGCGTGGACATCGTGGTGAGCGAGAGCGCGCGAATGCAGGCCGGCGACTTTGCCTGGCAGGAGCTGGACCGCGTGCGCGTGAAAGGCAAGGAGCAGGCCGTCGGCATCTTCCATCCGGTGGGCGAGGCGGCGCGCGTGGACAAATCGACGTCCGACGAACTGGAAACCTGGGCCGCGTTCCTCCGCGCCTACCGCGCACAGGACTGGCAACAGTGCGACTTGCGGCTGCGCGAACTGCAGCGTCCCGGCGCCAAAAAATACCTTTACGACCTGTACGCCGAGCGGGTAGCCTCCATGCGGTTGTTGCCATTCGACCCGGGCTGGGACGGCGCGACCAATTTCGAGACGAAATAAGAGAGGCGCTGCCAGATGAGGGTGCGGGTGCTGGGTTGCTCCGGCGCAATCGCGAAGGACTGCCGGACCACGTCCTTCCTGATCGACGGCGACCTGCTGGTCGACGCCGGCACCGGCGTGGGCGACCTCACGCTGGAGGAGATGCGCGGCATCCGCCATGTCCTCCTGTCGCATTCCCACCTGGACCACATCGCCGCGCTGCCGCTGATGGTCGACGCGGTCGCCTCCCAGCTCGCCGAACCGATCCACGTGCACGCGCTTGCCGGCACGATCGCCGCGCTGAAGACCCACCTGTTCAACAATGTGATCTGGCCGGACTTCAGCCGCATCCCTTCGCCGCAGTCGCCTTTCGTGGCCTTCCACGAGGTGCAGGTCGGCCAGGTGCTGGAGTTGCAGGGCAAGTCCATCGAGGTGCTGCCTGCCGTGCACACGGTGCCGGCTTGCGGCTACGCGGTGACGACGGGGCGCGGCTGCTGGGTCTTCACGGGTGACACCGAGCGCAACCCGCCCTTCTGGGAGCGCCTGAACCAGCTGGAAGTCGCGGCGCTCGTCATCGAGACCGCCTTCTCCAACCGCGAGCTGGACCTCGCCCGGCGCAGCCTGCACCTGTCGCCGCAGGCCCTGGCCGAGGAGCTGGACTGCATCGACAAGAGCAAGAACTTCCCGATCTTCATCACGCACACCAAGCCGGCGGAAACCGAGCTGATCATGACGGAGATCCAGCGCTTCGACCAGACGCAGCCCTTCGGGCCCGACGTGAGCCACGACATCCGCTGGCTGCGGGCGGGACAGGTGTTCGATCTGTGAGTGCGGTCCTGAAGAACAGCGACAGCGAACAGGAATTTCTCAGCTCGCAGCAACTGCCTCCGGACAAACGCGCGTCTCCTTCGAGGCGCTGTTCTTCCGGCAGCTGCAGACCGTCACCTGCTCGCCGACGGCGTGCTGACGCGCGATGAACTCCAGGCGCAGCTTGCCCGGACGCGCGAGGACGCGTGCCGGTCGACCATGTGCTGGTGGACGACTGCTTCATCAAGTCGGCGCAGATGGGCGCCTCGCTGGCGAAGTTCTTCGGCGTGGCCTACCAGCCCGATGGGACTGACCGGCCTGAAGCAAGTTCGGTCGGTGTGCATGCGCTAACGGCGTGATTTGTCACGCGCGCGACGCTTTAGGTCGCTGAAAGCAGCGCAGTGACGCTGCCGGATGCCAACAAGTTCACGAACTCGGGCTGGCACACCGATTGCACATCCTCCTCGCTTTCAACCAACCCGGAGCTTTTAATGAAGCGTCAACTCCAACAGGGCTTTACCCTGATCGAACTGATGATCGTGGTCGCGATCATCGGTATCCTGGCCGCCGTGGCCCTGCCCGCGTACCAGGACTACACCAAGCGCGCCAAGATGTCCGAGGTGATCCTCGCGGCGTCCGCCTGCCGCACGACCATCACCGAGGTGTACCAGTCGGGTTCGCAGTCCACCATGTCCGCCAACAACTGGGGCTGTGAGAGCACTACGGGCTCCAACTCGAAGTACGTCTCCACCATCGTGACCGACGCCAACGGCAAAGTGACGGTGACGTCGCAAGCCATCGGCACGGGCGCCGACGGCGACGTGACGCTGATCCCCTCGGACAGCGCGGGTACCGCCATGTCTTACTCGGGCACGTCCCAGACCATCTTCAAGTGGATCTGCGGCGGCTCGGGCACCACGGTGCAGGCCAAGTTCCTGCCGGGTTCCTGCCGCGGCGGTTGATCGGCAGTCACTGCTGGAAAAAGGGGCCGCGAGGCCCCTTTTTGCGTCCTGCGAGCAAATTTGTCAGGAGGGGCGACGCGTTACGTCGGCGCGATGCGCCGGAAAACAGCGCGGCCCGCCAAAAGGATCACAAAACGGCGTGGCACGCCGATTGCTCATCCCTTGAAGCTTTCAACCAACTCGGAGCTTTTAATGAAGCGTCAACTCCAACAGGGCTTTACCCTGATCGAACTGATGATCGTGGTCGCGATCATCGGTATCCTGGCCGCCGTGGCCCTGCCCGCGTACCAGGACTACACCAAGCGCGCCAAGATGTCCGAGGTGATCCTCGCGGCGTCCGCCTGCCGCACGACCATCACCGAGGTGTACCAGTCGGGTTCGCAGTCCACGATGTCCGCCAACAACTGGGGCTGTGAGAGCACCACGGGCTCCAACTCGAAGTACGTCTCCACCATCGTGACCGACGCCAACGGCAAGGTGACGGTGACGTCGCAGGCCATCGGCACGGGCGCCGACGGCGACGTGACGCTGATCCCCTCGAACAGCTCCGGCACCGCCATGTCCTACTCGGGCACCTCCCAGACCATCTTCAAGTGGATCTGCGGCGGCACGGGCACGACGGTGCAGGCCAAGTTCCTGCCGGGTTCCTGCCGCGGCGGCTGATCGGCGATGTATGCCGAAAAAGGGGCCGAAAGGCCCTTTTTCCGTCCTGCAGAGAATGCGGGGCAGTCGCCCGCGCGTTCTCCTACACTCTCTGCAGTGGAGCTTACGATTCTAATGCCATGCCTGAACGAGGCGAGGACCGTCGTTCAGTGCGTGAATGCTGCTTTGAGCTTTCTGCGGCGCTCCGGCATCCTGGGAGAGGTCCTCGTCGCCGATAACGGTTCGACAGATGGCTCACAGCAACTCGCCCGTGCGGCGGGCGCGCGAGTGGTCGACGTGGCAGAGCGTGGTTACGGCGCGGCATTGATGGGGGGGATCGAGGCGGCCAGCGGCCGCTTCGTGATCATGGGAGATGCGGATTCCAGCTACGACTTCGCAAACCTGGAAGCGTTTGTCGAGCGGCTGCGCTCAGGTTCTCGTCTCGTCATGGGAAATCGCTTTCGCGGGGGGATCGAGCGGGGTGCAATGCCACCCTTGCACCGCTATCTGGGCAATCCGGTCCTGAGTTTCGTCGGGCGCCTGTTCTTCCGCACGAACATCGGCGACTTCCACTGTGGCATTCGCGGATTTCATCGGGATTCCGTCGCTGCGCTCGGCTTGGTGAGCACCGGCATGGAATTCGCCAGCGAGATGGTCGCGAAGGCGGCGCTTGCCGGCCTGCCGATTTCCGAAGTCCCCACGCGGTTGCGGCCGGACGGGCGCGACCGTCCTCCACACCTGCGTACATGGCGCGACGGCTGGAGGCATCTCAAGTTTCTTCTTCTCTTCTGCCCGCGGTGGCTGTTCCTCTATCCAGGCGCGCTACTACTGGCGGGCGGTCTCCTCGGATTTGCGACGCTGCAGCACTCGTGGGGCGGAGGACAGGACTTACGTGTCCACTCGATGTTGTATATGGCGGGCGCGATGATCCTTGGTGTGCAGCTCATGCAACTGGCCGTGCTGACGAAATGGCTCGGGGTGCAATCCGGCATCGTTCCGGCGCCCCGTTGGCTGCACCGCGCGCAACCGTTTCTCAGCCTGGAAGCCGGCCTGTTGTTGGGCGGCGGCCTGCTCGTTCTGGGCCTGCTCTGGTCAGTCGGCCTCGTACAGCAGTGGGGGACCGAGGGATTCGGCCCTCTTCCGCCCACCGAAGGCATGCGGGCGGCGATTCCAGCGGTGACGCTGATGATTTTGGGCATGCAGGCCATGGCGGGGACATTGTTCGCCGCTGCCATCGAACTGGCGTGGCGCACGGGTCGCAGGAAGCAGAATGCCTAGGTTCGGTTCCGCGCAGCGATGGATGCTGCATAACGAGGCTCTTCTGATCTATGTCGTGGGAGCGATGGTCTTCATGGCCATTCCGCTGTCGCTAGGGCATATCGGCCTCAGCTGGGACGCGCTTAACCACCACATCTATCTCGGTTGGGCGGCGGAACAGCCGCGCCTGCACCGCGACCTAAATCCGGCCGGGTACCAGGCTTACCAGTTTCCGTACCTCTATTGGCCTGTCTACAAGCTGGCGGCGATAGGAGCGAGCGGCGTCACGGCCGGTGTGGTTCTGGCGCTTCTCCATTCCATAGCCATCCCCGCGGTCTGGAGGGTTGCGCGCGACTGCATTCCGGACGAGGACGGCTTCGGATTCTTCATGCGCGCGCTGGCCGTCACGCTCGCGTTCCTGACAGGGGCTGTGCTGTCCCTGTTCGACACCACCTCGAACGACCTTCTCGCAGGCATTCCGTTGCTCTGGGCCTATGCCGCGGCCCTGCGGCCGATCGCCGATGCGCGCCTCGATGCGATGCGCTGGAGCCTCGCTTCAGGGGTTCTCGCAGGCCTCTCAGTTGCGCTCAAGCTGAGCAACGGATTCCTCGTGATTGTGCTGCCGCTCCTTTGGATGTGGCCCGCGAGCAGCCTTTTTCTGCGGATCAGTAGAACCGCGTTGGCCGGCGTTTGTCTCGTGGCCGCGTTCTTGCTCGTCTACGGCTATTGGGGGTGGCAGATGTGGTCGCACTTCGGCAACCCGATTTATCCGCTTTACGATTCAACCTTCGAGGGCCTGCGCGGGCTCTTGGGCTGGCAGCAATGATCCGTTTCCAGCCCGACTCGGTTCTGGAGGCGTTCACGCGCTTCTTCGACATGGCGGCACCCGATGCCAACGTATATATCGAAGTGCCGGCACCGGATGTGCGCATGGGCGCGTTGGTGCTCCTGGCATTGGTGGCAGCAGTGCTCTGGCGCCGGCTCGGGCCGCGACGCGCGCCCACGCTCGCCATGGTCGCGGTACTCCTCGCCTCGAGCGTAGCTTGGTTGCTGACGACGGGTAACGGCCGCTATTTCCTGCCCATGCTCATATGCACAGGGCCGATCGCGATCGGGTTGCTCTGTCTGTTGCCGATTGCTCGCCGATGGAAGGCCTTGTTGGGGGTGGGCCTTGCCGCGACGCAGGTGTTCGTCCTCACGCAGCAATCACCCTGGCATTCCTGGGAGTGGGTTGATTGGACCGATGCGCCGTATTTCGCCGTACAACTCCAACCAGCCAAGATCGGCGCACCTCCCACGACTTACGCGACCATTTCCGTTATTTCCTATTCCCTCATCGCACCGCAGTTCCCACCGGATTCGCGCTGGATTAACCTCTCCAGTGGCGGTGCCACGCCGCGGGACGACGCAATGGCGCGTGCTTTCATTCGCCGCGCTGCAGTCGAAGGGCCGGTGAGATTGATTGTGCCCTCGCTGCCGGGCGCTATGCTGGATGACGGACGGCCCAACGACGCCGCCGTCGCAGGATTCAACCACCTGATCTCCCCACGCAACCTGCGCGTCTCGGGCGCGTGTGACCTGATCCTGTCGCCGGGGCAGGCCAGGCTGGAAGGCGTGCAGGCAGCAGCGCGGGGGGGCCGCCTGCAGCCAGTCGGGTTTTGGAGTTGCCCGCTCGCCTACGCCGAGGGCGGCAAGGACATCGCGCGCCTTCCCGATCCCCCCGAGCAAGCCCTCGCCTCCGTTCGGAAGCTGGGAGAACTGTGCCCGCGCTTCTTCCCGATGGAAAACGGCGGCATGCTGCGATTGCCCGAAGGTTGGGTCAAGCACTACAGTTCCGACGCGCGCGTGTACGTGATGGACAACGGCGAAGTCTGGTACAAGTTCTGGCGCTCGCTCAATCCTGTGTTCGTCGGCAGCGTCCAGAATGTGGCCGCCGGCAAAGCGACGCTTGATTGCTCCGCGATCCGCGGAAGCGACCGCGCCTGGCGCACGGGCGCGCAGTAGAGCCGGGTATTCCAGCCTTTACCCCTGACTGGACGGCGCTCTACTTGTGGAAGCAGCCGCCACCCTGGCCCGTTTCGGGCGTAGCGCTTGGACGCCGTGGGTTTGACCGAATACGAGGGGCGACCAGAACGGTTCCGCTTGCGCTGCACGTACCCCTTGCTTCGCAGTGGCGACACTCAGGGTAGAGCGGCTGCAATTTGCTCGGAAGTCCACAGACACATTTCTCGTTCCGGGTGCGGCTCGACCCAGTCGGCGATTCGCGCCAGCGGCTCCCGCGGGAGATTGAACGGCTCGGCAAACAAGTCGATGCGACGGAACGAACCGGTCAGGATGTCTTCATTCCTGAAGGTGCCGCGGTTGGTGTGCGTCGTGGTCAGAAGATAGGGAATTCCAGACTTTACAAAGTTGCGAAGCGCCGCCCGTACGTCGGCGTACGACAGGTGAAAAAGGCAGTCGCGACACATCATCAGATCTGCCTGCGGCAGCGGATGACGAGTGATATCCAAGTGCACAAAGCGCGTGCTGGCGTTCGCATACTTGGACTGGTTGTCTTCGATGATTGGCTTGACGATATCTGCGCCGGTGTAATCGATTTCCAGTTGGTTCGTCACAAGCCGCATCCAGTGGAAATCGCCGCAGGGCGCATCGAGCACGGATCGGATACCAAATTGCTCAAAGAGTCCCGGAAGGTGAGCGCGCAAGTTCACCGTGTATGCCAACGAGGAACCATGGCCGCTGATGCTTTCCTCGCCACCCCAGTGGTTCACCTTGTAGATTGCGTTGAATCGTGTTTCGGGGGCACGCGTCCGCAGAGTCACCTTTGTGAGATACAGGTTCTTCAGGTAGTGGACGACACGTCGCTGCGTGGGATGCAGGCCGTCCCGGCGCAGTGAAGCAAGAGTTGTCTGGACGAGTGTCTTGATGACGAGCCTCCGCAGTTGCTAACTCGACTATAGCGGCTCTGTCTAGGTCCGGTCTACCGCCGCTGGCCTGGAGTAGGAGGAAACGGCTAGCAGGCCTTATTACTCACGTCGATCGCGCCCACCAGCCGCGCCACCGCCCCCGCAGCACGCAAAGGTGGAAGCGGACCATGCCGGGACGCAACATCGCGGTGCCCAGGCAAGCACCGGCCAGAGCACGAAGCATCATCAGGGCAGCGAACCAGCGGGGAGCGCGATTCTTGCGGAGCACCCGTCCGAGCCCCGCTCCGTACGAGAGCCCGCGAGCGAACGATTGATCGGTATACATGCTCGAAGGTGGCGGGTGCCATACCACAAGAGAAGGCTCGTAGCGCAGAGGAAAACCCAATGCCAACGCGCGCAGCAGGTAGTCGGTTTCCTCCCCGCTTCCCCACGGTGTTCCTGCCCCTACTCCAAGCGTTTCGTCGAAACGGCCTACCGCCTCGACTACTTGTCGCCGCAGGAAGATGGTGTAGGAGATCGCCAGCCGCCAGACGCTGATCGAGTTCAACATCTGGGGCCGAAGGCCGGAGTTCAGGTGGCTGGGTGTTCCGGACGGTGTGGTGCTCTGCCCGCAAATTCCGCCCAGTTCGGCCGCATTGTCGAACAACCTAAAGGCAACATCCAGCGTCTCGGGAGGAAACCAGCAGTCGTCGTCCGGAAAAGCAACCAATTCGCCCTTGGCCAAAGCAAGACCGTGGTTTCTCGCCCGCGACAGTCCGGTGAACGCAACGTGTTCATGTCTGATCGTGAAACGCGCTTCGTGGGCGCACACGATTTCGGTCACGCGCTCGTCTGGGTTCTGATCAACGATGATCAGCTCGAAGTCCGTGCGCGTCTGTGTGACAAGCGAATCGAGTAGGCGAGTAAGCTCCGTCGTTCGGCCCTTTGTACCGACGACGAGCGAGAACGTGGGAAGGTGTGACAGAGGATCGCTCATGAATCGCGGGCGATAGAGTCCTTCAAAAGCTGCAGCCACTCGTCGACGAACCCGTCCACAGCGAAGTGACGTGCACGCTCACGCCCGGCCGCCGCGGCAACCCTGCCTTTTTCCGGATCCCGAAGTACGGACTCGATCTCGCGGGTCAGGGATTGCTCGTCCTCGGGCGGCACAAGGATGCCGTAGCGACCGTCGTCCAGTACTTCGCGCGGTCCGTGCGGGCAATCGGTCGCGATCACCGGAACGCCATGTGCCATCGCCTCGAGCAACACCATGGAAAAGCCTTCGAAGCGGCTGGGCACCACGAAGACGCTCGCACGCTGGTACATGGCCTGGATGTCGGCAAGGAATCCGGGCAGAGACACCGATCCGGAAACGCCAAGTTCCCTGCACAATGCTTCCAGCAACGGCCTGTCTCGGCCTTCGCCGGCAATGACCAGCCGGTGTTCCAGTCCCGCCTGCAGCAGGCGAGCGTGACTGCGTACGAGCAGGTCGAAGCCCTTCTGCGCGCACCACAGTTGTCCCGCCGCCAGTACGATGGGTGGCTGCTCGGGCCGCCGTGTCACCGGGTCCGGGATCCCGACCATGTCGAGGGCGTTGTAGATGACATGCGTAGCCTTCCGTGACCTGCCGCTGAACCGGAGGAACGAATCCCGCACGCCTTCCGAGACGCAAACCGTATTCCCAACCAGACGGTACGCTGCCCTGTGTACCCCCCGTTCGACGGCGTTCCACCGCGCCGCATAGCGCGGGAGGTCGATATGGGCCCATGCCACGGAAGGCCTGCGGGCCCATCGCGCGGCGAGTGCCGACAGTGTCGTTGCCCACCCCTCCAGGCCGCCGATCACGATGTCGCTCTCGCGTGCTGCGCGGACCAGCCATGCCAACAACTTTCCGGCGGACAGGCCCACTGGACGCCCATCTGTCACGAAGGCTTCCACCGAAACATCAGGCGGAACAAGTGAGGTGTAGGCATTTTCCGGGTGAAACAGCGCAATGCGTACGCCGAACCCGCGTTCCCGGAGCCCCCGTGCCAACAGGAGCGCCATTCTTTCTGCCCCGCCGCCGCGGAGGCTAGGCAAGACGAGCAGCGCCTGCGGACGATGCTTGGGATTCACCGAGCAGACCCTAGTCGGGAGAACAGGGTAAGGTTCCAGCCGGTCCGGCTTCGCACGGCCACTGCCAAGGCGAGGCTCGTTCCAGCTGTCGCGAACCCAGCAGCCAGCGCCAGCGCGGGCAGTCCGCCCCACCAGGCGGCAGCAATCTCCACAGGAACAAATAAGAGTGCGGCCAGCACGTTGCACTGGACGAGAGTGCGCGCGTCTCCGTTGAGCAATAGCATGTAGCCGTTCGGTCCCAGCGACGCACGCAGTGCGATCCCGACGCCCAGCGGCAGAACCACTGCGATGGCCGCTTCATATCCGTGACCAAAGGCAAGCGAAAGCACATCGCCGCCGGCAATCCAGAGTACTGCGAGTCCGGCAACAACCGCCAAAGTCTGAAAGGCTGTCGCACGAATCAAGGTCGTGCCGACGAATCCCGGAGTTACATGCAGCCGCGCGAGCAGAGGTGCGGTGGTGCTTTCCATGACCTCCACAGGCAGGAAGAGGATGGCCGCGATACGCGTCGCAGCACCATACAATGCCGCGTCTGGGAGGGAAAGCAGAATCCCGGCGATCCACAGGTCTGCATTGGCATAGCCGAAGCTGGCCAAGCTGTTGACGGTGACGAATGCGCATTGATGACGCTCTTCCTTGCTTCGCCGCGGTCGCGCTGCCGGCGCGATCCCCCGAGCTCGCAGTTGCACCAACGCCAGCCAAGCCGAAGCGGTATAGCAGCCCACCAATACCAGCAGCACCGCCGCAAACGAAATTGCTCCTGCGAGAAGAAGACTCGCGAGTGTCAGGATCAGCAGACCGTTGACCTGCAAGCCACTGATCAGCGTGGCCTGCACGGGCCGATGTAGGCCACGCAGCAGATCGGAGACAGTCGCCTGTATGGCGAGGCCGCTGGCGACAACACTCGCGGCGATGACGGCGATCGTTGTCAAACCTGGCCCCCCAAGTAGCCAGACCAGTGCGCCGGTCGCCGTGCCGGCCATGGCTGTGCCTATGGCGCTGCGTGTGGCCACTGCGAGGAAGCGGCTTGCCTCTTGCCCGGCGCGCTCCGGCTCGCCATGCGCCATCGCGTCGGCAGTGACGGCCAAGCCGAGCGTTGCACACCCTTGCTGGGCCAACATCGACAATGGCGTGGCAGCGGACATGAGCAGAAAGTAGATGCCCAGTTCTGAAGGCGGCAGCGCCCGCGCCAGGCATCCCGCGATTGCGAACGCAAAACCCACGTTGATCAGACGGAGCATCAGCGACGCGAAGGAGCGGTTGACGACGGAAGTCAACATCGACAGCAGATCAGAAGCTGAGCGCTTGTTGTACCCGTCGCGCAACGGTAGGCCAGGAGAATGCGCGCGCACGGTTCAGACCGGAATTGCGCATCGCCTGCCTAAGGGAATTGTCTTCCAGTACGCGCTCGATGGCGTTTCGGAGCGCCTCGACATCCACCGGATTGACCAGCAGCGCGTTTCCTTCGCCTGCGATTTCAGCGGTGGAGCTCAGGTTGGAAGTGACCACCGGGGTGCCACATGCCATGGCCTCGATGATCGGAAGTCCGAAGCCTTCGTGGAGGGAAGGGAACACCAGGGCTTCCGCGCCCCTGTACAGATCCGCGAGCGTCCTGTCCGAAACCGCGCCTGCGAACACGACCCGGTCCTGAACGCCGAGAGCTCGGGCAGAAGCCACGGTTGCCGCATCGGCATGGCCGGTGAAAACCATCCGGACCTCATGACGGGCGTTGACAGCGGCAAATGCCGTCAACAATCGGCCAATGTTCTTGTGACTCGACCGCCGTCCGACATGCAGGAGGTACCGTCGATCTGAGCGCCGTGCCGATCCGGGCGTGAATTCCTCCGATACACCATTGCCGACGACGACCACGCTATCCCCGGGGATGCCAGACCATTCCAGAATGGCTTCGCGGGAGAACTCCGATACGGTGAGGATCCTGGCGGCCTTTCTCATTGCGGGCTTGACGACCGCCGCGTAGTACAAGCGACGAAGTGCGTTCGATTCCGTCGGCACGTGCAGGTGGATCAGGTCGTGGATCGTGAACGCGAAAGGGATGGCGCTGGCGAGGGGAGGATTGAAGCCGGGCGTGAAGAACACCCCGTGGCGACGCCATGCGAGAGCCAACGTTGAGGCCACGGGGTCGATCGGTGAGAGCTTGGCACCCGCGATCCGCAGCGGCACGACATTTGGGAGACGCCGCTGGATCTCCGCTGAGAAGCGGCCGATCCCGTGGAGGCCGGTCCAGCGTGTGTCGAAGTAGATGGGCGTCTGCACGTGGCATGGGAAGGCTACTGCCTCAGTTTAGCGTCGAAGGTTTTCCAGCATCCATATACGCGCGCGCGGCGCGCCCGAACGGCCCCCGGATGGGGCACCCTGTTGCAGCCGCGCAGCACGCCCGTACCTGATTGCGTCCTCGGGGCGGATCTTTTGGCACGGGTGACCCTGGGAGGTCACGGCTCCGCCGGGTTCGCAAGGGCTGATGGATTACCAAGTCGCTGCACTTTTGGGACAGTCCTCGTTCAGGACGATCCCCTCCATGGGCGCACAACGCGCTGCGCAGAGGCCTTCGCGCCGTCCGGCCCTGCACGGTCCGAGGGCGTCAGGACTTGGAGAACACGATGCCGTCGTCCCCGGCGTCCGCGTCAAACATCTCCGTCAACAAAGGCATGAATTGATGGCGGGGGACGGTCTGGCGCCAGGTCGGCACGTACAGGCGATCGAAATGCGGTTCGACGAGTTCGGTGAACTCCTTGGCCGTCACCCCAGCAACGTGGCGGAAGTGGTGAGGCAGGAACTCCGACACCAGGTGGCGTGAGCGCGAAATCAGACGGCTCATGCCTCGCAACGCGAAGTATTCGGAGCCCTCAATATCCATCAGGATGAGGTCGTAGTCTTCCGGAAGCACGTCGTCCAGGCGTGCACAACGCACGCGTGTGATCTGCGGCCGGTCGTAGAAGTACATTCGCCGCCGCACGACCGGCAGCCGTTTCGAGCCACCCGAGTTGACCGTATTCTGGACAAACTCGATCTCGCCGTCCCGATCGCCCGCCGCCAAGTGCAACGTCCGTACGTTGTCGCAGCCATTGAGCTTGATGTTGAGGTCCAACAACTCGAAGGTGTCCGGGTTCGCCTCGACCGCGGTGACGTGTGCCACCTTGCGCGACACCGGCACAACCAGCGCGCCGATGTGCGAGCCCACGACGAGCACCCGGCTTTGCGAATTGGTGAGGGACAAGATGCGCTGGAGTTCGTCCGTACCGTAGCTTCCGGTGCGCGCCAGCCGGCCACCTACCGTGCAGTCTTCCGGGCGAGCCAGGAACCGGCCCTGTTGGCATTCAACGAGCACGGCCTTCGCATACCGCCCCAGGAACGCGGTCTGCAGCCGCGACAACGCCCGCTCTGCTGTCAGTGAGAGCGCGAGCTTCGACGCCTTGAGTGCTCTGCGCAGATGATTCCTCATTCTGTCCCGCAGGGTAGCACGCACAGCGCCACGCCTTGTCTGCACCGCGCCAAGAGCGTTGTTTATTTCATAATCCAAGTGCCGACAAAAAAACGACAACGACGACGGAAGGATTGAATGCGAGCGCCGAGGCTAGCTTACGTCCACGAATGGCTCACCGACTGGGGCGGCTCCGAGGACGTCACGCGCGCCATGCTGCAGGCCGTCCCTGGCGCCGCGCTCCACGCAACCATCGACTTCCTCTCCGACACCAACCGCGCGAAGTTCGGCGGCATCCCGATCCGCACCACCTTCCTGCAGAAGGCCCCCGGCGCGCGCACGAAGTTCTGGAACTACCTCCCCCTCACGCCGCTCGCCGTCGAAACCCACGACCTGCGCGGCGCCGACGTGATCGTCTCCAGCTCCCACGCGTTCGCCAAAGGCGTGCTGACCACCGCCGAACAACTTCATGTCAGCTACGTCCATTCACCCATGCGCTACGCGTGGGACCTGCACCACGAATACCTGGCGGACTACGGCCTGGCCCGCGGTGCGAAGGGCATGCTGGCGCGCTACATGTTCCATCGGCTGCGGCAATGGGACCGGCAGACCGCCAACAACGTCGACCTGTACCTGGCGAACTCGCGCCACGTGCAGCGCCGCATCTGGCGCACGTATCGCCGCGTCGCCCAGGTGTTGTATCCGCCGGTGTCGGTGGCGCGCTTCCGGTACCAGCCGGCCAAGGGCGACCACTACGTGAGCGTGTCGCGGCTGGTCTCCTACAAGCGCATCGACCTGCTGCTGGACGCGTTCCGCGCCATGCCGAACCGCAAGCTGGTCGTCGTGGGGGATGGCCCGGAGATGCCGAAGCTGCGTGCGATGTGTCCGCCGAACGTGGAGCTCCTGGGCTTCCAGAGCGATGCGGTCGTGCAGGAGCAGTTGGGCAGCGCGCGCGCCTTCCTGTTCGCCGCGCACGAGGACTTCGGCATCTCGCCCGTGGAGGCGCAGGCCTGCGGCACGCCCGTGATCGCCTACGGCGTCGGCGGCTCGCGCGAGACGGTGCGCGACGTGCGCAGCGAAGCGCGGCCCACCGGCCTGCTGTTCGACGAGCAGACGCCGGCCAGCCTGCAAGCCGCGGTGGAAGCCTTCGACGGCGTCGCCATCGATCCGCAGGACTGCCGCCGGTGGGCCGAAACCTTCGACGAGGCCGTGTTCCAGCAGCGCTTTCGTGCCCTCGTGGACGACGCCTGGGCCGCCTGGTGCCGCGATCCGTCGACGGTGGAGACCGCCCTTGGCCTGAACGCCGGCCTGCAGGCACCGGCGCGCGACTTTCCGGCGTGATCTCCAGGTGAACGCGGTGAAGCCTGACTGGCGCTTCGGCCTGGCCCTGACGCTGGCCGCGCTGCCCTGCCTCAACCCCTTCTCCCGCGGCCCTTCCCCCTCCGTCACGCCCTGGCTCGTGAGCGCGCTGTGCGGCATCGCGCTCTGGATCCTCGCGGCCGCAGGCCCTCGCCGCGCCACACTCCCCCGCGGCCTGGCTTGGCTTGCTCTCGCACTCGTCGTCTGGGCGGCCCTCGCCCACTCGCCCCTGCGGCCCGAAGTCGTCATGCTGGCAGCGGGACTGATCCTCATCCTCCTCGCCGCGGGTTCTTCCTCGGATCCCGACATCGCGCGCGGCCTGCAAGCCGGCTTCCTCTTCGCCGCCGCGGCGAGCGCCGTCGTCGGCCTGCTGCAGTACTTCGGGCTGTCCCCGCTGCTCGCGCCCTGGATCAACACGGCGGAGGCCGGCGAGGCCTACGCCAACCTGCGCCAGCCGAACCAGTACGCCACGCTGTGCTGGATCGGCGGGGCGATCGTGCTGTTCGGGACCTTGCGGCTGCAACGCGGTGTGGCCATCGCCCTGCTGGTGCTGCTGGCCGCCGGCAGCGCCGCCTCCGTCTCGCGGACCGGGCTCGTGCAAGGGCTGGTGCTCACCGTCCTTGCCGCGCTCTGGCCCGGGCCGCGCCGCGAGCGCCTGCAGCTGTGCGCGGTTGCGGCTGGCGCCTATTTCACGGCCACCGTGCTGCTGCCCGTCGCGCTCGATGCCGCCACCGGCGCGATGCCGGCGCGCACGCTGTGGGGGCGCCTGGGTGGCGGCAATCCATGCAGCAGCCGGGTCGTTCTCTGGTCCAACGTGCTGCACCTCATCGCGCAGAAGCCGCTCGCCGGCTGGGGCTGGGGCGAGCTCGATTTCGCGCACTTCACCACGCTATACGACGGCCCGCGTTTTTGCGACATCCTGGACAACGCCCACAACCTGCCGCTGCACATCGCCGTCGAACTGGGCGTGCCCGCCGCAGTGGCCCTGAGCGCAGTCGCCGCCGTGTGGGCTTGGCGACGGCGCCCCTGGTCGGAGGACGCGCCGCTGCGCCAGCTCGCCTGGGCCCTGCTGGCGCTCATCCTGCTGCACAGCCTGCTCGAATATCCGCTCTGGTACGGGCCGTTCCAGATCGCCTTCGGCGCGGCACTGGGCTGGCTGCTGGCCGGCGTACCGCAGGAACCGGAGGCCGCGCACCCCCGGGCGCCCGCGTTCATCTTTTCTGCGTTCCTGCTGGCCGCCATCGGCTATGCCGCCTGGGACTACACCCGGGTGAGCCAGATCTACCTGCCGCCGGAGCGGCGCATCTCGCGCTGGGCCGACGACACGCTGGAAGTGGTGCGCCGGTCCTGGCTGTTCGGCGGCCCGGCCCGCTTCGCCGACCTCACCCTCGAGTCGCCGGCACGCGAGAACGCCACCCGGCTGCACGCGCTGTCACTGGACGTTCTGCACTACTCCCCCGAGCCGCGCGTGATCGAACGCGCGATCGAGACGGCCACGCTCACGGGCCGGCAGGACGAGGCGGTGCTGATGCTGGCGCGCTACCGCGCCGCCTTCCCGAACGACTACGAAGCGTGGCGCCAAGCGCAACGCATCACCTCCCCCTAAGGAGCCACGTAGCTGCCCAACTGGCGGCCGAAGCCCTGAGGACGGGCGGGATGACTGCGCCTGACAGCCGCTTAGATCAGTCGTTTCTGTCGGAGAAGCCACGTAGCTGCCCACTTGCCGCCGTGCGTCTCCAGCCGCTTTACTTCGGAGACGGACATGCCTCGGTCGACTGCATCGCAAATCCTGCCCAGCTGGGACACCGAAGTCCTTGGTTCTTTCAGCGGCAACGCATACATCCGCATCGTTGCACAGAGCGCCTACGGCCAAATGGCCGCAATTCGGAATGACCGGTGTCTCAGCGTCCGCGCTTCGGAATGGCGTACAGGTGAACTTGGTCCATTTTCAGTCCGGACAGACGCTCGCCGGCATACGGCAGCGGAGTGGCGTCGGCGCCGGCCTGCAGCCAAAGGTCATAGTCCGCCGAAGGGAAATAGTTGAAAATCTCGTCTGCGCTCCGGCCAAACCGTTGCAGCAGTTCCACATGCACCTCGATAGCCAACTTAGGCTTGCGCTGCAGCACTTGCTTGGCCCCCTCCAGGACGTCCAACTCGAATCCCTCTACATCCAGCTTCAGAAAGGTGGGCTGTAGGTGAGCGTAGTCGTCGAGCGGAACGCATTCCACTTCCGTTCCAGCCGATGACTCGCTTCGGATCGCCACGGCATTCGATTCGTCAGTCACACGGATCTTGCTACGGGTGGCGCCAACCGCCTTGGCGTGTATTTCCACACGGCCCTCGAAGTGGTTAAGCGCGACGTTCCGCGCGGCGATGCGGGCAGACGAAGGGGCGGCTTCGAAGCCAACGATGCGTCCTTGCTCTCCGACCCAGTGAGCGAGCAGGATTGTAAATAGCGCATGGTGCGTGCCACATTCCAGAATCAGGTCGCCTGGGTTCGTCATGGACTGAATAAAGAGGAGCTCAGGTGAAAGCTGAACAGGCTTGGCGTACCACTCCTCCCCGCAGCGGTCACCCAGCAGGAACGGAAACGCAAGATCCCCGACTTGCTTCTGAATGATGCTCTCGCGAAATCCGATGTTCTTTACCGAGAATCGAACACCGCGCGCGATCGCTCTAATGGGCTCGGGCAACATGCGATTGAGCCGGTTATGCATCATGGACGTCCCTCCATTCGCTAGTCTACCGCGAGGACAAGAGTTCCCCGAACGACAGCGCCCCAGGCGCGCCGCTTGATCCGGGCAGCTGTTCGGGTTCCGCGCTTCTTGATTAACGCCATCGCGCCTCACTTGGACAAGCGATGGACAAGACGACTATTAAGCCTCTTTGAGGCCCTGCCGCTTAGTCCTGTGAAGTGCCGGATCCAGCGATCCCAGACTACCTCATGACCAATCGTCCCTAACGGGCCACGTAGCTGCCCGACTTCCCCCCGTGCTTTTCGAGCAGCTTCACGTCGCGGATCACCATCCCGCGATCGACGGCCTTGCACATGTCGTAGACCGTGAGCAGGGCGACGTTCACGGCGGTGAGCGCCTCCATCTCGACACCGGTCGGCCCCACGGTTTCCGCGGTGGCCGTGCAGCGCACCGCCGCCGGCGTCTCGCCTTGCGCGGCCTGCACTTCGAAGTCGATGGCCACCCGCGTCAGGGGGATGGGGTGGCACAGGGGAATCAGCTCGCTGGTGCGCTTGGCGCCCTGGATGCCGGCGATCCGGGCCACGCCCAGGACATCCCCCTTCTTTGCAGACCCGCTCTGGATCAGCGCGAGCGTAGCCGCTAGCATCTCGATATGGCCCCGGGCGACCGCCACCCGGTGCGTCGCGGGCTTGGCCGCGATGTCGACCATGTGGGCCTGTCCTTGTGCGTCGAAATGGGTCAATTCGCTCATGCAGCAACCATCGGTTTCCATCGATCATCATAGGGCTTTCGCCTGGGGCTTCCGCCTGCGGGGCGCCGGCATCCACCTGGGGCTGAGCGTGCTCGTGGCGGCCATCACCGCCCTGCTCGTGTTCGCGGCCTGGTACCCGTGGCCCTACAACGAGATCTCCGGCGGCCGCGAGCTGTTCCGGCTGGTCGTGGCGGTCGACATCGTGCTGGGTCCGCTGCTCACGTTCGTGGTGTTCCAGCCGGCCAAGCCGCGCAGCGAGCTGCGCCGGGACCTGGCCCTGATCGTCGCCCTGCAGCTTGCCGGCCTGGCCTACGGCCTGTGGACGGTGCACATCGCCCGGCCGGTGCACATCGTCTTCGAATACGACCGCTTCCGGGTCGTGCACCAGGCCGACATCCCGTCGGAGCTGGAGTCGCGGGTGCCGCCCGGCATCGCCCTGGCCCCGCTCGGGGCGCCCACACCCCTGGCGCTGCGGCCCTTCCGCAACCGCGCCGAGGACAGCGAGTACACCCTGGCGGCGCTCCAGGGGCTGCCGCTGGCGGCCCGGCCGGAACTTTGGCGGCGCTACGAAGTCGGACGCGCACAGGTGCTGGAAGCAGCGCGGCCGCTGTCGCAGCTGAAGCAGCGCTTCCCGCAGCGTGCCGCGGAGATCGACGAGGCGGTGCGCAAGGCCGGCCGTGCGTCGGCCGGCGTGGCTTTCCTGCCGGTCGTCGCCCGCCAGGCCCAGGCCTGGACGGTGCTGCTGGACGCGCAGAGTGCAGAGATGATCGGGTTCCTCCCGCTGGATTCGTTTTGAAACCCTTGTCCCCCGCGCGCTGGCGCGCTCCCACCGCTGCTGCCCTGGCCTTGCTCCTGGCCGTGCTGCCGGTGCGCGCCCAGCTGCCGCAGCTGGGGGACACGGGGGACCTGGGCACGGGCGCCGAGCGCAAGCTGGGCGAGCGCATCGCGCGCGAGCTGTACCGCGACCCGGATTACATCGACGACCCCATCCTCGTGGAATACGTGCAGGGCCTCTGGCAGCCCTTGCTCGATGCGGCACGCGGGCGCGGCGAGCTCACCCCCGAGCTGGACGAGCGCTTTGCCTGGCAGGTGCTGCTGGGCAAGGACCGCACCGTCAACGCCTTCGCGCTGCCGGGCGGCTGGCTGGGGCTGCATTCGGGGCTGGTTGCGGTCACCGCGAACCGGGACGAACTCGCCTCCGTCCTGGCGCACGAACTCAGCCACGTCACGCAGCGCCACATCTCGCGCATGGTGACGCAGCAGAACCAGCAGGCCCCGCTGATGGTGGCGGCGATGATCCTGGGGGCGATGGCCGCCAGCAAGAACGCGCAGATGGCGGGCGCCATCGTCGCCGGCAGCCAGGGGCTCAGCGCCCAGCAGCAGCTGAATTTCTCGCGCGACATGGAGCGGGAAGCGGACCGCATCGGCTTGGGCGTCATGACGGCCGCGGGCTTCGAGCCGCAAGGCTTCGTGACCATGTTCGAGAAGCTGCAGCAGGCCGCACGCCTGAACGACAGCGGCGCCTTTCCGTACCTGCGCACCCACCCCATGACGACCGAGCGGGCGGCGGACATGCAGGCGCGCCAGCAGCTCGCCGGTCGGCCGCCGGTGCAGCCCTCGCTGGAGCACGCGCTGGTCGCCGCACGGGCCCGGGTGATCTCCAACGCCGCCGTCGATTCCCTGCGTGCCATGGTGGGCGAGGCCGAGTCCGGCGCGCTGGCCTCCCAGCCGCGCCCCAGGCAGGCAGCGGTGCTCTACGCGGCCGCCCTGTCGGCGGCGCGCCTGCGCGATGCAGCCGCGGCCCGCCAGCTCATGGCCCGGCTGGACACGGTGGTCGCGGGCGACGCCGCGGGCCAGCGCCTCGCGCGCCTGCTCGCCGCCGAGGTCGCGCAGGCGCAGCAGGACTGGCCACGCGTGCTGCAGCTCGTCGACACCGCGAGCGAGCGCCGGCCGGAGGTGCTGCTCACGACCCAGGCCTGGGCGCACACGGGCCGCGCGCGCGACGCCGCGCAACGCCTGCAGTCCTGGGTGGCGACGCAGCCGCGCGACGCCACCGCCTGGCAACTGCTCGCCGGCGCGTACAACGCGCAAGGGCAGGCCTTGCGGGGCGTGCGGGCGGATGCCGAGGGGAGGGTGGCGCAGCTGGATTACCGTGCGGCGATGGACCGTTTCCGGGCAGCGCAGGACATGGCGCGCAAGGCAACGGAGCGCAGCGACTACATCGAGGCGTCGATCATCGACACCCGGGCGCGCCAGGTCGAATCACTTCTTCGCGAACAGGCGCTCGAGCGCTGAGTCGATCACCATGCCGAAGACGGTGTAGAGCACCGAGCCCACCAGGGCAGCGACGAAGTTGCGCACGGCGAAGCCATCCAGCACGGCGGACGCGGACCAGAAGACCACCGCGTTGATGACGAACAGGAAGAGGCCCAGGGTCAGCACGGTCACGGGCAAGGTGAGGACCACCAGCACCGGGCGCACCACCGCATTGAGCAGGCCGATGACCAGGGCCGCCAGCATCGCCGCCGTGAAGGAGCGCAGCTCCACGCCGCTGTAGAGGTAGGCGACCAGGAGCAGCGCCGAGGCGCTGAGCAGCCACTTCGTGATCAGCTTGATCATGGGCGCGGAGCATAGCACCGCGCCCCGGCCGGCCCTCGCTTCAGTCGAAGGTGAGGAGCAGCGCTGCCGCCAGGCCCATGAGCGCACCCGGCGCCCAGTTGCCGCGCTCGCCGGGCGGATCCTGCCGGGGCCGGCGCGCGTCGAGCACGCGCTGCGTGCCGTGTTCGGCCATCAAGCTGCGCGTGAGTTCCGGCAGCGGCCCGCGCGCGAGGATCGGGGTGACGGTGTCGCCCTGGGCCCGCAACTGCGGCACCACCTGCTCGAACAGGCGGTCCGCCCACTTGGCACGCCAGTTCTCGCGCGCCGAATGGCTGACCCACTTGCTGATGCGGTGGGTCATGCGCGGCGCGCACGCCACGAGCAGCCAGTGGGTGGGCTGGCCCGCGCCGCCCGGCATGCGCTGCCGGGCGTAGGCGGGGTCGTCCAGGTACACGATGACCTTCTCCATGCGGCCTCCTGTCGCGGCTCAGGAGTTGGTCCGGCGGGCGCGGGTCGCCAGCCAGCCGGCACCGAGCACGCCGACGATGCACACAGCATAGATGCTCCAGCGCGCGATTGCACTGGGGTCGAACACCTCACGCAGCAGCGGCTCCGTGACGATCATCTTCGCCGCCGTGAAGGCCAGCACGGCAGCGCCGGCCTGGATGATGACGGGGAAGCGCTCGACCAGCCTGAGCACCATGGTGCTGCCGAAGACCACGATCGGCACGCTCACCAGCAGGCCGATCACCACCAGGTCGAACGAACCGTGCGCCGCGCCGGCCACGCCCAGCACGTTGTCCACGCCCATGAGGGCGTCGGCGATGACGATGGTGCGCATGGCCGACCAGAAGGTGCTGGCGACCGGACCGTGGTCCTCGCCGCCGCTGTCCTCGGCGATCAGCCTGTAGGCGATCCACAGCAGGGCGGCGCCGCCCAGGCCCATCAGGCCGGGGATCTTCAGCAGCCAGACCACGCCGACCGTCATGAGGGAGCGCACGACGATGGCGCCCACGGTGCCCCACAGGATGGCCTTCTTCTGCAGGTGAGCGGGCAGGCTGCGCGCGGCGAGCGCGATCACGATGGCGTTGTCGCCGGCCAGCACAAGGTCGATGAGGATGATGGCCAGCAGTGCGGACCACCAGGCAGCGGACAGGAATTCCATGCAAAAGCTCCGGATCAGGCAAGTGTTCGCCCGGACGGGAACGGATCGGAGCTGCGCGGGGGAGCGACGGGATGCTTCGATCCGGGCCCGTCCTGGGCCCGATCGAAGGTCTTGCTCGGCATTGCCTGCTGGCACTGCCCGATACGCCGGAAGCCGCAGCTTCGTATTGACGACGCATCGACAGGGAGCTACTCCCCTTCGCTGGGGCAGATTACACCACAAGAGGGCCGCTTGCGCACCTTGTCCGGGGCTATCATGCCCATCCGCAGTCACCTCGCTTCGCGCCATGGCCGGCATCCACATCACCGACATCGAAGCCGCCATCAACTTCTGGCGCGGGCGTCGCCCCTCGCCCGACGGCGTGACGCTGGTGCCGGAGCTGCGCGCGCTGGCCGAGGTGTACGCGCTGATGGTGTTCTACCGCGAGGACGAGGCCGACGAGGGCAGTTTCCCGCCCGCGGCCTACGCTGCCTGGAAGGCCTGGTACGACAGCCAGCCGGACACGCCTTGCATCGCCATCTGTTCCACCAGCCAGGGCGACGCCCAATGCAAGGGGTGCGGGCGCAGCTTCGAGGAGGTGCAGCGCTGGACCGAGATGAGCCCCGCCGAGAAGCGCGGGGTGTGGCGCCGCATCACACTGCATGCAGACGCGTGGCGCTTCAACCGCTACGCCGAGCGCGCCGCCGAAACCGTCGGCGAGTCCGGGAAACGCTGACGTGCGGCGCCTGCGCCAGGCCCCCAACCTCGCCATCGCGGCACTCTGGGCGGACCTGTTGCGCGAGGCCGGCATCGCAGCCAGCGTGCAGCGGCAGTTCCTCAGTGGCGTGGCCGGCGAGATCCCGCCCGACCAGTGCCTGCCCGAGATCTGGGTCACCTTCGACGAGCAGCTGGTGCAGGCGCGCACCCTGCTCGACGAGCTGCTGAGCCTGCCGCAGCGGCGCTGGCGCTGCGTGTGCGGCGAACTGGTGGAGGGCGGCTTCGAGTCGTGCTGGAACTGCGGGCGGCTGATGCCGTGAAGCGGTGGGGTCGCTTGCGCTCACCGCGACCCCACGATTGCCGGCATCGATTCAGGGGGTGGTGAGGGAGAGCGGACGCCGCGGCCGGTTCACTTCCACCGAACCGGCTCGATGTCCACGTGCCGCTGCGCGTTCCCCAGCATCAGCACGCCCTCCTGGATCGTCGCCTGCAGCTGCATGGAGCGCTCGGCCAGTTTCTCCAGCTCCTGCGAGGCCTCCGAAGGAATGCGCCACACGGCCAGGTTGCTCAGGCGCGTGAGCTTGGTGGCGATGCCCTTCCACCAGACCTCGGCCGCGTGGTGGAAGGCGTAGAGCGCGACCTGGTCGGCCTGGCGGCAGGCCTTGGTGATCGCGACTTCGTCCGGCTGTCCCACCTCGATCCACAGGCGCGTCGCGCCCGTGAAGTCGCGCAGCCAGGCATCGGGCTCGTCGGGATCGGACAGCCCCTTGCCGAACGCCAGCGTGCCGTCGCCCCCGCACACGGTCTGCAGCGTGTGCGCCTGGAAGGCGAGCGCGGCCAGGCGCACCATCATGCGTTCGTCGGTTTCGCTGGGATGGCGCGCGAGCGTCAGCGCGTGGTCGGCGTAGTAGCCGTGGTCGATGTCGGCGACCGCGAGCTGCGCCTTGAAGACGGTGGATTTGAGGGCCATGGGCGGTCCGGTGAGGGGCCGCCTTCAGGCGGACCAGCCCCCTGGAGGGGCAGTGAGGAGGAAGCGAAGCGGCGAGCCTGCAGGCACCGGGACCTTCAGCAGCGGCGGGCGAGTTCGGCCGCCTTGCCGGTGTAGCTGGCCGGCGTCATCGCCAGCAGCCGGTCCTTCTCCGCCTGCGGAATCTCCAGGCCGCGGATCAGGCCGTGCAGGTCCTCGGGCGCAACGGTCTTGCCGCGCGTGACGTCCTTCAGGCGCTCGTAGGCGCCGTGCAGGCCGTAGCGGCGCATCACCGTCTGGATCGGTTCGGCCAGCACTTCCCAGGCAGCGTCCAGGTCCTCGCGCAGCGCCTCTTCGTTCAGCTCCAGCTTCGCCAGGCCGATGCCCAGCGAGTGGTAGGCGAGGGCGGCGTAGCCGAGCGCCACGCCCATGTTGCGCAGCACCGTGGAGTCCGTCAGGTCACGCTGCCAGCGCGAGACGGGCAGCTTCTCCGACAGGTGCTTCAGCAGCGCGTTGGCCAGCCCCAGGTTGCCTTCGGCGTTCTCGAAGTCGATGGGATTGACCTTGTGCGGCATGGTCGACGAGCCGATCTCGCCTTCGCGCAGCCTCTGCTTGAAGTAGCCCAGGCTGATGTAGCCCCAGATGTCGCGGCACCAGTCGATGAGGATGGTGTTGGCACGGGCCACGGCGTCGAACAGTTCCGCCATGTAGTCGTGCGGTTCGATCTGGATGCTGTAAGGCTGGAACGTGAGGCCGAGGCCGAGCGGCTCGGGGCTTTCCACGACCTTGCGGGCGAACGCTTCCCAGTCGAACTCGGGCCAGGCGGCGAGGTGCGCGTTGTAGTTGCCGACGGCGCCGTTCATCTTGGCCAGCAGCTTCACGCCCGCGATGCGTTCGCGCGCGGCCGCCAGGCGCACGACCACGTTGGCGATCTCCTTGCCGACCGTCGTGGGGCTGGCGGTCTGTCCGTGGGTGCGGCTGAGCATCGGGACGGCCGCATGCTCGTGCGCCAGCGTGCGCATCTTGGCGATCACGGCGTCAAGCCCGGGCAGCAGCACCTGCTCGCGCGCGGCCTTCAGCTGCAGGGCGTGGCTGGTGTTGTTGATGTCCTCGCTGGTGCAGGCGAAGTGCACGAACTCGCTGGCGCTGCGCAGCTCGGGGCGCGCCTCGAACCGGGACTTGATCCAGTACTCCACCGCCTTCACGTCGTGGTTGGTGGTCTTCTCGATCTCCTTGATGGCCGCGGCGTCGGCCTCGGAGAAGTTCTTGACCAGGCCGAGCAGGTAGGTGCGCGCGCCGGGGGACAAGGGCTTGAATTCCGCGAAACCGGCATCGGACAGGGCGATGAACCAGCACACCTCCACCTGCACGCGGCGATGCATGTAGCCCTGTTCGCTCATCAGCGGGCGCAGCGCGGCGAGCCTCGCGGCGTAGCGGCCGTCCAGGGGCGACAGCGCGGAAATCGTGGAGGGTGCCATGCCCGAATTGTAGGCGCCGTGCGCATGCGGGCCGCCCGGGCCGGCCATGTCGCGGGTGCACGACATGGGCGCAAAGCTCTTCCCCTAGAATGAATCGCTCCCCCTCCCACCTTCATCCAGAACTCGAATACAGACCATGAAGTTGATCGGATCCACCAGCAGCCCGTACGTGCGCAAGGTGCGCGTCGTGATGGCCGAGAAGAAGCTGGACTACCAGTTCGTCGAGGAAGACGTGTGGTCGGCGGGCAGCAACATCATGCAGTCCAACCCGCTCGGCAAGGTGCCGTGCCTGGTGATGGAAGGCGGCGAGGCGCTGTTCGACTCGCGCGTGATCGTCGAGTACCTCGACACGCTGTCGCCCGTGGGCAAGCTGATTCCCGCCGTGGGCCGTGAGCGCGCGGAGGTCAAGACCTGGGAAGCGCTGGCCGACGGCGTGATGGACGCCCTCGTGCTCGCGCGCCTGGAGTCGCACTGGCAGGGCCGGGCCAAGGGCGAGCGCTCGCAGGCCTGGATCGATCGCCAGCTGGCCAAGGCCGACGCGAGCTTCAAGGCGATGAGCCAGGGCCTGGGCGAAAAGCCCTTCTGCGCCGGCATCTACCTGAGCCTGGCGGACATCGCGGTGGGCTGCGCCCTGGGCTACGCGGATTTCCGCTTCCCGGAGCTGCCTTGGCGCAGCACCCATCCGAATCTGGCCAAGCTGCAGGACAAGCTCATGCAGCGCGCCAGCTTCGCGGACTCGGTGCCCGGCTGAAGCGCCGCGGCGGGTTCACAAAAATTTACCCCGTGCGCGGGGCCGCAGTGGGAACTGGCGGACTTGCGGACGAGTCCATTGGCACAGAGGCAGGGACTTTCCGCTCACCAGTTTTGCTGCTGCGAAGCCGTCCGCGCGCATGCGCCCGGATGCAATCCCGAGGCGACTCTTCTCCTCCTCCCTCCCTCCCTCCTTCGTCACGGAGCGCTTCGCGGCATTTTTATTTCGACGATCGACAACGGCGGCCCTCGGGCCGCCGTTTCGCTTCCGGGCAGGCTCAGCGCGCGAGCGCCTTCTCGACGGCCTGCAGGAAGTCGCGGTCTTCCGGCTTCGTCATGCTGCTGTAGGCGGCCACCACCTTGCCGTCCCGGCCCACCAGGTACTTGTAGAAATTCCACAGCGGCGCGCGCCCGGTCTGTGCCGCGAGCTCGCGGAACAGCGGGTTGACGTCGCTGCCGCGCACCGCGGTCTTGGCGAACATGGGGAAGCGCACGCCGAAGGTGTTCTCGCAGAAATCGGCGATGTCCTTGTTGCTGCCCGTCTCCTGCGCGAAATCGTTGGACGGGAAGCCCAGGACGACCAGGCCGCGCTCGCGGTAGCGTGCGTACAGCTTTTCCAGGCCTTCGTACTGCGGCGTGAAGCCGCAGAAGCTGGCCGTGTTCACCACCAGCAGCACGCGCCCGCTGTACTGGCACAGGGACTGCGGCTTTTCGTCCTGCAGGCGCGGGAAGGTGTGCTGCAGCAGCGCCGGGCAGGCCGCCGGCGGGTCGGCCGCGGCGACGGGGCCCGCCAGGGCGGCGGCGAACAGGAACGCGAGCAAGGGTCTGGCCATGCCGGGCATCTTGGCGCCGCGCCCGGGAGGTGTCCAGCGCGACGTTCGTCGCCGATTTCCCCCCGCCGGCAGGGCGCCATGGCTCGCCGGCCAGCGTTTGTCACATACCCGGCCTAAAATGAGGGTTACAAGAAGGCCTGCCATGCTGTATCCGGAACTGTTCAAGCAACTCGAGTCCGTCCGCTGGGACATGGACAAGGACATCCCGTGGGCGACGTTCGACGCCTCCCTGCTGTCCGAGGAGCAGGCGCAGACCATCAAGATGAACGCGATCACGGAGTGGGCCGCGCTGCCCGCCACCGAGATGTTCCTGCGCGACAACCGCGACGACAGCGACTTCTCGGCGTTCATGTCGATCTGGTTCTTCGAGGAACAGAAGCATTCCCTGGTCCTCATGGAGTACCTGCGCCGCTTCCGGCCCGACCTGGTCCCCACCGAAGAGGAACTGCACGAGATCCGCTTCGAGTTCGACCCGGCGCCGGCGCTGGAGACCCTCATGCTGCACTTCTGCGGCGAGATCCGCCTGAACCACTGGTACCGCCGCGCCTCCGAATGGCATACCGAGCCGGTCATCAAGCACATCTACCAGACCTTGAGCCAGGACGAGGCGCGCCACGGCGGCGCCTACCTGCGCTACATGAAGCGCGCCATCAACAACTTCGGCGTCGAGGCGAAGGCCGCCTTCGTCAAGGTGGGCGTGCTCATGGCCAGCGCCCGCCGCACCGCGCAGGCGCTGCATCCGACCAACCTGCACGTGAACAAGGCGCTGTTCCCGAACGACACGATCCAGTCGCGCCTGCCCAACCCCGAGTGGCTGGAGCACTGGCTCGACACCCAGATCAAGTTCGATGCGGTCTGGGAGAACAAGGTCGTGGAGCGCATCCTGCACAACATGAGCCTGCTGATGGACCGCAGCTTCAAGAGCGTGCAGGAGCTCAATCGCTACCGCAAGGAGCTGCAGGGCAGCCTCGGCGGCACTGCGGCCGTGCCCGACCCGGCGTGAGCCCCGCCCGGCCGCCCGAAGGGGCTCGCCCCACTGCAGCCCGCTGGGCGCAGGTGCTGGTGTGACTGGCGTGGCGTTCCTGGACAAGATCGTCGGGCGGCGCGAGGCGGCCGCCCGCATGGCGTCCCTGTCCGGGCCTGTCGTCTTCACCAACGGCGTCTTCGACGTGCTTCACCGCGGCCACGTCACCTACCTCGCGCAGGCGCGCGCGCTGGGCGGCAGCCTGGTCGTGGCGCTCAATACCGACGCCTCCGCACGCCGCCTGGGCAAGGGGCCGGACCGTCCCCTGAACGGCGAACAGGACCGTGCCATCGTCATGGCGGCGCTGGAGGCCGTGAGCCTCGTCACCTGGTTCGACGAGGACACGCCCGTGCAGCTGCTGTCGGAGCTCAGGCCGCAGCTGTACGTGAAGGGTGGCGACTACGACATGCGCACGCTGGCCGAGACGGCGCTGGTCGAAGGCTACGGCGGCCGCGCCCTGGCGATCCCCTTCGTGGACGGCTATTCGACGTCCGGGCTGGTGCAGCGCATCCGCGCCGCATCCTGAGTTTCAAGGTCCCCGCCTCAGGCGGCCCGCGGCCGCCGCCGCAAGCGGCGTTTCACGCGCGACCTCGCCGACTTCACGAAGTGCTCCGCGTCGTCGACATACTCGAACACCACCGGCACCACCAGCAGGCTCAGCGCCGTGGACGTGATCAGCCCGCCGATCACCGCGATCGCCATCGGCGAGCGGAAGCTCGGGTCGGCGGCGCCGAAACCGATGGCGATCGGCAGCATGCCCGCGCCCATGGCGATCGTGGTCATGATGATCGGCCGGGCGCGCTTGTGGCAGGCATCGAGCAGCGCGTCGAAGCGCGACAGGCCCTGCTCGCGCCGCGCGACGATCGCGTATTCCACCAGCAGGATGGAGTTCTTGGTGGCGATGCCCATGAGCATGATCAGTCCGATCAGCGACGGCATCGAGAAGCTTTTCTGCGCGACCAGCAGGCCCACGAAGGCGCCGCCCAGCGCCAGCGGCAGCGCGCTTAGGATGGTGACCGGGTGCAGGAAGTCCTTGAACAGGAGCACCAGCACGATGTAGATGCACAGCACGCCGGTGAGCATGGCCAGGCCGAAGCTGGCGAACAGCTCGCCCATCATCTCGGCGTCACCCACGGTGGCCACGCGCACGCCGGCGGGCAGGTTGCGCACGGCGGGCAGTTGCTGCACGGCGTCGGCCACTTCGCCCAGGGGCTGGCCGGAGAGCTCGATCTCGAAATTGACGTTGCGCGAGCGGTCGTAGCGGTCGATCACCGCGGGACCGCCGGTGAGTTCCAGCGTGGCGACCTGTCCCAGCATCACGGGGCCGCGCGCGCCGGGCACCGACAGGCGCTCCAGCACGGCGAGGTCCTGGCGCGCATCGGAGCGCAGCCGCACGTTGATGGGGACCTGCCGCTGCGCCAGATTGAGCTTGGGCAGCGCCACGTCGTAGTCGCCCGTGGTCGCGATGCGCAGGGTGTCGCCGATCGCCTGGCTGGTCACGCCCAGGTCGGCCGCCTTGGCGAAGTCCGGTCGCACGACGATCTCGGGACGGATCAGGCTCGCGGTGGAGGCGATCTGGCCCAGACCGGGGATGGTGCGCAGGTCCTTCTCCACCGCCACGGCCGCCTGCTGCAGGGCCTTGGGATCTTCCCCCGTGAGGACCAGGATGTACTTCTCCCCCGAGCCGCCCAGGCCGACCTTGGTCCGCACGCCGGGCAAGGGTTCGAGCGCGGTGCGGATCTCGTTCTCGATGCCCTGCTTGCGCGGGCGATCGCCGCGTTCCTGCAGCAGGATCGTGAGCGTTGCCTTGCGGGCCTCGGCGGCGCCCACGTTCGCCATGGGGTCGCCGCCGGCCGCGCCGCCGCCTATGGTGGTGTAGACGCTCTGCACGTGCTTGACGCGCAGGACGGCCTGGCGCGCCTGTTCGGCGGCCGCGCGTGTCTGCTCCAGCGTGGAGCCGGGCGGCAGCTCGAGGTAGACCTGCGTCTGCGAGTTGTCGTCCGGCGGGATGAAGCCGGTGGGCAGCAGGGGGATCAGCGCGACCGAGGCGATGAAGAACAGGGTGGCCAGGATCATGGTCTTGACCCGGTTCTTCATGCTCCAGGTCACGCAGCGCATGTAGAAGCGCAGCCATCCGGGCTCGTGGTGCCCGTCCTTCGCTGGCCGGAGCATGTAGGCCGCCATCATGGGCGTGAGCAGGCGCGCGACCACCAGGGAAGCGAACACCGCGAGCGCGGCCGTCCAGCCGAACTGCTTGAAGAACTTGCCGGCGATGCCGCTCATGAAGGCGGTGGGCAGGAAGACCGCGATCAGCGTAAAGGTGGTGGCGATCACCGCCAGGCCGATCTCGTCGGCGGCGTCCATCGCGGCCTGGTACGGCGTCTTGCCCATCTGCAGGTGGCGCACGATGTTTTCCACTTCCACGATGGCGTCGTCCACCAGGATGCCGATCACCAGCGACAGCGCCAGCAGCGTCACGACGTTGATGGAAAAACCGAGCAGGTGCATGCCGACGAAGGCCGGGATCACGGACATCGGCAGCGCCACGGCGGACACGAAGGTGGCGCGCCAGTCGCGCAGGAACAGCCACACCACGATCACCGCGAGGATGGCGCCTTCGTACAGCAGGTGCAGCGAGCCTTCGTACTCTTCCTGCACCGGCGTGACGAAGTCGAAGGCCTGGGTGAGCTGGATGTCCGGGTGCTGCGCCTTGAGCTGCGCCAGGGCCTGGTGGACGGCGGCCCCGACCTGCACCTCGCTCTCGCCGCGGCTGCGCGAAACCTCGAAACCGACCACCGGCTTGCCGTCCAGGTAGGCGGCCGAACGGCGCTCGGCGATCGTGTCGGTGACCTCGGCCACGTCGGCCAGCCGGATGGTCCGGCCGCCGCCGATGCCGATCTGCAGCAGGCCGATCTCGCGCGCGCTCTGCACCGTGGCCAGCGTGCGCACGGGCTGCTCGCCGCCGCCCACGTCGGTGCGGCCGCCCGCGCTTTCGGTCTGCACCTGGCGCAGCTGGCGCGAGATGTCCGAGGCCGTCACGCCCAGGGCTTCGAGCCGCAGCGGGTCCAGGGCCACGCGCACTTCGCGGCTCACGCCGCCGACGCGGTTGACCGCGCCCACGCCCGGCACCGCCAGCAGCCGGCGCGAGAGGTCGTTGTCGACGAACCAGGACAGCGCTTCCTCGTCCATGTTCGGCGAGGCGATGGTGAAGGCCAGCATCGGCTGGCTGGCCAGTTCCAGCTTGCTCACGATCGGATCGCGCAGGTCCGCCGGCAGGTCGGAGCGCACGCGCGCGACGGCGGAGCGCACGTCGTCCACCGCCTCCTGCACGGGCTTTTCCAGGCGGAACTCCACGGTGTGTGTGACCACGCCGTCCTGCACCTTGGTCGTGATGTGCTTGAGCCCCTGGATGGTGGCGATGGAGTTCTCGATCTTGCGGGCGACGTCCGACTCCAGCTGCGAAGGCGACGCTCCTGGCAGCGCAGCCGTGACCATCACCGTGGGCAGGTCGATGTCCGGGAAGTTCTGCACCTTCATCGCCTTGAAGGACAGCAGCCCGCCGAACGTGAGCAGCACGAACAGCATCACCGAGGGAATCGGGTTGCGGATCGACCAGGCCGAAACGTTCATGGCTTCCTCTCGGCCGATGCCGGCGCGGAGGCGGCCGCCGCTCCGGCCGCCGCGGTGGCGCCGGCCCCGTTGGTGACGCGCACGAGGTCCCCTTCGTTGAGGAAGCCGCCGCCGCTGGCGACCACCCGGGTGCTGGTGTCCACGCCGGAGATCACTTCCACGCGGTCGCCGGCAATGCGGCCGATCTGCACCTTCACCTGCGCCACCCGGTTGTCCGGCAGCACGCGCATGAGGTAGTTGAAGCCCTCGCGCACGACCAGCGCCTGCTGCGGCACCGTCAGTGCCGGCTGCGTGCCGAGGTCGAACTCGCCTCGCGCGAACATGCCGGCCCGCGCGGTGTCGGCGGCGGGGCCGGGCAGCGGGGTTACGTCGACATAGACGATGGCGACGCGGCTTTGCGGGTCCACCGTGGGGCCGATGGTGCGCACCCGGCCTTCCAGCCGCGCGTTGCTGGTCGCGGTGACCAGCGCCCGTGTTCCCGGCCGCACGCGGCCCAGCTCCGAGGAAGTCACCTCCGCACGCCACTCCAGGCGGCCCTTGCGGATCATGCGAAAGAGCTCGGTTCCGTTGTTGACGACCGCGCCCACGGTGGCCGTGCGCGCGGAGATCACGCCGTCGTCCGGCGCCAGCACCTGCGTCTGCTTCAGGCGCACGCGCTGCTGCTGCATCTGCGCACGCGCCGCTTCCACGCGCGCCTGCGCCGTCTTCTCCGCCGTGAGGTACTGGTTGATCTGGGAAGCGCTCATGGCGCCGGTCTGTTGCAAGGTGCGCGCGCGCGCGGCGTTGTTGGCCGCTTCCGCAGCGGAAGCTTCCGCCTCGGCGACCGAGGCCTGCGCCTGCGCCGCCTCCGCACGCACGGAGTCGTCCGCGAAGCGCGCGAGCACCTGGCCGTGCCGCACCCGGTCGCCGACGTTGACCAGCACTTCGGCGATGCGCAGGCCGCTCGCCTCGGCGCCGACGCTGGCCTCCTGCCAGGCTGCCAGGTTGCCGTTGGCCGCCAGCACCACGGGCAGCAGGACCTGCTGCGGCGTCACCGTCGTCACCGTGAGGGCAGGCTTGGGGGCCGACTTCTTCGCCGGTTCGCCCTTGTCGCCGCAGGCCGCCAGCAGCGTGCAGGCCAGCAGCACGGCGCCCAGTGTTTTCGCTCGAGCCATCACCGTCTTGTTCCTCGTTCTCGTGCCGTCATTGGCTGGCCAGGGGCGCGTCGGGCCGTTCCCAGCCGCCGCCGAGCGCACGGTACAGCGCGATCCAGGCGGCAACGCGATCGCGCTGCACGTTGGCCAGCGCGAGTTCCGCGCCCAGCGCCAGGCGGCGCTGGTCCTCCATCTCGAACAGGCTGCCCAGGCCGCTGCGGTAGCGCGCTTCCGCCGCGGCGAAGGAGACGCGGTAGCCCTCGAACGCTGTGCGCACGTCCTCGCTGCGCGCGCGGGCGCTGTCCAGGTTGACGAGCGCCTCCTCCACCTCGCGCACCGCCTGCCGCACGCGCGCGGCGTAGAGCGTCGCTGCCTGCTCGTAGCGCGCCGCCGCCGCGTCCTCGGCGGCTGCCAGCCGGCCGCCGTCGAACAGCGGCAGCGTGAGCGCCAGCGGCCCGATTGACCAGGTCTGCGCGTTCGCCGTGTGGCCGTTGACGTGGATCCAGCCACTGCTGATCTGGCCGGTGAGCGACAGCCGCGGAAAGCGGTCGGCGCGGGCGGCGCCCACGTCGGCGCTGGCAGCGGCGACTTCGCGCTCGGCCGCATAGATGTCGGGCCGCTGGGCGATCAGGGCCGCGGGCACGGACGGGATGGCGGCGCTGGCGATCCCGGTCGGCTCGCGCCACGGCGCGGCCAGGCGCCGGCGCAACTCGGGCTCCGGCAGGCCGGTCAGGGCCACCAGGCCCTTGGCCAGCAGGTCGCATTGCGCCTGCTGCTGCGTGGCGCGGACGGCACCTTCGGCCGCGCTGGCGCGCGCTTGTGCCGCGACCGCCGGTGCGGTGAAGCCGGCGTCGGCGCTCAGGCCGGTGAGCCGCGCGGTCTCCGCGCGCGAGGCGGCGTCATTGCGCGTGACCGCGAAGAGCTCGAAGCAGGTGCGCAGGTCGACGTACGTGGTGGCGGTTTCGGCGGCGACCGCGACCCGGGCTTCGTGCCAGCCTGCTTCGGCGCCGGACAGGCGGGCCGTGGCGGCGTCCGCGCGCGCGCCGAGGCCGCCGAACAGGTCGGCCTCCCAGGCGACCTGCACGGTGTTCTGCACGATGGTCGACAGCGGCACCCCGGCCTGCGCATTGCCGCGCGTGGCCGTCGAGCTCGCGTCCACCGTGGGCAAGCTCGCGGCCCGCGCGGCGACGCGGGCCGAGCGGGCCTCCGCGATGCGTCCGGCCGCGGTGGCCACGTCGGGACTCGCCGTCTGCGCGGCCTCGACCAGGTCCACCAGCAGGGGGTCGTCGAACTGCTGCCACCACTGGCGCAGGTCCGACACCGTGCCGCCGTGCGGCAGCGGCGCGTACCAGTCGGGCGGGGCCGTGCCGGCAAGGGTGGATGGCGGGCGGGGAACGGCGCAGCCGGCGAGCACAGACAACAAGCCGGCCGCCGCCGCCAGGTGGCGCAGAAGCTTCATCGGTCCTTCCCCGGTCGGGGCGTTTCGCTTGCACCGCGGCGGCCCGCCCTCGTGCGGCGGGGTCGCGGCGAAACGGGCTAGCCTATCACCACGGCGTGATGTCGTGCGACAAAGGTCTCAAGCCGTAACTCGGCCGAACACGTGCTCCCACAGGGCCAGGATGGGATCGCGCTGCTGCCACAGGCCATCCTGTTCGACCTGGGTCGATTCCTCGTTCAGGCGCGCGTGGTGCTGGTGGCGGCGCAGTTCCCGGTAGGCGGACGCGGCCGCCTGGCCGACGCCCGCCGGCAACAGGCCGGCGGTCTCGGCCCGCTGCAGCAGGGCGATGTTGCCGACGTTGGGCCGCAGCTCGGGATGCGCTCCGGACTGCGACAGCACCAGGAACTGCACCGCGAACTCCGCATCGACCATGCCCCCCGGGCTGTGCTTCAGGTCGAAGCGCCCGGCCTTGACCGGGTGCGCGCTGCGCACCTTCTCGCGCATGGTGATGATCTCGCGCCGCAGCGCGTCCAGGTCGCGTGGGGCGGTGATGACCGCCTCGCGCACCGCGTCGAAGCGCGGGTGCAGGGACTCCAGGCCGGCCACGAAACGCGCGCGCGTCATGGCCTGGTGCTCCCAGGTCCAGGCCGTGTTGCTGCCGCGCCCCTGCTGGTAGTTCGCATAGGCCTGGAAGCTCGTCACCAGCAGGCCCGAGCTGCCATTGGGCCGCAGCGCCGTGTCGATCTCGAACAGGTCGCCTTCGGCCGTCTTGGTCGACAGCCAGTTGATGATCCTGCGCACGTAGGCCGCGTACACCTCGGGCGCGCGCTCGTCCTCGTCCTCGAAGACGAACACGATGTCCAGGTCGCTGCCGTAGCCCAGTTCCTTGCCGCCCAGCTTGCCGTAGCCGAGGATGGCGAACAGCGGCTCCTCGCGGTGGCGCTGCTTCAGCCGCTCCCAGCACCAGCGGGCGGTGACCTTCAGGGTGGTGTCGGCCAGCAGGCTCAGCTCGTCGGCGACCTCTTCGACGGTCAGCACGCGTTCGACGTCGCGCGCGAGCGTGCGGAACAGCTCCGCGTGGTGCGCGCGGCGCAGCAGGTTCAGCAGCTCCTCGTCGTCGGCCTCGCCGGTGCGCTGCAGCGCGCGCTTGCGGTCGTCGAGGTCGCGCTCGAAGTCCTCGGGACTGAAGCGCTCCTGCAGCAGGCTGGCGCTGGCCAGTTCGTCGATGACGCCCGGGTGCTGCATCAGGTAGCGCGCCGGCCAGCGGGCCTCGCCCAGCAGCCGGATCAGGCGCTCGTGCACGCCGGGACGCTCCCACAGCAGCGCGAGGTAGCTCTCCCGGCGCAGCAGCGGCTCGATCCAGTCCGCCATGCGCACGGCCGCTTCCTCGGTGACGCGTCCTTCGCGCAGCCATTGTGCCGTGCGTCCCAGCAGGCGAGTCAGGCGTTGCCGCGCGTCGTCGCGCAGGGCCAGCACGCGCGGATGCTTGCGCCAGCGTTCGATGCGCATCTGCAGCTGCGCGGGCAGGGTTTCGATCAGCGCGTCGAGGTCGGGCGGCGGCGCCTTGCTGGCCCCCTTGCAGCCCTTGCACTCGGTCGTGCCGCCCAGCAGGCGGTCGAACTCCTCCGCGACGAATTCGCGGTGCCCGTCCAGTTCGTGCAGGAAGGGGCAGCAGTCCGCATAGCCCATGGTTCGGGCGATCCAGGACAGGTCGGAGCCGTCGTCGTCGTCGCGGCAACCCATGGGCAGCACGTGCGTCTGCTGGTCGTCCAGGTACTGGATGCGGTGTTCCACGCGCCGCAGGAAGGTGTACGCCGCCGCCAGCGCGCCCGCCGTTTCGTCGGACATGAGGCCCGCCGCTGCGAGCCGCTGCAGCGCCTGCAGCGTCGGGCGCGTGCGCAGCTCGGGGAACTGGCCGCCGCGCACCACCTGCAGCAGCTGCACGATGAACTCGATCTCGCGGATGCCCCCGCGCGAGAGCTTCACGTCGTTCGCGCGCTCGGGCCGGCCGGCGGCGCGGCGCGAGGCGTGCTCGCGGATCTGCCGGTGCAGCGTGCGCAGGGCCTCGAAGACGTTGTAGTCCAGGTAGCGGCGGAACACGAAGGGCAGCACCACGGCACGCAGTTCGCGGGCCGAGCGGTCCTCGATGCAGCTGCGCGGCGCCACCACGCGGCTCTTCATCCAGGCGAAGCGCTCCCATTCGCGGCCCTGCACCTGCAGGTAGTCCTCCAGCGCGCCCAACGAGACGGCCGGCGGGCCGGAGTTGCCGTTGGGACGCAGCGCCAGGTCGACCCGGAACACGAAACCGTGCTCGGTGACGTCGCCGATCAGCCCGAAGACGGCCTTGACCGCCTTGCCGAAGTATTCGTGGTTGCTGATGCGCCCGCGGCCGTCGGCGCCGCCGGCGGTCTCGCCGTCCTGGTCGTAGACGTAGATCAGGTCGATGTCGCTGGACACATTGAGCTCGCGCGCCCCGAGCTTGCCCATGCCCACGACCCACAGCTGCGCGCGCTGCCCTTCGGGCGTGAGCGGGGCGCCATGCAGCAGGTCGAGGTCGGCGAAGGCCTGCCGGCAGGCCGCATCGAGCGCGAATTCCGCGAGCGTGGTGACGGCGGTGGTGATCGTTTCCAGCGGCGCCTGCCCGTCGCAGTCCAGCGTCACCAGCCGTTCCATGACCAACTGGCGCAGCACGCGCAGCGCCGGCGCGACACCGTGGCCGCGTGCACGCAACGCTTCGTAAGCGGCGACCATCTCGGGGGAACCCGGGACGCCCGGCGGCAACAAAGCAAGTTCCGCGGCGTAGCGGCGGCGCAGCCGCTGCACGAAGCGCGAATGCGCCGAAGGAGGAGTTTCCCCGCTGCCCGTGTCTGCCGGGATCGGGGCCCCCCCGACGCCGGGGGCTGGAATGTCCATGCCTGCAGAACCCGGCGCGGCGCCCAGGGTCATAATTCCTGCCTGTCCGATGTATTCATGAATGCGACGCCGCCGAATCCCTCACGCGCGCTGAGGTTGTTTGCAGCAGCGGCCAAGTGGTCCTTGTGGCTGCTCCTGGCCGCGGCCTTGCTGCTGTCGCTGGCGTGGGGGGCGCTTCATGCATTCATTGTGCCGCGAATCGGCGAGCTGCGCCCCGCGCTGGAAATCCGGGCCAGCCGGGTGCTGGGGATCCCGGTGCGCATAGGCGCCATCAGTGCGCGCAGCGAGGGCCTGATCCCGTCGGTCACCCTGCGCGATGTGGTGCTCCTGGACGACCAGGGCCGCGCCGCCCTCACCTTGCCCCTGGTGGTCGGCGCGGTCTCGCCGCGGTCGGTCTGGAACCTGGGCTTCGAGCAGCTGTACATCGAGGGGCCGCGGCTGGACATCCGGCGCACCGCGGACGGCCGCGTCTTGGTGGCCGGCCTGGACCTCTCGCGCAGCAGCGACAACGACGGCCGGGCGGCCGACTGGTTCTTCGGCCAGGGCGAATTCATCATCCAGGGCGGCTGGCTGCAGTGGACGGACGAACAGCGGGGTGCGCCGCCGCTGGTCCTGAGCCACGTGGACTTCGTCGCGCGCAATGCGGCGCGCCGCCACCTGCTGCGGCTGGAGGCGACGCCGCCGCCGGATTGGGGGCAGCGCTTCTCCGTGTCCGGCATGTTCCGCCAGCCGCTGCTCACGCAACGCGCAGGCCAATGGCGGCAGTGGAGCGGCGAGATGCACGCCGACTTCGCCGCCGTGGACCTGTCGCAGCTGCGCCGCCAGGCGGATCTGGGCATCGACATCGCGCAGGGCCAGGGGCGGCTGCGCGCCTGGGCCGACGTGGAACGCGGCGAGATCGTGGGCGGAACGGCGGACGTGATGCTGCGCGACGTGAACGCCACGCTGGGGC
The DNA here is from genome assembly GCF_057784995.1 of Ramlibacter sp. G4-7. Classification (NCBI taxonomy): domain Bacteria; kingdom Pseudomonadati; phylum Pseudomonadota; class Betaproteobacteria; order Burkholderiales; family Comamonadaceae; genus Ramlibacter; species Ramlibacter sp. G4-7. The sequence goes on from NZ_JBYNTT010000003.1 coordinate 321,996, forward strand.
CGCAGCTGGAGCCGCTGGCGCTGCAGTCCGTGTCCGGCCGTCTGGGCGGGCGGCGGCTTGCGGGCGGCTTCGAGTTCCACACCCAGGAGCTGCAGTTCCTCACCCAGGATGGCCAGCGCTGGCCGGGCGGCAACGTCGCCCTGACCTGGACGGGACCCGATGGCCTGGCGCCGGCGCAGGGCGAGCTGCGCGCGGACATGCTGGACCTCGGCGCGCTCAGCCAGGTCGCCAGCCGCCTGCCGCTGGGTGCCCCGACGCATGCCGCGCTACAAGCGTATGCGCCGCGCGGGCTGGTCGAGCGGGTGCAGGCGCGCTGGCAAGGCCCGCTGGAAGGGCTGCAGAAGTACGAGGCGCGCGGCCGGGCGACGCGGCTGGAACTGGCCGCCCGGCCGCATCCCGAGGGCCATGCCGGGACGCCCGGCGTGCGTGGCGCCAGCCTGGACTTCGACCTGAACCAGTCCGGCGGCAAGGCGCAGCTGGCGCTCGCGCAAGGCGCCCTGGAATTTCCCGGCGTGTTCGAGGAGCCGGTGCTGCCGCTGGACTCCCTGCGCGCGGACGTGCAATGGCAGATCGACGGCGAGCAGTTGTCCCTGAACGTGACCAATGCGCGCTTCGCCAATGCCGACGCCAGCGGCGAGGCGAAGGCGAGCTGGCGCACCGCGAATTCGCGCAAGCAGCCGGGCGCCAGCCGCTTTCCGGGCACGCTGGACCTGAGCGGCAGCCTCAGCCGCGCCGACGGCACGCGCGTGTGGCGTTACCTGCCGCTGGGCGTTCCCAAGGCGGCGCGCGACTACGTGCAGGAGGCGGTGCAGGCGGGGCATGCCACGGGCGCGAAGTTCCGCGTGCGCGGCGACCTGCGCCAGTTCCCCTTCCCGGACAACAAGGGCGGCGAGTTCCTCGTCGCCGCGCAGGTGCGCGACGTCACCTACGCCTACGTGCCGCGCGGCCTGCAGGAAGGCGGCGCACCCTGGCCGGCGCTGGCGGACGTCGACGGCGAACTGGTGTTCCGCGGCAACGGCATGCAGGTCAAGGACGTGCGCGGGCGCGTGCTGGGGCTGCCCAAGCTGCAGGTGCAGGCCGATGCGCAGATCCCCGACTTCCACAAGTCGGTGGTGCAGGTGCAGGGCAAGGTGGCGGGGCCGCTGGCGGACGCGCTGGCCCTGGTCAACACCTCGCCGCTGGCGCCGATGACGAACAACGCCCTGGCAGGGGCGACCGGTGGCGGCAAGGCCGACACGAGCCTGCGCCTGGTGCTGCCCTTGTCCGACCTGGCGCGGTCCCAGGTGCAAGGCACGGTGACGCTGGCCGGCAACGACGTGCAGCTTTCGCGCGATTCGCCGGTGCTGTCTCGTGCCCGTGGCACCGTGCAGTTCTCCGAACGCGGGTTCCAGCTGGCCGGAGTGCAGGCCCGAGCGCTGGGCGGCGACGTGCGGTTGGAAGGCGGGACGCGTGCCATGGCCGGTGAGCCGAGCCCGGTCGTGCAACTGCGCGGCCAGGGCACGGCGACCGCCGAGGGCCTGCGGCAGGCCGGCGAACTCGGCTTCCTGGCGCGCCTGGCACGGGACTTCAGCGGCTCCACCAGCTACAACCTGGGCCTGCTGTTCAGGCGCGGCGTGCCGGAGGTGCAGGTCACGAGCAGCCTGCAGGGCCTGGGCATCAACCTGCCGGCACCGCTGAACAAGGCGCCGGAGGCGCAGCTGCCCTTGCGCTACGAAACGGCGCTCACGCGCGAGGCCCTCGCGCCGGGCGCCCGGCTGCACGAACAGTTGTCGGTGGAGATCGGGCGGGTCGCGGCCGTGCACTTCGTGCGCGACCTGGGCACGCCGGAGGCGCCGGTGCTGCGCGGGAGCATCGGCGTGGGGCTGGCGCCGGGCGAGACGGTGCACCTGCCCGCGGACGGCGTGACGGCCAACCTGCAGCTCGGGCGCTTCGACGTCGACGCCTGGGAAGAAGCGCTGGGGCGCATGACCGGCAGCGACGCCGCTGGCGGCACTGCAGCGCGCAGCGAAGGGGGCAGCGGCTCCAGCTATCTGCCGACGATCGTCGCCTTGCGGGCCAGGGAGCTGAGCATCGAGGGCCGGCCGCTGCACAACGTGATCGTGGGCGGGTCGCGCGACGGGCGCGTGTGGCGCGCCAACGTGGAGGCGGACGAACTCAATGGCTACATCGAGTACCGGCAGCCGCAGGGCGCGGGTGCGAGCGCCGGTGCCAGCGCCGGTGCCGGCCGCGTGTACGCGCGTCTGGCTCGCCTGAACATCGCCGCTTCGGCGGCGAGCGACGTCGAGAGCCTGCTGGAGCAGCAGGCCGGCACCATGCCGGCGCTGGACGTTATCGTGGAGGAGTTCGAACTCAAGGGACGCAAGCTCGGGCGCCTGGAGATCGACGCGGTCAACCGCGGCGCGGCCGCCGTGGCGCGTGAAGGCGGCGTGCGCGAGTGGCGCCTGAACAAGCTGGCGCTGACCATGCCGGAGGCGAGCTTCTCGGCTTCCGGCAACTGGGCGGCCGTCGGCGCGCAGGCCGTGGCGTCGAGCCCGCGCCAGGCGCGCGTCGCGGAGCAGCGCCGCACGTCCATGAAGTTCCGCATCGACATCGCCGATGCCGGCCAGGTGCTCGCGCGCTTCGGGACCAAGGACGTGGTGCGGCGCGGCCGCGGGCAGATGGAAGGCACCGTGTCGTGGATGGGGTCGCCGCTGGCGTTCGACTACCCCTCGCTGACCGGCAACTTCCGCGTGAACGTCGAAAGCGGCCAGTTCATGAAGGCCGACCCGGGGCTCGCGAAGCTGCTCAGCGTGCTGAGCCTGCAATCGTTGCCGCGCCGCCTCTCGCTCGACTTCCGGGACGTGTTCACGCAAGGCTTTGCCTTCGACTTCGTGCGGGGCGACATCGCCATCGAGCAGGGCATAGCCTCCACCAACAACCTGCAGATGAAGGGCGTCAACGCCGCCGTGCTGATGGAAGGGCGCGCCGACATCGCGCGGGAGACGCAGGACCTGAAGGTGGTGGTGGTGCCGGAGATCAATGCCGGGACCGCGTCCCTGGTGGCCACCGCCATCAACCCGGCCATCGGTGTCGGTACCTTCCTGGCGCAGATGTTCCTGCGCGAGCCGCTCATGAAGGCGGCGACCCAGGAGTTCCACGTCGACGGCACCTGGGCGGACCCGCGGGTGACCAAGGTGGAGCGCACGCAGACGGCCACCGGGTCCTCCGGCGCGCCCGTCGAACCCGCCACCCGCTAGGACGGAGGAAGACCCATGAAGATCGCCGCCTTGCAGACCGTCTCCGGCACCACCGTCGCCGGCAACCTGGAGGTGGCGCGCGCCCTGCTCGCGCGCGCCGCCGAACGCGGCGCCGAACTGGCCGTGCTGCCCGAGTACTTCTGCCTCATGGGCCAGCGCGACCGCGACAAGCTCGCCGTGCGCGAGCGCTTCGGCAGCGGGCCCGTGCAGGACTTCCTGGCCGCGCAGGCGCGCGCGCTGGGCCTGTGGATCGTGGGCGGCACGCTGCCGCTGGTGGCCGAGAGCGAGGAACACGTGCGCAACGCGAGCCTCGCCTACTCGCCGCAAGGCGAATGCGTGGCGCGCTACGACAAGATCCATCTCTTCCGGTTCGACAACGGCCGCGAGCAGTACGACGAGTCGCGGGTCATCGAGCCCGGTGCGGCGCCGCAAAGCTTCGTGCTGCCGTCGCGCGACGGCCATGCCTGGCGCGTGGGCCTGTCGGTCTGCTACGACCTGCGGTTCCCCGAGCTGTACCGCGGCCTCGGTGCCGAGCTGCTGCTGGTGCCGAGCGCGTTCACGCATCCCACGGGCGAGGCGCACTGGGAACTGCTGCTGCGCGCGCGCGCCGTGGAGAACCTCACCTACGTGTGCGCGCCGGCGCAGGGCGGGCGGCATGAGAACGGCCGCCGCACCTGGGGCCATTCCATGGTCGTCGATCCCTGGGGCGAGGTGGTGGCGCAGCGCGCGGAAGAGGGCGCCGGCGTCGTGCTGGCCGAGCTCGATGCGGCCCGCGTCGCGCAGCTGCGCACGCAACTGCCCGCGCTCGATCACAAGGTGCTATGAGCGGCGCACGGCCGTCGGGACGCGCTCGCCCGCTGCGCTCGCGCACGGGCGAGGCGCTGCCCGCGGCAGCCGGCCGGCCTGCAGGAGGTTCCTGATCATCGCACTGGCGCTTCCGTTTCCCGCCGGCATGCGGCGGTTTTCCAGCTGGCGGCGCTGGTCGCTGTGGATGCTGCTGGGCGTGCTCGTCGTCGGCATGCTGGTCACGCTCGTCTACCTGGCCGCCCGCTACGAGGCGAGCGTGGCGCAGGGCAACGTGGAGCGCGACGTGGCCGACGCGCTGAGCGACATGCGTGCGGCGCTCACCCGCAACGTGCAGGAACTGCAGGCGCTGCAGGCCGGGCCCCACGACGCGGCCGGGTGGCGGGTGCAGGCGGACGCGTTGCTGCGGCGGCACCGCGAGTGGGTCCGCATCGAGCGGCGCGGACCGGCCCTCGAGCCGCTGGTGGAAGTGGACACGCCGTACCGCTCCCCGGTGTTCGAGCGCCTGGGCCGCGCGAATTCGCTGCCCGAGGTGCAGCAGGCCTGCGCCACGGCCCGGCGCCTGAGCAGCCACGCCTATGCGCGCAGCCACTTCGAGCCGCAGGCCGACGGCCTCGGGCTGGAACTGATGGAGCTGTGCCTGCCGCTCGTGGAGGTCGGGCGCCTGCGCGGCTTCGTGGTCGCCACCTATTCGCTCACCGACCTGCTGGCCACGCAGATCGGACCGCAGTTGGGTCGCAGCCAGGAGATTTCCTTCACGGAGGCGGACGGCACGCGGCTGGCCATGCACGGGCTGGCGCGCCGCGGCACCCGCGTGTTCTCCGCGCAGCAACTGCTGGACCTGCCGGGCAACACCATGGTGCTGCGCATGGACAGCTGGCGCCGCTCGGAGCCGGACCTGTTTCCCAACGTGCTGACCGCGCTGGTGACGGTGATGTCGATCGCGCTCGTGATCGTGCTGTTCCTCCTGGGCCACGACACGCGTCGCCGCCTGCGGGTGGAGCAGGACCTGGCCGACGCGCTCGCCTTCCGCAAGGCCATGGAGGATTCCCTCGTGACCGGGCTGCGGGCGCGCGACCTGCAGGGCCGCACCACCTACGTGAACCCGGCCTTCTGCCAGATGGTCGGCTTCGCACCGGAGGAGGTGCTGGGCCGCGGCGCGCCTGCGCCCTACTGGCCGCCCGAGCGCGCCGAGGAATACGGCAAGCGCCAGGCGGTACGCCTGACCGGCGGCCACCGGCCGCCGCGCGAAGGCTTCGAGTCGGTGTTCATGCGCAAGGACGGCACGCGCTTCCCGGCACTGATCATCGAGGCGCCGCTGATCAACGCGCAAGGGCTGCAGACCGGATGGATGAGCGCGGTTCTGGACATCAGCGAGCAGCGGCGAGTGGAGGAGCTCTCGCGCGCTAGCCAGGAGCGGCTGCAGGCCACCGCGCGCCTGGCCACCGTGGGCGAGATGGCCTCCTTGCTGAGCCACGAGCTGAACCAGCCGCTGGCGGCCATCGCCAGCTATGCCCACGGCTCCATCAACCTGCTGCAGCACGCGCCGCCGCCCGCGACCGACCTGCAGCTTGCGCTGCGCCGGATCGCGGAACAGGCGGACCGGGCGGGTCGGGTGATCCGGAGCGTGCACGACTTCGTCCGCCGGCGCGACCAGGCCCGGCAGCCCGTGGGCGCGGATGCGCTGATCGACGCGGTGCTGCCGCTGGTGAACCTGCAGGCGCGCAAGCTGGGCGTTCGGGTGGAGATCCGCGTGCCGAGCGGCCTGCCCCGGGTGCTGTGCGACCGCACGATGGTGGAGCAGGTGCTGCTGAACCTGGCGCGCAATGCCATGCAGGCGATGGACGAAGCGCGCATCGCCCAGCCCGAGCTGCTGCTGCAGGTGCGCGCCACGCCCGCGACCGAAACCGGCAAGCGCTGGCTGGAGTTCTCGGTGGCCGACTGCGGCCCGGGGATCCCGGAGGAGGTGCAGCAGCAGCTGTACACGCCCTTCTTCACGACGAAGGCCGAGGGGATGGGTCTGGGCCTGAGCCTGTGCCGCACGGTGGTCGAGCAGCACGGCAGCCAGCTGGTGTTCGAGCCCAACCATCCACAGGGTACGATCTTCCGCTTCACCCTCCCGGTACAAGACGCCTGACCATGCAACCCTCGGCGGACGCCACCGTCTTCATCGTCGACGACGACGCCGGCGTGCGCGACGCGCTCGCCTGGCTGCTGCGCTCGCGCCGGCTGCTGTCCTCCAGTTTCGCCAGCGCCGAGGAGTTCGATGCGCTGCTGCAGGGCGGCTTCCTGCCGGCGCAACCCTGCTGCCTGCTGCTGGACGTGCGCATGCCGGGAATGAGCGGCCTGGCCCTGTTCGAGAAGCTCACCGAGCGGGGGCTGGTGCAGGCGCTGCCGGTCATCTTCCTCACCGGCCACGCCGACGTCCCGACCGCGGTGGACATGGTCAAGCGCGGCGCCTTCGACTTCTGCGAGAAGCCGTTCTCCGACAACGCCCTGGTGGACCGCATCGAGGAGGCCTTGCGCCGCTCCGCCGAAGTGCTCGCCTCGCAGCGGGAAAAGGGTGCGCTGCAGAGCCGCCTGGCGGAACTGACGGAGCGCGAACGCGACGTGATGCGGCTGGTGGCCAAGGGCCTGCCGAACAAGCTGATCGCCGACCAGCTCGCCATCAGCGTGCGCACGGTGGAAGTGCACCGCGCCCGCGTGTTCGACAAGATGGACGTCAAGTCAGCCGTGGAACTGGCGAACCTGCTGCGGGACCTCTAGGGAAGCCTGCACCAGCGAGCGCAGGGCAAGGAGGGGGATCCCGCTGGCCATGGCTCCGCAGTCCTCTGTGTCCTCTGCGCCTCTGCGGTGAAGGTGGTTGTCTAGGACTCCCGTTCGTCTTCCGGCGGCGGCTCCCCGCCCTTGCGGCCGGAGAACATCGTCCACCAGACGATGAACACCAGCAGCAACAGCGCGGCGAGCGCTTCCAGCAGAATCAGCAGCATGTTCCGGGTCTTATTCCTCGCGGCGATTGTAGGGACGATCGCGGGCTGCGCCGCCCCGCCACGCTACGAGGCGCCGCGGGGTCCCGTCCCTTCCGCGCAGCCAGGCGCGCCTGCATCGTCGCTGCCGCCGGCCGACGAAGCGGGGCCCTTGCCGCCCGCGCGTGTGCAGGGCAAGGCGCGCTGGGTGCCGGCGCGCTGGGCGGAGCTGCCGGGATTCTCCAGCGACGCCTTGCACGAAGCCTGGAACGCCTGGATCCGCAGCTGCGAGCGGCCGCTGCCGCCGCAGGCGGCGCTCTGTCCGGAGGTCCGGCGCCTGTCCATCGCCACGCCGGAAGAACAGAGTGCCTGGATGCAGCAGCGGCTGCAGCCCTGGCGCGTGGAAGCGCTGCAGCCCGGGGCCGAGGCGCTGCTGACCGGCTACTTCGAGCCCATGCTCGACGCGTCGCGCGTGCCCACGGCGGCGCAGCAGGTGCCGCTGTACCGGCCGCCGGCGGACCTGAACTCCCGGCGCCCGTGGTACACGCGGCAGGAGACCGATACCTTGCCGCAGGCACGGGCGGGGCTGCGCGGGCGAGAGATCGCCTACGTCGCCGACCCGCTCGATGCCCTGTCCCTGCAGATCCAGGGCTCGGGGCGGGCGCGCATCACGGAGCCCGACGGACGCGTCACGATGGCGCGCCTGGCCTACGCCGGCAACAACGAACAGCCTTATCGCAGCGTCGGTTCCTGGCTGCTGCAGCAACGCGCCATCACCGACGCCTCCTGGCCGGGGATCAAGGCCTGGGCGCGCGCCAATCCGCAGCGCGTGCAGGAAATGCTGTGGGCCAACCCGCGGATGGTGTTCTTCCGCGAGGAGCCGCTGTCCGACCTCGACGCCGCCTTCGGCCCGCGCGGCGCGCAAGGCGTGCCGCTGACGCCGGGGCGATCGATCGCGGTCGACAGGGATGGCATTCCCTACGGCACGCCCGTGTGGCTGTCCTCGCCCGGCCCGGTGCTGCCCCTGAACCGCCTGGTGTTCGCCCAGGACACGGGCAGCGCCATCGTGGGCGCGGTGCGCGCGGACTACTACGTGGGCACCGGACCGGAGGCAGGCGAGATCGCCGGCCGCCTCAAGCAGCCGCTGGCGCTGTGGGTGCTGTGGCCGCGATGAAGGGGCTCACGCCTTCAGGTGCGACAACGGCAGGCTGGAACTCGCCTTCACCTCCCCCAGCGAAAAGCTGGTGTGGATGTCCTTCACGTTGGGCAGGTTGATCAGCACCTTGCGCGCGAACTGCGAGAAGGTGTCGAGGTCGCGCGTGACGACCTGCAGCTCGAAGGTGCCCGCGCCGCTGATGTAGTGGCAGGAGACGATCTCGGGGATCTGGCGGATCGCGTCCTCCATCTCGCGGGTGCGCTCGCCGGTGTTGCGGTCCGCGTCGAGTCGCACGAAGGCCAGCACGCCCAGGCCGATGCGGTGCCGGTCGATCTCGGCGTGGTAGCCCTTGATGTAGCCGGCCTCCTCCAGCGCCCGCACGCGCCGCCAGCAGGGCGCCGCCGACAGGCCCACGCGCTGGGCGAGCTCGGTATTGGTCAGGCGCGCGTCGGCCTGGAGCTCGGTAAGGATTTGGATGTCATACCTGTCAAGTGTTTCCATCAGGCGCGCTTTCGAGAAAGAACCTTGCGCATCTTAGGGTTTGAACGGCATCAAAAGCAATAACTGATCCCGGCATCACGCATACACTGTGCGGCAGCCCCTGGTCCCTCCGCTGGAGACGAACGCACGATGAACGCCCCCCTGCCAGAACACATTCGCAAGGCGCTGGAAACCGTCACGCTGGACGACAAGTACTCGCTCGACGTGGGGCGCGCCTTCATGAGCGGCGTCCAGGCGCTGGTGAAACTGCCCATGGTGCAGCGCCAGCGCGATGCGCTGCAAGGCAAGAACACCGCCGGCTTCGTCAGCGGCTACCGGGGCTCGCCCCTGGGCGGCTACGACCAGGCGCTGTGGAAGGCCAAGAAGTACCTGCAGGCGCAGAACATCGTCTTCCAGCCCGGGGTGAACGAGGAACTCGCCGCCACGGCGCTGTGGGGCACGCAGCAGATGGGCTTTGCGCCCCCCGGCACCAACAAGTTCGACGGCGTCTTCGGGATCTGGTACGGCAAGGGCCCGGGCGTGGACCGTTGCTCCGACGTCTTCAAGCACGCCAACATGGCCGGCACCACGCCCTGGGGCGGCGTGATCGCGGTGGCCGGCGACGACCACGTGGCCAAGAGCTCGACGGCGGCGCACCAGAGCGACCACATCTTCAAGGCCTGCGGCCTGCCGGTGTTCTTCCCGGCCAACGTGCAGGAAATCCTGGACCTGGGCCTGCATGCCTTCGCCATGAGCCGCTACGCCGGCGTGTGGGCGGGCATGAAGACCATCCAGGAGATCGTGGAGTCGAGCTCCACCGCGGTGATCGACCCCGAGCGCGTGCAGATCCAGCTGCCCACGGATTTCCACATGCCCCCGGGCGGCGTGCATATCCGCTGGCCGGACGCGGCGCTGGAGCAGGAGGCGCGCCTGTTCGACTACAAGTGGTACGCGGCGCTCGCGTACATCCGCGCCAACCGCCTCAACTACAACGTGGTCGAGACGCCGCAGGACCGCTTCGGCATCATCGCCAGCGGCAAGGCCTACAACGACACCCGCCAGGCCTTGCTGGACCTGGGCCTGGACGACGACACCTGCCGGCGCCTGGGCATCCGCGTGCACAAGGTCGGCGTGGTGTGGCCGCTGGAGGCGCAAGGCACGCGCGAGTTCGCCCAGGGCCTGCGCGAGATCCTGGTGGTCGAGGAGAAGCGCCAGGTCATCGAATACCAGCTGAAGGAAGAGCTGTACAACTGGCGTGCCGACGTGCGCCCGAACGTGGTGGGCAAGTTCGAGGAAGGCGAGGGCGACTACTCGGGCGGCGAATGGTCCATGCCGAACCCGACCGCGCACACGTTGCTGCGCGCCAATGCGGACCTGTCGCCGTCACTGATCGCCCGTGCCATCGCGCGCCGCCTCAAGAAGATGGGCCTGGACGGCGACGTGCAGGCGCGCATCGATGCGCAGCTCGCCATCCTGGAGGCGAAGGAACGCTCCATGCAGGCGGTGGAGGTCAAGGGCGACCGCATGCCCTGGTTCTGTTCCGGCTGCCCGCACAACACCTCCACGGTCGTTCCGGAAGGCTCGCGGGCCATGGCCGGCATCGGCTGCCACTTCATGGCCACCTGGATGGACCGCGCCACCGTCGGCTTCACGCAGATGGGCGGCGAAGGCGTGCCCTGGGTGGGCCAGCAGCCTTTCTCCACCGAGAAGCACGTGTTCGCCAATCTCGGCGACGGCACCTACTTCCACAGCGGCCTGCTGGCGATCCGCCAGTCGATCGCGGCCGGCGTGAACATCACCTACAAGGTCCTGTACAACGACGCGGTGGCCATGACCGGCGGCCAGCCCGTGGGCGAGCGTCCCGAGGGCCACACGCCGCTGCAGATCGCGCACAGCCTGGTGGCCGAAGGCGTGCGCAAGCTGGTCGTCGTGACCGACGAGCCCGAGAAGTACGAGGGCGCAAAGCTGCCCGAAGGCGTGGCGGTGCACCACCGCGACGAGCTCGATCGCATCCAGCGTGAGTTCCGCGAGCTCGAAGGCACCACCGCCATCCTCTACGACCAGACCTGCGCCACCGAAAAGCGGCGCCGCCGCAAGCGCGGCACCATGGTCGACCCGGCCCTGCGGGTCATGATCAACGACCTGGTGTGCGAAGGCTGCGGCGACTGCAGCGTGAAGTCCAACTGCCTGTCGGTCGAACCGCTGGAGACCGAGTTCGGCCGCAAGCGCACCATCAACCAGAGCACCTGCAACAAGGACACGAGCTGCCTCAAGGGCTTCTGCCCCAGCTTCGTCACCGTCGAAGGCGGCCAGCTGAAGAAGAAGGCGACGTCCGCCGAGAAGGCACCCTCCCCCTACGACGGCCCCGAGCTTCCCGAGCCCCTGCTGCCTTCCACGGCGCAGGCGTACGGGATCGTCGTGGCCGGCGTCGGCGGCACCGGCGTGATCACCATCGGCCAGTTGCTGGGCATGGCCGCGCACATGGAAGGCAAGGGCATCGTCACCCAGGATGCCGCCGGCCTGGCGCAGAAAGGCGGTGCGACCTGGAGCCACGTGCTCATCGCCGACCGCCAGGACGACATCCGCACGACGCGCGTGAGCATGGCGGCGGCAGACCTCGTGATCGGCTGCGATCCGATCGTCACCGGCGGCAAGGAAACGGTGCTGCGCATGCGCCCCGGCCGCACCCGGGTGGCGCTCAACGGCCACAGCACGCCGACGGCGGCCTTCGTGAAGAACCCCGGCTGGGAGAATCCCGCGGACGCCTGCGCCGCCGAGATCGGCAAGTCCGTGGGCGACGAGGGCCTCGCGGCCTTCAATGCCGATGCGCTGGCCTCGCGCGTGCTGGGCGACAGCATCTACACCAACCCGCTGATGCTGGGCTTTGCCTGGCAGAAGGGCTGGGTGCCGCTGGCGCGCGAATCCATCCTGCGCGCGATCGAACTCAACGCCGTGGCGGTCGAGAACAACAAGGCCGCCTTCGAGTGGGGCCGCCGCGCCGCCCACGAGCCCGCGCGCGTCTCGGCGCTGCTCGCGCCCAGCGCGCAGGTGATCGCGTTCAAGCAGCGTGAAACCCTGGACAGCCTGGTCAAGCGGCGTGCCGGCTTCCTGGTGGACTACCAGGACGCTGCCTACGCGGACCGCTACAAGGACCTGGTGGAACGCGTGCGCCTCGCGGAGATGCCCCTGGGCAAGACCATCCTGACGGAAACGGTCGCCAAGGGCCTGTTCCGCCTGATGGCCTACAAGGACGAGTACGAGGTCGCCCGGCTGCACGCGGAGACCGGTTTCCGCGAAAAGGTGGCCGCGCAATTCGAAGGCGACTTCAAGATCCACTACCACCTGGCGCCGCCCCTCATCGCCAAGCACAACGAGAAGGGTGAGCTGGTCAAGCGCAAGTTCGGTCCCTGGACCTACCAGCTGTTCCGTGTGCTGGCCAGGTTCAAGGGGCTGCGCGGCACGGCGCTGGACCTGTTCGGCCGCACCGAGGAGCGCCGGACCGAGCGCGCGCTGATAGACGAGTACCGCCGCACGGTGGAGGAGCTCATCGCGGGGCTTCAGCCTGCCAGCCATGGACTGGCCGTGGAGATCGCGGCCCTGCCCGAGAAGGTCCGCGGCTACGGCCACGTGAAGGAGCGCAACCTGGCCGCCACGCGGCCCGAATGGGAGCGCCTGATGCAGCAGTGGCGCGCCCAGGGCGGCGAGCGCCGCGCCGCCTGAGCCCGGCCGGGCGTGGCCCCCGGAGGGCCCGCATACAATCCCGGATCCTCCCGCGGCCGGTGCCTGGCAACCGGCCCGCCGTGCCGCGGGTGTCCCCTTCCCCGGTTTTCGTACCTGGAGCCACCGTGTTCATTTCCTCCGCCTACGCCCAGACGGCGCCGGCCGCCGCAAGCGGCGGCGACATGCAGTCTTCCTTCATGAGCCTGCTGCCGCTGGTGCTGATGTTCGTCGTCCTGTACTTCGTGATGATCCGCCCGCAGATGAAGCGGCAGAAGGAGCACCGCGCCATGGTCGAGGCGCTGGCCAAGGGCGACGAGGTCGCGACCTCCGGCGGCCTGGTCGGCAAGGTGACCAAGCTGGGCGACACCTTCCTGGGCGTGGAAATCGCCCCCGGCGTCGAGGTGCAGGTGCAGCGCGCGGCCGTCACGCAGGTGCTGCCCAAGGGCTCCCTCAAGTAAGCCGTGAACCGCTATCCGATCTGGAAATACGCGATCCTGCTGGTCGCGTTGCTCGTGGGGGTGCTCTACACCCTGCCCAACTTCTTCGGCGAGGACCCTGCCGTGCAGGTGTCGTCGGGCCGCGGCAGCGTGCGCATCGACGCCTCCACGCAGGCGCGGGTGGAGCAGGCGCTCGCCCAGGCGGGCATCAAGCCGCTGGGCCTGGAACGCGACCCCAACTCGGTGAAGGTGCGCCTGGAGAACACGGACACCCAGCTCAAGGCCAAGGACGTGCTGCAGAAGGCGCTGGCGCCGGATCCCAACGATGCGTCCTACGTCGTCGCGCTCAACCTGCTGTCCAAGACGCCGTCCTGGATGGCGGCCATCAACGCGCGCCCGATGTACCTGGGCCTGGACCTGCGCGGCGGCGTGCATTTCATGCTGCAGGTCGACATGCAGGCGGCGCTGACCAAGAAGGCCGAGTCGTATGCGGGTGACCTGCGCACGATCCTGCGCGACAAGAACATCCGCCACGCGGGCATCAACCGCAATGGGCAGGCGGTGGAAGTCGCCTTCCGCGACCCGGCGGCGCTGACCGCGGGGCGCAACGTGCTGGCCGACCAGTTCCCCGACCTGCAGGTGGCCGACCGCGTCAGCGGCGACACCACCACCCTGATGGCCACGCTCAAGCCGGAGGCGGCGCGCCGCGTCCAGGACCAGGCCCTGAAGCAGAACATGGTCACCCTGCACAACCGGATCAACGAGCTCGGCGTGGCCGAGCCGGTGATCCAGCAGCAAGGCGTGGACCGGATCGTCGTGCAACTGCCGGGCGTGCAGGACACCTCGCGCGCCAAGGACATCCTGGGCCGCACCGCGACCCTGGAAGTGCGCATGGTCGACGAGAGCAGCGAAGGCCGCTCCGCCGAGGTGGGCAGCGGCCCGGTGCCCTTCGGCGCCGAACGCTACCTGGACCGCGAAGGCCGCAACGTCGTGGTGAAGAAGCAGGTCATCCTGACCGGCGAGAACCTCACCGACGCCCAGGCCGGCTTCGACAACCAGACCCAGGAAGCGGCGGTCCACCTGACGCTGGACGCCAAGGGCGCCCGGATCTTCCGCGACGTCACGCGCGAGAACATCGGCAAGCGCATGGCCATCCTGCTGTTCGAGAAGGGCAAGGGCGAGGTCGTGACCGCGCCCGTGATCCGCAGCGAGATCGGCGGCGGCCGGGTGCAGATCTCCGGCCGCATGACCACGGTCGAGGCGAACGACGTGGCGCTGCTGCTGCGCGCCGGCTCGCTGGCCGCGCCCATGGAGATCATCGAGGAGATGACCATCGGCCCCAGCCTGGGCGCCGAGAACATCGCCAAGGGCTTCCACAGCGTGGCCTGGGGCTTCGCCGCGATCTGCCTGTTCATGGTCGTGTACTACATGCTGTTCGGCGTGTTCTCCAGCATCGCGCTGGGCGTCAACCTGCTGCTGCTGGTGGCGATCCTGTCCATGTTGCAGGCCACCCTGACGCTGCCGGGCATGGCCGCCATGGCGCTGGCGCTGGGCATGGCCATCGACTCGAACGTGCTCATCAACGAGCGGGTGCGCGAGGAACTGCGCGGCGGGGCCTCGCCGCAGGCGGCCATCCACGCCGGCTACGACCGGGCCTGGGCAACCATCCTGGACTCGAACGTCACCACGTTGATCGCCGGCATCGCCCTCCTCGCCTTCGGCTCCGGCCCGGTGCGCGGCTTCGCCGTGGTGCACTGCATCGGCATCCTGACCTCCATGTTCTCCGCCGTGTTCTTCTCGCGCGGTCTCGTGAACCTCTGGTACGGCCGGCAGAAGAAGCTCAAGGCGGTCTCCATCGGGACGGTCTGGCGGCCGGGCGCCGATGGCGCTATAACCAAGGCCGAGTAGAAAAACAAGCTCGTGGCGCGCTGCGTCGTAGCAAAGGACTAGTAGTGGAGTTTTTCAAGATCCGTCGGGACATCCCGTTCATGAAGAACGCGCTGGTGTTCAACGTGATTTCCCTGGTCACGTTCCTCGCCGCGGTGTTCTTCCTCGTGACGCGCGGGCTGCACCTGTCCGTCGAGTTCACCGGCGGCACCGTCATGGAGGTGAGCTATTCGCAGCCCGCCGACGTCGAGAAAGTGCGCCAGGCGGTGGCCGGACTCGGTTACGCCGACGTGCAGGTGCAGAACTTCGGCACGGCGCGCGACGTCCTGATCCGCCTTCCGGCGCAGAAAGGCGTCAGTTCCGCGCAACAAAGCGACCGCACGCTCGCTGCCCTGAAAAACACGGATCCGGCCGTGACCCTGCGCCGGGTGGAGTTCGTGGGCCCGCAGGTGGGCGAGGAACTGGTGTCCAACGGCCTGAAGGCGCTGGCCATGGTGGTGGCCGGGATCATGATCTACCTGGCCGTGCGCTTCGAATGGAAGTTCGCGGTCGCGGCGATCATCGCCAACCTGCACGACGTCATCATCATCCTGGGCTTCTTCGCCTTCTTCCAGTGGGAGTTCTCGCTGGCGGTGCTGGCGGCGGTGCTCGCCGTGCTGGGCTACTCGGTCAACGAATCGGTGGTGATCTTCGACCGGATCCGCGAGACCTTCCGGCGCCAGCGCAAGATGAGCACGGTGGAGGTCATCGACCACGCCATCACCTCCACGATCAGCCGCACCATCATCACCCACGGCTCCACCCAGATGATGGTGCTGTCGATGCTGCTGTTCGGCGGCGCCACGCTGCACTACTTCGCGCTGGCGCTCACCATCGGCATCCTGTTCGGCATCTATTCGTCGGTGTTCGTCGCCGCGGCCATCGCCATGTGGCTGGGCATCAAGCGCGAGGACCTGGTCAAGTTCCAGTCCAAGCGCGAAGGCGACCCCAACGATCCCAACGCCGGCGCCGCCGTCTGAGGATCCTCCAGGCATGTCGTCCCCGATGACCCCCGCTTCCGCGCCCCTGGCCCGGCAGGCGCGCGAGCGTTTCGTGGCGCACATGCAGGGCATGCTGCCGGCGCTCGGCGAGGCGGTGCGCAACGCGCTGGGCGACATGATGAACGCCGCCAAGAGCAGCCGCGACATGCAGCAGCGCCGCGATGCCCTGGTGGAGTTCGAGCAGAACGGCGCCCGCTGGGTCGACGGCGTCGCCCGTGCGTGGCGGCGCGCGATCGTGCCGCCCGCGGCGTCGCGGGTGCGCGTGGAGCTGGCGAGCCTGGAGCTGATCGGCGACGACGTGGTCGAGAACAAGATCCTGTCCTCGCGCCTGGCCATGGCGGTGCAGGAGAAGGCGGTCTGGGAACTGAATGACCTCAAGCTGCGCATCACGCACCTCGAAGGCGGCGAGGAACTCGCGACCGAAGACGTGCTGCGGCCTGAAGTGCTGGCCCAGATCCTGGTGGATCAGTGGAGCGCGGTGAAGCTGCCGCGCGAGAGCTGGGTGGCCGTCAAGGACCTCGTCCAGCAGCACGTCGTGCCGCGGGCGCTGGAAGGCTACCAGCAGGCCAATGAATTCCTGGTCGAGAGCGGCGTCCTGCCGCACATCGACCTGCGCGCCCGCGTGCGCCGGCCCGTGGCCGGCCCCGCTCCGACGCCACGCCCGCAGGTGGGCGCAGGCGGTGGCGGTGGCGCAGGAGGTGGCGGGGGTGGGAGCTCAGGAGCCAGCGGCGGTGGTGCCGGCGGCGGCTCCGGCGGCTCCAATGGAGGCGGTGGCCGCTTCGGTGGGTCCGGCGCTGGCACGGGTGGCGGCGGCGGCGGCGCTGCGGGACGCGCAGGCAGCAATGGCGGCGGTTTCGGGGCGAGCAGCTTCGGTCCTGCGACGGCGCAAGGTGCCGCAGGTGGCGGCGGCGGCGGAGCCGGAGGCGGAGGCACCAGCAGCGCGGGTGCGGGCAATGCCGGCGGTGCCGGCGGCAGCGGCAGTGGCGGCAGCGCGAACGGCTCCGGCAACGACGACCTGAACGACTCCTTCTTCTCGCCCGCGGCTCCGATGAACGCGGGCGAAGGCTCGGCCGCCACGCCGCTTGGCCGGGCCCGCCAGAAAGCGACCGGCGTGCTCGGCCAATTGAAGCGGCTGTTGCGCGACAAGGTGGGCATGGGCGAGGAGGGCGGCGGCGGCACGCCGCCTTCCGCTTCGCTGGTGGCCGCCGTGACGCACCACGCCACCCAGGTGCAGACGCAGGTGCAGACCCGCGTCAACGACGCCATGACCGTGGGCGACATCGTCATCTTCGACGACGACGCCGTGGAGCAGGTGGCGCTGGACCTGCGGCACCGCTCCCAGGAACTCAAGCAGAAGGCCTCCAACTCCAACGAGAAGGCGACCATCGAGATCGTGGCGCTGATGTTCCAGGCCATCCTGGCCGAGGAGCGCATCCCGCCGGCCGTGCGCGTGTGGTTCGCCCGCCTGCAGATGCCCGTGCTGCGGGTCGCGCTGCAGGAGCCGGAGTTCTTCGGTTCGCTGGAGCACCCGGCGCGCCAGCTGATCGACCGCATGGGTTCCTGCGTGCTCGGCTTCGACGCCACGGCCATCTCCGGCAGCGCGATGGAGACCGAGATCCGCCGCGTGGTGCAGGTGATCGAGCAGTATCCGGAGACGGGGCGCCGCGTCTTCCAGCTGGTGTACGACGAGTTCCAGCGCTTCCTCTCGCGCTTCCTCACCGAGAAGGGTCCGTCGCAGAAGCTGGTCAGCGTCGCGCAGCAGGTGGAGCAGAAGGAGACGATGGCGATCCAGTACACCATCGAGCTGCGCAAGATGCTCAGCGACGTCCCGGTGCGCGACGAGATCCGCGAGTTCCTGTTCAAGGTCTGGGCGGAAGTGCTGGCCGTCGCCGGCGTGAAGAACGGCCCGCAGCACGAGGAGACGCTGGCCCTGAAGAAGTCCGCCAGCGACCTGGTCTGGGCGGCCAGCGCCAAGCCGAACCGGCACGACCGCGCCAAGGTGATTCAGGACCTGCCCGACCTGCTCGCGCGCCTGCGCCGCGGCATGACGCTGCTGGGGCTGGAGCCCTCCGAGCAGGAGAACCACATCAAGGTGATCGGCGACACGCTGGCCGACGCCTTCCTGTCCAAGACCGAGGCGATCCCGCATGCGCGCATCGAGGAGATGACGCGGCGCCTGGCCAACCTCGAGGACTTCGTTTCCGACGACGATGCGGGCGAACTGCCGCTGGACCAGGAAAGCATCGAGATGATGCTGGGCATCGACGCCTCGATGATCGAGGTGATCAGCTCAGGCGGCTCCCAGCCCAATGCGGCCAACACGGCCTGGGCCAACGAGCTGCAGCTGGGCAGCTGGTTCACGCTGGACCACAACGGCCGGATGTCGCAGGTGCAGTACGCCTGGTGCAGCGACCGCCGCCAGCTGCACCTGTTCGCCTCGGGCGATGGCTACTGCTTCCTGGTGCCCTTGCGCCGGCTGGCGGCCTACCTGCAGGCGGGGCTGCTGGTGCCGACGGAGGAAGAAGGTCTCACGGTGCGCGCCACGCGCGATGCGCTGGCGAAGCTGGACGCGAATCCGGAGCGCCTGTTGTCGTGAGCGGGTTCGGTGGGGTTCGCTTCGCGCACCACCACCCTACGATTCCAGGCAGGTTGCGACCCATGTCGGGTGGCGGTGAGGCGCCAAGCGCCGAACCCCGCCGACGCGCCCTCAATGCGCCAGCCGCGCCTCGCTGTCGTCGCACAGTTCATCCAGCACCAGCGCATCGGGCTCGATGCTGAAGCGCCAGTAGACCATCAGCACGATGATCTTCAGCTCGTCCAGCGCCACCGGATCGCCGGAGGTCGCCATGGCGCGATCGACGACGATCTCGCGCAGCGCGGGGGGCAGGACGCCGGCGCCTTCGAGGAAGCTGATGAAGCCCAGGCAGTCGGCGCCCAGGTGGTCCTGCTCGGCGATCGAGTAGACGCGCATGCTCGCGTCGCTCGGTTGCGGGGTCCACTCGGTCTCGGACTCCGCCGGCACGAGGATGTTCTCCGCCGCGGAGTTGAGTCCGTCGAGCCACACGAGCGCGTCGTGGATCTCGTCGGGTTCGAAGCCGTGGGCGCTCAGCTTGCGTTCGAGCTGGGGCAGCTCGGGGCACGCGTCGCCGCGCCAGTAGTTTTCGTAAACGTACACCAGCACTTCGTACATGAACGCCGATGGTGCACGCGATGCCCGGCACCGCAAAGCGTTTTTTCGGCCCTGTTGCGGGATGGCGTCAGGCTTTACCCAGGCGCTGGAAGAGTCCGCCGGGCAGCCGCGCGATGTGGCCCGCCAGTTCCAGCTCCATCAGCTGCGCCTGCAGCAGCGGCGCCGGGATGCCGGTGCGCGCGATCAGCGCATCCAGCCCCACGGGATCGTGGCCGAGCGCGTCCAGCAGCGGGCTGCTCTCACCCTCCGGCGTCTCGAGGGGCGCCGCGGCGGCCGCTCCCGGCAGCACGTAGCGCAGGTCTTCCAGCACGTCCTGCGCGCTTTCCACCAGCTTGGCGCCCTGGCGCAGCAGCGCATGGCAGCCGCGCGACTGCGGCGAGTGGATCGAGCCGGGGATCGCGAAGACCTCCTTGCCCTGTTCCGATGCGAGCCGCGCGGTGATCAGCGAGCCGGACTGCAGCGCCGCTTCCACCACCAGCGTGCCCTGGCTGAGCGCGGCGATGATGCGGTTGCGGCGCGGGAAGTTGTGCGGCAGCGGCGGCGTGCCCAGGGGGTACTCGCTGACGATCTGGCCGCGGTCGGCGATGGCGCGCGCGAGGTCCAGGTGCTGCTTCGGATACACGCGGTCCAGGCCGGTGCCGACCACCGCGATGGTCGCGAGCGCATCGGCCGCGGCCCCGTCCAGTGCGCCCTGGTGGGCCGCGCCATCGATGCCCAGCGCGAGCCCCGAGACGACCGTGACCTGCGCCTCGGCGAAGGCGCGGCCGAAGCGCCGGGCATTCTGCAGGCCCTGCGGGGTGGGATTGCGGCTGCCGACGATGGCCAGCGCGCGTTCCGGCGGCGGCCGCTGCTGGCCCAGCCGGTACAGCATCAGCGGCGGGTCTTCGATCGAGAGGAGCGACCGCGGGTAGGCCGGGTCGCCCAGCGTCAGCACTTGGCGGCGCGCACGGTCCTGGTCCAGCCAGGCAAGCGCCGCGTCGACCCGCTGTTCCAGGTCCGCAGGCACCTTGGCCAGTGCTTCCACCGAAGCCCGATCGACGACCTGCGCGAGCGCGCTGCCGTCCTGGGCGAAGACCGAGGCGGGCAGGCCGAAGGCCGCGAGCAGCCTGCGCGCCGCGGCACCGTCCTGGGGAAGGGTGAGCGCGAGGCGCAGCCAGCCGGCCAGCTCGTCGCGCTCCATGCGCCAGGCCTCAGCGCGGGCTGGTGACCCGGTCGCCGACCATCACGGGCTGGGTGACTTCCAGCACCAGTGCATAGGAGAGGTTCTCGAAGGTGCGGAACACCATGAGCAGGCCGGCACGTTCGTCGGGCAGCTTCATCCGCGCCAGCTCGCCGGGCTGCGAACGGTCCTGCACCACCGCGCCGGTTTTCTGGATCGCCAGCACCGTGCCGTTCTCCATGCCTTGCGCGGCGCCGACGCTCAGGGACACGACCGAGCTCTGGCCGACCAGGGCGACGGCGTCGCCGTAGACGGAGACGATCACGGCGTCCACCGGGGCGGCGGGCGCGTGCGGCACGTAGCTTTCCATCACGCGCGGCAGCGCCGGGATCAGCCGGTCGCCGACGCGCATTTCTTCCTTCGCGCGCTTGATGTCGACCGTTGCGGGAATGATGGCATTGGCGGGGCCGGCGACCACGGGCACCGTCTGCACGGACTCGCTGCGCACCAGCTCCGCGCTGCCGAGGTACTTGGCCTCGTAGCCGAGGATGCGGCCGGACACCGGCTCCTTCAGCGGCACGGCGTTGCGGAACACCCGGTAGTTCTCGACGCGCGGCTCCTGCTCCACGAAGGGCGTGCCGCGGCCGCGGGCATAGGCGCGATCGCCCTGGGTCAGCAGCACCTTGTCCTCGGTGGTCGCCACGATGCGGGGGGCGTTCTCCAGCTCCTCGGCGGTGTTGACGATGATGGCCTCGTTCAGGAAGGGCTCGATGATGTGCGGCGGCAGCACCGGGATGGAGTTGTCGGCCACGCCCGCAATGCGGGTGCGCGGCGAGACGCGCAAGGTGCCGACCGCGTTGGCGGGCGGCTGGCCCAGGCGCAGGCGCGCCATGCCGTCCACTTTTTCCAGGTACAGCGTCTGGCCGGGATAGATCAGGTGCGGGTTGCGCACCTGGTCCATGTTCATGCCCCAGAGTTCGGGCCAGCGCCAGGGCGTGCGCAGGAACTTGCCGGAGATCGCCCAGAGCGTGTCGCCGCGCTTGACCGTGTAGCTGTCCGGCGCGTCGGGCGCCAGCTCGGACAGCGGCACGCCCGCCGTGGCCACCTGCTGCGCGGTGGAGCGCTGCGCCGGGGTGATCGGATAGTTCTGCGCCGAGGCCGGAATTGCCAACCCGCCTCCCACGACCAGCGCCGCGCAGGCGGCGATCGTGCGGGTCTTGAGGCCAACAGCTGCCTTGTTTGAGGCCATCTCGTTTACGTCCGCTCTTGACAAGTTGCTGGCGATTCTGGCCTCAAGTCCTTGATGGGGCAATGTTTATGGCCGATGTCTACAGCAGGCGACCGCAAAAGTGGCGGAAAATAGAGACAGAGCCACCATCTGTCGTCCATGGCACTCCTTTCGATCCTTACGTACCCCGATCCGCGCCTGCACACGGTAGCCAAACCGGTCCAGGCCGTGGACGCGCGCATCCGCAGCCTGCTCGCCGACATGCTGGAAACCATGTACGACGCCGAGGGCATCGGCCTGGCGGCGACGCAGGTCGACGTGCACGAGCGGGTCGTCGTGATCGACGTGTCGGAAAAGCGCGACCAACCCCTGGTGTTGATCAATCCGGAGATCGTCTGGGCCAGCGAGGACAAGCAGGTGGGCGACGAAGGTTGCCTGTCCGTGCCCGGGATCTACGACGGCGTCGAGCGCTCGCGCTCGATCAAGGTCCGCGCCCTGGACGGCGAAGGCCAGTCGCGCGAACTCGACGCCGAGGGCATGCTGGCGGTCTGCATCCAGCACGAGATGGACCACCTGCTGGGCAAGGTGTTCGTGGAATACCTCTCCCCATTGAAGAGGAATCGGATCAAGACGAAGATGCTCAAGGCCCGCCGCGACGCCCAGCGGGTCTGAAAGGACCTTCCATGCGCATCGCTGCTCTCGTGGCCGCCGCCGCGCTCCTGGCCGGCTGCGCCCATCCCTGGAATTCCATGAACGTGCCGCCGGGCACTACGCGCGAGCAGGTCATCGCGCAAGCGGGGCCGCCCGTGGGCGTGTGGCCGCTGCCCGATGGCGGCCAGCGCCTGCAGTACACGCTGCAACCCTTGGGCTACTACGCCTTCATGGTCGACCTCGACCCGGCCGGCCGCGTGGTCAGCACGCGCCAGGTGATGACGCCGCGGGAGTTCCTGCGCATCGAGGACAACCGCTGGACGCGGGACGACGTCCTGCGCGAATTCGGGCCGCCCGCGCAGGTCGAAGCGGTGGCGAGGTGGAACGGGCCGATCTTCCGGTACCGCTGGTACGAGCAGGGCCAGGGCCCCATGTTCTGGTACGTGTACTTCGATCCGCAAGGGATCGTGCGCAAGGCGCATCCCGCGATCGACCACATCAACGGCAACGACAACCGGACCCGTTGATGCGGGTCGCGTTCGCAGGCACGCCTGACTTCGCCCGGGCCGCGCTCCAGCGGCTGCCTGCCGCGGGATTCACCGTCCCGCTGGTGCTCACGCAACCGGATCGGCCGGCGGGCCGGGGCATGAAGCTGCAGCCTTCGCCCGTCAAGCAGTTCGCGCTGGAGCACGGCATTCCGGTCGCGCAACCGCGCAGCCTGCGCCTGGACGGCAAGTACCCCGCGGATGCGGCGGCCGCGCGCGAGGCACTGCTGGCGGCGCGCTGCGACGTGATGGTGGTCGCGGCCTACGGCCTGATCCTGCCGCAGTGGGTGCTGGACCTGCCGCGCCTCGGCTGCCTGAACATCCACGCCTCGCTGCTGCCACGCTGGCGCGGCGCCGCACCCATCCACCGGGCGGTCGAGGCCGGCGATGCCGCGACGGGCGTGACCATCATGCAGATGGATGCGGGCCTGGACACCGGCGACATGCTGCTGGTCGAGCGCATCGCCATCGCACCCGACGACACCACGGCGACGCTGCACGACAAGCTGGCCGTGCTGGGAGGTCGCTTGATCGTCGAGGCGCTCGAGATGGCCGCCTGCGGCGGATTGCAGCCCGTGCGCCAGCCGGCCGAAGGCGTCACCTACGCGCACAAGATCGACAAGGCCGAAGCGCAGGTCGACTGGTCCCAGGCCGCCGACGTGATCGAACGGCGCATGCGTGCCTTCGACCCCTTTCCCGGTGCCAGCGCGCAGGTGCGCGGCGAGACCGTGAAGCTGTGGCGCGGCCGCGCGCTGATGCAGGGCCGCGGCAGCGTCGCGCCCGGCACCATCGTGGCCGTGGACGACAACGGCATCGGTGTGGCCTGCGGCGCGGGTCGCCTCGAAATCACCGAGCTGCAGCGTCCCGGCGGCAAGCGGCTGGCGGCGGCCGATTTCCTGCGCGGCTTCCCGCTCGAGCCCGGCCAGCGTCTCGATTCCTGATGTTCTTCCTCCCCGAGATCCACCGCCATCCCGCCTTCCGCGAAGGCATGCGTTCCAGCTCCGCCATCGCACCGGGCATCGCCGCCTGGGGGCTGATGACGGGCGTGGCCATGATCAAGTCCGGCATGAGCGTGACCGAGGCGGTCGCGATGACGCTGTTCGTCTACGCGGGCAGTTCGCAGCTCGCCGCCATCCCGCTGATCGTGGCGGGCGCGCCGGCCTGGGTCGTGTGGGCGACCGCCTTCTGCGTGAACCTGCGCTTCGTCGTCTTCAGCCTGCACCTGCGCGACTACCTGATGCACCTGCCGCGTTGGCGCCGCATCGCCAACGGCTTTCTCACGGCGGACATGAGCTATGCCTTGTTCACCGGGCGCCACCCCGAGCCCGCGGGCGACCCTGCGGGTCGCCTCGAACAGGAAGCCTTTCTGGCCGGCAATTACTTCGTGACCTGGTGTTCCTGGGTCGGCGCGAGCCTGGTGGGCGTCGCGGTCGGCAACCTCATCCCCGCGCACTGGGGCCTCGGCTTCGCCGGCGTGCTGTGCCTGGTGGGCATCGTCTGCTCGCTGGCGAACACGCCCATGCGGGTGCTGGCGGCGATGGTCGCCGGCGTGGCCGCGGTGGCGACCTACGCGCTGCCGCTGAAGCTGAACGTGGTCGCGGCGATCGCCCTCGCCGTGCTCGCCTGCATGGTCGTCGAGAGCCGCCTGCCAACGGCGGTGAAGGAGCGTGCGGCATGACCGGTGCGACCGATCTGTGGACGCTGTTCATCATCGCCGGCCTGGCCGGCGTGACGATGCTCACCCGCTGCTTCTTCTTCATCCTGGACCGGCCGTGGACCATGCCGGCATGGGCGCATCGCGCGCTGCGGTATGCGCCGGTCGCCGCGCTCGCCGGGGTCGTGTTGCCCGAGGTGGTGATGAGCAAAGGCCACCTGATGCCCACCTGGCAGGACGCGCGCCTGTTCGCCGCCGCCGCGGGCGCCGCGGCGTTTTTCTGGCGGCGCAGCGTGCTGGTCACGCTGCTGCTGGGGATGGCCGTCTACCTGCCCCTGCACCTCGGCCTCGGTTGGTAGGGCGGCCCCGCCGGCGCGCGGCCTTCCTAGAATGCGGGGTTCCCCCCACCTGCATCGAGAACCATGAAAGTCCTGCGCTTTTCCGACCTGTGCGACGAAGGCCGCGCCCGCGGCCGCCGCGTCTTCATCCGTGCCGACCTGAACGTGCCGCAGGACGAAGCCGGCAACATCACCGAGGACACCCGCATCCGCGCCTCGGTGCCCTGCATCCAGATGGCGCTGGCCGGCGGCGCCGCGGTGATGGTGACCTCCCACCTGGGCCGGCCCACCGAAGGCCAGCTGCAGCCCTCGGACTCGCTGGCGCCGGTCGCCAAGCGCCTGTCCGAGCTGCTGGGCCGCCCCGTGCCGCTGAAACAGGACTGGGTCGATGGGGTCGACGTGCAGCCGGGCGAGGTCGTGCTGCTGGAGAACTGCCGCGTCAACAAGGGCGAGAAGAAGAACAGCCCCGAACTCGCCCGGAAGATGGCGGCGCTGTGCGACATCTACGTCAACGATGCCTTCGGCACCGCGCACCGTGCCGAGGCCACCACCTACGGCATTGCGGAGTACGCCCCTGTCGCCTGCGCCGGCCCTCTGCTCGCCGCCGAGATCGATGCGATCACCAAGGCGCTGGCCAACCCCAGGCGGCCTCTGGTCGCGATTGTCGCCGGCTCCAAGGTGTCCACCAAGCTGACCATCCTGCAGTCGCTCGCGAACAACGTCGACCAGCTGGTCGTGGGCGGCGGCATCGCCAACACCTTCATGCTGGCCGCCGGCCTGCCGATCGGCAAGTCGCTGGCCGAGGCGGACCTGGTCGACCAGGCCCGGTCGGTGATGCAGGCCATGAAGGCCCGCGGCGCGGAAGTGCCCATCCCCACCGATGTCGTCGTGGCGAAGACCTTCGCCGCCGATGCGCCGGCCACGGTGAAGGCGGCGCGCGACGTGGCCGCGGACGACCTGATCCTGGACATCGGTCCGGAGACCGCGCGCAAGCTGGCCGCGCAGCTGCAGTCCGCCGGCACGATCGTGTGGAACGGTCCCGTCGGCGTGTTCGAATTCGATGCCTTCGCCAAGGGCACCGAGACGATCGCGCGCGCCATCGCGGCCTCGCCGGCCTTCAGCATCGCGGGCGGCGGCGACACGCTGGCCGCGATCGCCAAGTACGGGATCGAACGGGACGTGGGCTACATCTCCACCGGCGGCGGCGCCTTCCTCGAGGTGCTCGAAGGCAAGAAGCTGCCCGCCCTCGAGATCCTGGAGAAGCGCGCCGCAGCCTGAGCTGGCACATTGCCGGACCTCGCCTTAGGGAATTCGCTGAGCCGCTTACAGATGTTTACGTCTTGTGAGATCCGGTAGCAGTTTGAGAAACTGCAAGCATCCGAAGAGGAAGAGGGAGTCCAAATGCAGTTCGAGGATCCGAGCCACCTGCTCGATGCGCTGTCGCAGCGCATGTTGCGTCACCTGTCCGCGACCGCGTGGCGCAAGGTGTTCATGCGGCCCGTGCAGGAGGTGATGCACCTCTCCACGGTGCAAGGCACCCTGCTGGCCGCCACCGCCATGGTGCCTGCGTGGAGCGGCAGCGCCGGCACCCAGCGCGACCTGGAATTCCTGGCGCGCTCCCACCGTGGCGAGATCGATCCCTGCCCGCAGGGCTGCGCGCTGGTGCGCTTCGACGACGCGAACCGCGCCCTGGCGATGGCCACCGAGCTGCAGCAGATGCCCAGCGAGGTCCGCTACCAGGTCGGGATCGCGAGCGGCGAATGCACGCTGGCCACGCTGCAGATGGAGGGCACCTCCCTGCCCGTGCTGGTGGGCAGCCTCGTGGAGCGCGTGGAGACGCTGGCGCGCCACGCCACCGCGGGCGGCATCCGCCTGGCGCCGGAAAGCTTCGCGCAGGTGCAGGATGCCGTGGTGCGCATCGCCGGCTGCATGGTCATGACCGAGTACGACGGCGAGGAGCCCGGGGCCACCTCGCTCACGCTCGCGCCGCGCTCGAATGCCTTCCTGAGCACCTTCGCCGGCCTCGGCCTCACCTGAGCCACGCACCGGGCGCTGCGCCGTCCGGTGTCCTCGCTCCTTCTTCGATCGCACGCGCGCGACGCGACGCGGCGAGGGACGCGCCCGTAACCGGCTGGTAACCGCTTCGTGTGAGAATCGGAAACCAAATTACAGGGAGCATCCCGCCCATGCCGCGTCGCGCCACCAAGATCGTCGCCACCCTCGGCCCCGCGTCCAGCGAGCCGGCCGTCCTCGATCGCATGATCCGCGCGGGCGTCAACGTGGTGCGCCTGAACTTCAGCCACGGCACGGCGCAGGACCACATCGCGCTGGCGGCGCGGGTGCGCGAGGTGGCGCAGGCGGCGGGCCGCGAGGTCGCGATCATGGCCGACCTGCAGGGCCCCAAGATCCGCGTCGGCAAGTTCGCCGAAGGCAAGGTGACCCTGGAGCCTGGCGCGAAGTTCGTGCTCGATGCCTCGCGGGTGGAGCCGGGCGACGGCAACGGCGTGGGCCTCGACTACAAGGAGCTGCCGCGCGACGTGAAGCCGGGCGACACGCTCCTGCTGAACGACGGCCTCATCGTGCTGACCGTCGACGGCGTCAAGGGCGACCAGATCCGCACGACGGTCAAGCTCGGCGGCGTGCTGTCCAACAACAAGGGCATCAACAAGCAGGGCGGCGGGCTGACGGCGCCGGCGCTCACGGCCAAGGACATGGAGGACATCCGCACGGCGATGAGCTTCCAGGCCGACTACGTGGCGGTGAGCTTCCCCAAGAGCGCGACCGACATGGAGATGGCGCGCCAGCTGTGCAACGTGGCCGCCGCGGAGTTCCGCCACAAGCCGGCGCTGATCGCCAAGATCGAGCGCGCCGAGGCGATCCCCAACCTCGAGCAGATCCTCAAGGCCAGCGACGCCATCATGGTCGCCCGCGGCGACCTCGCGGTGGAAGTCGGCAACGCTGCGGTGCCGGCACTGCAAAAGCGCATGATCCGGCTCGCGCGCGAGCACGACAAGGTCGTGATCACCGCCACCCAGATGATGGAGTCCATGATCGCCAACCCGGTGCCCACGCGCGCCGAGGTGAGCGACGTGGCCAACGCGGTGCTCGATGGCACCGACGCGGTGATGACCAGTGCCGAGACCGCGGCCGGCAAGTACCCGGTCGAGGTCGTGCAGCAGATGGCCGCGATCTGCGCCGAAGCGGAGATGGCGGAGGACGTGCGCCTGGACGCCGACTTCACCGGCATGGCCTTCTCGCGCATCGACCAGTCGATCGCGATGGGTGCGCTGTTCACCGCGTACCACCTGGGGTGCAAGGCCATCGTGGCGCTGACGGATTCGGGCTCCACGCCGCTGTGGATGAGCCGCCACCGCATCCACATCCCGATCTACGCGCTGACACCGCGGCTGGTCACGCAGCGTCGCATGGCGCTGTACCGCAACGTGCGCGCGCTGCTGATGGATCAGAGCGCCGACCGTGACACGGCCCTCGCGGAAGCGGAGTCGCACCTCAAGAGCCGCGGCATCGTGAGCTCCGGCGACATCTACGCGATCACCTGCGGCGAGCCGATGGGCGCCCCCGGCGGCACCAACATGCTCAAGATCGTCCGGGCGAGCTGAGGGGTTCCGAAGGCGGGCCGCGTCCCCCACGAAAGCAGCCTCAGCCGGTAGAATCCTGCGCAGTTACGGCGCGGTTACGTCAACCGTGCCACCCTCTGTCGTACCCCAGGAACTGCCATGCCCCTCGTTTCCATGCGCGAACTGCTGGACCATGCCGCCGTCAACGGCTATGGCATCCCGGCCTTCAACGTCAACAACCTCGAACAGGTCCAGGCGGTGATGGAAGCCGCCAAGGAAGTGAACGCGCCCGTGATCCTGCAGGCCAGCGCCGGCGCCCGCAAGTACGCCGGCGAGTCCTTCATCAAGCACCTGATCGCCGCGGCCATCGAGGCCTATCCGAAGATCCCCCTGGTGATGCACCAGGACCACGGCCAGAGCCCGGACGTATGCAAGGGGGCCATCGACCTGGGCTTCTCCTCCGTGATGATGGACGGCTCGCTGGAGGCCGACGGCAAGACCATCGCCAGCTATGACTACAACGTGGACGTCACGCGCAAGGTCGTCGACATGGCGCACAAGCTGGGCATCACGGTCGAAGGCGAGCTGGGCTGCCTGGGCTCCCTGGAGACCATGAAGGGCGACAAGGAGGACGGCCACGGCACCGACTCCACGATGACCCGCGAGCAGCTCCTCACCGACCCCGAGCAGGCCGCCGACTTCGTCAAGAAGACGCAGCTCGATGCGCTGGCCATCGCCATCGGCACCAGCCACGGCGCCTACAAGTTCACGCGCAAGCCCACGGGCGACATCCTCGCCATCGGCCGCATCAAGGAGATCCACCGCCGCATCCCCAACACGCACCTGGTGATGCACGGTTCCTCCTCCGTGCCGCAGGACCTGCTGGAGGTCATCCGGCAGTACGGCGGCAACATGAAGGAAACCTACGGCGTGCCCGTGGAGGAGATCCAGGAAGCGATCAAGCACGGCGTGCGCAAGATCAACATCGACACCGACATCCGCCTGGCCATGACCGGCGCGGTGCGCAAGTTCCTGGCCGAGAACCCGGAGAAGTTCGACATGCGCGAGTGGATGAAGCCCGCGCGCGAGGCGGCCCGCCTGATCTGCAAGCAGCGCTACATCGAGTTCGGCTGCGAAGGGCAGGCCGGCAAGATCAAGGGCGAAACGCTGCAGGTCGTGGCGACGAAGTACAGCAAGGGCGAGCTGGCCCAGACCGTGAACTAGCCGGGCCCCGCGCTTGAGATAATGGACGGCCCGCCGCGAGCGGGCCGTTTTCCTTTGGAACCGCCCATGACCGCCGCCCTCCACACCTCCAACATCACCTCGCTGCCGCTGCTCGCCCGTGGCAAGGTGCGCGACAACTACGAGGTCGGCAGCGACCGCATCCTGATGGTGGCGAGCGACCGGCTCTCCGCCTTCGACGTGATCATGGGCGAGCCGATCCCGGGCAAGGGCGAGATCCTCACGAAGATGGCGCTGTTCTGGTTCGCGCGCCTGGGCCACATCTGCCCCAACCACCTGACCGGCGAACGGCCTGAGAGCGTGGTCGCGCCGGCCGAAGTGCCGCAGGTGCAGGGTCGCTCCATGCTGGTCAAGCGCCTGAAGCCGATCATGGTGGAGGCGGTGGTGCGCGGCTATCTCGCGGGCAGCGGCTGGAAGGAGTACCAGCAGTCGCAGTCCGTGTGCGGCGTGCCGCTGCCCGCGGGGCTGAAGAATGCGGGCAAGCTGCCCCAGCCGATCTTCACGCCCGCGGCGAAGGCGACTTCCGGGCACGACGAGAACGTCAGCTTCGAGCGCGTCGTGGAGATGATCGGCCCGGCGCTGGCGGCGAAGATCCGCGACCTGAGCCTGCGCATCTACCAGGAAGCCGCGGACTTCGCGCTCACCAAGGGCCTGATCATCGCGGACACCAAGTTCGAGTTCGGCCTGGACGAGGAAGGCCGGGTGGTGCTGATGGACGAGGTGCTCACGCCCGATTCGTCGCGCTACTGGCCGGTCGAGGGCTACCAGGCGGCGTTCGCCCGGGGCGAGAACCCGCCGAGCTACGACAAGCAGTTCGTGCGCGACTGGCTGGAGGCCGTGCGCATCGACGGCCATCCCTGGGACAAGACGCCGCCGGCGCCCCGGCTGCCCAAGGACGTCATCGAGAAGACTGCCGCCAAGTACCGCGAGGCCTTGCAGCGCCTGACTGCGTAGCCGCGTGTAAAGCCCTTGGACGCGGCGGCGGGCCCGGCGCTATGCTGGCCCGATGACAGCCCAACTCCTTCGTTCGCTCCTGCTCGCGGCCGCGGCCGCCAGCGCCGCGCCGGCGTTCGCGCAGTCCGACGCGCAGTGCATCGTCGCCGGCCGCTTGAGCGGCGGCCTGTGGGCGCCGCAGTACGGGACGGTCCACCTGTTCGGCGCCGACGGCAACCCCATCGCCACGCCCACGAAGGCGGCGCTGGGCAACGTGCGCCGTGCCACGGTGGACGAGCCGGCGCTGCTGTCCAAGTGCGACGGCAACAACACGATCCTGAACGTGGACAACGAGCCGCGCAGCCGCAAGACCGAGGTACCGGCGCTTGCACGCGGCACCTTCGACGTCGAAAGCGTCGCCTACCCGAAGCTGCAAACGGGTGGCGAGCTGGTGGAACTGCGGGTGCGCGTGCCGGCGGACCGGCTGGTGATGCTGATGCGCTGATCGCGCCTGCGAACCGCACCCACCCCTATCAGGAAAGAACCACCGACGACAGCCGCCGCCGGTACGTCGCCACCGTCGGATCGTCCGGGGGAATCTGCCCGTCGGCGACTTTGGGCTTGGGCGGCTCGATGAGTTCCAGGATCGCGATGTAGGTCTTGCGCGCGAGGTCCTCGCTCCAGGATTTGTCGCGCATCAGGATCTCCAGCAGCTCGTCCATCGCGGCGGTCCAGCGCTGCTGGGCGATCAGCAGGCGCGAGCGGTCGAAGCGCGCCTGGAAGTCGCGCCGGTTGGCGGCGATCTTCGCGTCCTCGTCGGCGGGGTTCGGGTGGCCCTTGGCGAAGGCGATCGCATCGAGCCAGCGCGCGAGCGCATCGAGCTTGCGCGAGAGGCCCGCCTTGTTGGCGACCGGCTCGAAGGCGCGGCGCGCATCGGCCTCGCGGCCGGCGGCCAGCAGCGCCTTGACGTAGTCGAAGCGCGCGTCGTCGTTCGCCGGGTCGGTGGCCACCGCATGCTGCAGCCGCTCCAGTTGCGCCTCGGGGTCGCCCGCCGTGGGGTCTTCCTCCTCGACTTGCGGCTCTTCCTCTTCCTCGGGGGCCAGGGCCTGCACGTGCTTGTCGAGGAACTCCCGGACCTTGCCTTCGGGCAGAGCCCCCGTGAAACCGTCGACCGGCTGGCCGTTCTTCAGCAGGATCACCGTGGGGATGCTGCGGATGCCGAAGGCGCCGGCGATCTGCTGCTCCTCGTCGGAGTTGATCTTGACCAGGCGGAAGGCGCCGCCATAGGCGGTTTCCAGCTTTTCCAGCACCGGGCCTAGCGCCTTGCACGGGCCGCACCACGGCGCCCAGAAATCCACCAGCACCGGCTGGCTCAGCGAGGCGGCGATCACCTCCTGTTCGAAGTTCTCTATGGTGACGTCGATCATTCCGGCTCCCTCTGCTCGGCAAAGTAAAATTTATGGCTTCTCATCGGGAATTCTATGAACAAGAGCGCCGTCGTCGTGGGGGTCGTCATGGGATCCAGCAGCGACTGGGACACCCTGCAGCACGCGGTGCAGATTCTCCAGGAATTCGGGATCGCCCATGAAGCGAAGGTCGTCTCCGCGCACCGGATGCCGGACGACATGTTCGCTTACGCCGAAGCGGCCGCGGGCCGCGGCCTGAAAGCCATCATTGCCGGCGCGGGCGGCGCGGCCCACCTGCCCGGCATGCTGGCCGCCAAGACCACGGTGCCGGTGCTGGGGGTGCCCGTGGCCAGCCGCCACCTGCAGGGCGTGGACTCGCTGCACAGCATCGTGCAGATGCCCAAGGGCATTCCCGTCGCCACCTTCGCCATCGGCGCGGCAGGCGCGGCGAACGCGGCGCTGTTCGCGGTCGCCATGCTGGCGGTGAACGACCCGGCGCTGCAGGCGCAACTCGATGCGTTCCGCAGCAAGCAGACGCAAGCCGCGCGCGCCATGTCCCTGCCTCCCCGGGATCCTGCATGACCGTGCTGCTTCCGGGCTCCACCCTGGGCGTGATGGGCGGCGGCCAGCTGGGCCGCATGTTCGTCCACGCGGCCCAGCGCATGGGCTACTTCACCGCCGTGCTCGACCCCGACAAGGACAGCCCCGCCGGCCGGGTCAGCCACCACCACGTGCAGGCCGACTACCTGGACGAGATCGCGCTGGCACGCCTGTCGGGCTTGAGCGATGCGATCACCACCGAGTTCGAGAACGTGCCGGCCGACGCGCTCGCGCGGCTGGCGGAAAAGCGGCCGGTCGCGCCCGGCGCTGCCGCGGTCGCCATCGCGCAGGACCGCGCCGAGGAGAAGGCGCACTTCAGCCGCTGCGGCGTGCCGGTCGCGCCGAACGCGGTGATCACCAACGACGAGGATCTCGCCGCGGTCGACGACGAACTCCTGCCCGGCATCCTGAAGACGGCCCGCCTCGGCTACGACGGCAAGGGGCAGGCGCGCGTGGCGACCCGGGCCGAGCTGCGGGCGGCTTGGGACAGCGTCAAGCGCGCGCCTTGCGTGCTGGAAAAGCAGCTGCCCCTGGCCTTCGAATGCTCCGTCGTGGTCGCCCGCGGGCGCGACGGTGCCATGGTGCACCTGCCGGTGCAGCGCAACCTGCACCGCGCCGGCATCCTGGCCGTCACCGAGGTGCACGCCGGCTGCGTCGAGCCCGCGCAGGCGCAGCGCGCCATCGCCGCGACGAAGACCATTGCGCAAGGCCTCGACTACGTCGGCGTGCTCTGTGTCGAGTTCTTCGGCCTGCAGGACGGCTCGCTGGTCGTCAACGAGATGGCGCCGCGTCCCCACAACAGCGGCCACTGGAGCATCGAGGGCGCGGACGTCTCGCAGTTCGAGCTGCAGGTGCGCACGCTCGCGGGGCTGCCGCTGACGCAGCCGCGCCAGCACAGCCCGGCGATCATGCTCAACCTGCTGGGCGACCTCTGGTTCCGCGACGGGCAGGAGCGCACGCCCGACTGGGCCGCCGTGCTGGCGCTGCCCGGCACGCACCTGCATCTGTACGGCAAGGCCAGCGCCCGCCCGGGCCGCAAGATGGGCCACCTCACCCTCACCGGCGCGGACGTGGCCGGCGTGCGCGCCAACGCGCTCGCGGCCGCCGCCCGCCTGGGCATCGCCCCCTTCTGAACCCATGATCCTCGACGGCCGGCAGGCAAGCGCGATCGCACAGGCGGCCCAGGTGCTCGCGGCCGGCGGCCTCGTCGCCTTTCCGACGGAGACGGTGTACGGCCTGGGGGCCGATGCCGGCAGCGAGCAGGCGGTGGCGGGCATCTTCGCGGCCAAGGGCCGGCCCAGCGACCATCCGCTGATCGTGCACGTGCCCGATGCGGCCGCCGTGTCGCACTTTGCCGCCGACGTGCCGCGAGTGGCCAGGCGCCTCATGCAGGCGTTCTGGCCGGGCCCCCTCACGCTGATCCTGCCGCGGCGCCCGGACGTGGCACGGGCCGCCGCCGGAGGCCAGGACTCGATCGGCGTGCGCTGCCCGGCGCATCCCGTGGCGCATGCATTGCTCCTCGCGTGTGCGCAACAGAGCCCGCCGGTGCTGGGCCTCGCGGGGCCGAGCGCCAACCGCTTCGGGCGCGTGAGCCCCACCACCGCGCAGCACGTGGCCTCCGAGTTCGACGCGCAGCTGCTGGTGCTCGATGGCGGTGCCACCCCGGTGGGGATCGAGTCGGCGATCGTGGACTGCACGCGCGGCGTGCCGGTGCTGCTGCGCCCCGGCACGCTCACCCGCCCCCAGATCGAGGCCGCCTGCGGCGAGCGCCTGTGGCTGCCCGAGGAGCGCCCGGGTGCCGCGCCGCGCGCCTCCGGCACGCTGGAGTCGCATTACGCGCCGCAGGCCAAGGTGCGGCTGATGGACGCGAAGCAGATGCAGGCCGCGCTGGACGTGCTGGGCAGCGACGCGGCGGCCATCGCCGTGTATGCCCGGGCGCCGCTGCGCACCCGCACGCCGCATTACCGCCGCATGCCGGACGACGCGATCGAGACGGCCCGCCAGCTCTTCGCCGTCCTGCGCGAGTTCGACACGGCCGGCGTCAAGCTGATCTGGATCGAGGCGCCGCCCGAGGCCCCGGAATGGGATGGCGTGCGCGACCGCCTGCGCCGCGCCTCAGCCGGCTAGCGGCCGACACGGCCCCCCCGTTTGCCTGCAGCGGGGGGCGCGCACAGGGCGTTTACCTGCAATCGGTAAACTCGCCGGTTTTGCTGGAGCGAATTTCATGGCATTTCACTGGATGCGGCGCGCCGGGCTCGTGGCCGCGTGCGCCTCGGCCCTGTTGCTGGCCTCCTGCGGCGGCGGCAGCGTCGAATCCCAGCTCTCCCCCACCCGCGTGATCGCCTTCGGCGACGCGATGGGCGACCTCGGCCAGCGCGGCAGCCGCTACACGGTCAACGACGGGTCGGTGAACAACTGGACGCAGTTCGTGGCCAGCGTGTACAGCCGCCCGCTGACGCCGACGTCGGCCGGCGGCCAGTCCTATGCGATCGGCAGCGCCCGCATCACGGCCCATCCGGATGCGGCCGGCGACAGCAGCACGCCCTCGGTCAAGGAACAGGTGGATGCCTTCCTCGCCGTCAGCAAGCCGACGCCGGACGACCTGATCATCCTGAGCGCCGGCACGGCCGACGTGATCACGCAGGGCCGGCTCGTGCTGGAAGGCAGCCAGACCTCCGACCAGATGCAGGCCAACCTGGCCCAGGCGGGCAGGGAGCTGGCCGACCAGGTCAAGCGCCTGGTCGCTGCCGGCGCGACGCACGTCGTCATCAGCGGCCCGTACAACCTGGGCCGCTCGCCCTGGGCGCGCCAAGTGGGCCAGGCGCCCTTGCTGGAGATCGCCAGCACGCGCTTCAACGGGGCCCTGCTGGTCGCGCTGGTGGATTTCGGCCGCACGGTGCTCTACGTCGACGCGGCGCTGTTCTTCAACAACCAGACCGGCGACAGCGGCGGCAACTTCGCCAACCGCACGGAGGCGGTGTGCACCTCCGTCGATCCGGGCCCCGGGATCGGCACCGGCAATGGCCAGGTGAACTCCAGCCTGTGCACGCCGGCCACGGTACGCCCCGGCGCGGACGTCTCGCAGTTCCTGTTCGCCGATCGCGTCTACCCGACGCCGCGCGCCCAGCAGCTGTTCGGCGAATACGCCCGGGACCGCATCCGCGACCGCTTCTGATCCGGCCGGTGCCGACGAAAAAGCGCGGGCCTCCCGCGCTTTTTCATTTCCGCCGCCTCAGGGCTGGCGGGCGGTCCACTCGACCAGCGCCTGGATCGCCGGCCGCACGGCCGAGGCCTTGCGATGGTTGGCGATGGCCACGAGCACGTAGCGCCGGCCCTGGGGGCCGTGCACGAAGCCGGCGACGCCGGAGACTTCGTTGAGGCTGCCGGATTTCAGGTGGGCCAGGCCCACGTTCTGGCGTTGTCGGCGCAGCGTTCCGTCGACGCCCAGCAAGGGCAGCGAAGCGACCAGGTCGGGCATCAGCGGCGACACCCACGCGGCCTGGAGCAGCTGGGCGAGCTGCCGCGCCGTGATGCTCTCGTTGCGCGACAGGCCGGCGCCGTTGTCGGTCACCGGCGGCTCGCCGCCGAAGCGCTCGCGCCACCAGCCGCGCAACACCTCGCGCGAGCCCTCGAAGCTGCCCGTGCCGCGCTGCTGCAGGCTCAGCGTGAGGAAGACCTGCTGCGCCATCACGTTGTTGCTGTACTTGTTGATGTCGCGGATCACCTCGGCGAGCGGCGGCGAGGCGAACTCGAAGGCGGGCTTGAGGCCGGGCGGGACCGCCCCGTCGCGCACCTGGCCCCGCAGGTGCCCGCCCACCCCCTGCCACATCGCCGCGATCGCCCGACCCGCGTAGGCGGCGGGCTCCGGCCAGGCGAGTTGCCACACCTGCTCGCCGCAGGCCACCGGGAAGCGGCCCGCGAAGCGCACGCGTGCCGGCTCGCGGAAGTCGGCGGCCAGCGCCGTGATCCAGTCGCCGCATTCCGTCGCCGACGCGGGCACCGTCGCCGGCCACTGCACGCCGGCCAGTTCGGGCTCGGCGCGCACGCGGACCTGGTTGCCCTCCGGCGTGAAGGTGAGGGTGACCGTCTTGAAATTGACGAGCAGCGCGTCCGGGCTCGCGTTGTAGGGCCGCAGCGGCTGGCCGTCGAAGGCCGCGGGGTCGTGCGGCGGCAGCTGGAAGGCGCTGCGGTCCAGGACGATGTCGCCCTCGATGGTGTGCACGCCCAGGGCGCGCACCCGCCGCAGCAGCAGCCACAGGCGCTCGACCACCAGCTTGGGGTCGCCCTGGCCCTTGAGGACGAGGTTGCCGTGCAAGGTGCCCTGGCGCACCGGCCCGTCGAAGTAGACCGGCGTCGTCCAGGTGAAGTTGGGACCCAGCAGGTCCAGCGCCGCATAGGTGGTCGCGAGCTTGGCGATCGAGGCGGGATTGATGCTCACGTCGGCACGGTGCGCGACCCGCGGCGGGCCGCCTTCGGCGGGTGCCACCAGCACCGCGACCGCATCGCGCGGCAGGCCTTGCGCATCGAGCACGGCCTCCACCTCGGGCGGCAGGCCCTGCGCCCATGCAACGGCCGACCAGGCCACCAGACAACAGGCAAGGATCCAGCGCGGCATGCGCGCCATTATGGTGGGGCGGAAGCTTCGATAATGGCGGGTTCGCCCGCCGCATGAAACTGCTCGCCTTCGACACCAGCACCGAGACGCTCTCCATTGCCGTCGGCGGCGGTGCGCTCGCGCCGCTGCTGGAGCACACGGCCGCCGGCGGGCCGCAGGCCTCGGCGGCGCTGATCCCCGCGGTGCAGCACCTGCTCGCCCGCGCCGGACTGCGCCTGGACGAGCTGGCCGGCATCGCCTTCGGCCGCGGCCCCGGCTCCTTCACCGGGCTGCGCACGGCCGCGGCCGTGGCCCAGGGCCTGGGCTTCGGCGCCGGCATCCCCGTGCTGCCGATCGACACGCTGCTGGCCGTCGCCGAGGAAGCCCGGGGCCAGTGCGGTGCCTCGGGGATTGTGGCGCTGCTGGATGCCCGCATGGACGAGGTCTACTTCGCCTCCTACGAGTGGGTCGCCGGCGCCTGGCTGGTGCGGCAGGCACCGGCGCTGGGCCGTCCGGAGGCCGTCGCGGTTCCGGCGGGCTGGGTCCTGGCCGGCAACGCCCTCGATCTGCACGCCTCGCGCCTGCCTGCGGCGGCGGACCGGATCGCGGCGCTGCCCACGGCCAGGGCCTTGCTGCGGCTCGCGCCCGCCGGCCTTTCGCAGGGGGCGCATCCGGCCGCGGAGGCCCTGCCGCTCTACATTCGCGACAAAGTAGCGCAAACTACCGAGGAACGCGCCGCCGACCGGGCGCGCAAGGAGTCGCTCCGGGGCGGATGACATGAGCGCAGTCTTCAAGAGCATGGAAGCGGGCTTCGAGCCCATGAGCGAGGCGCGTCTGGGCGAGGTCGTCGCGATCGAGCGCCGCGCCTACGCCCACCCCTGGACCCGCGGCAACTTCGCCGATTCGATGCGCTCGGGCTACCAGGCGCAACTGCTCATCGCCGGCGAGACCGTCATCGGCTACTTCGTCGCCATGCAGGGCGTGGACGAGGTCCATCTCCTGAACATCACCGTCGACCCCGACCACCAGGGGCTGGGCTGGGGCCGCGTGCTGCTCGACGCCCTGGCTCTCTGGGCGCGCGCGCAACGGGCGCAGTGGCTGTGGCTGGAGGTGCGCACCAGCAATCGGCGCGCCCAGCAGGTCTACCAGCGCTACGGCTACCGGCGGGTCGGCGAGCGCCGCAACTACTACCCTGCCGAGCACGGCCGCGAGGACGCGATCGTCATGAGCTACAAGCTATGAACCTGGACGCCCGCCAGCGCGCGATGCTCGAGGAAATGGGCATCAAGATCTTCTGGCCGGACGTCCAGGCCGTGGAAGTGCCTACGGTGGACGAAGAGCCAGTGCTCGCTCCGGTGGCGCGCGAGGCCGCACGGGCCGTGCCGGCGCGGCCGCCGCTCCCCGCGCCTGCCGCTCCTGCGACGCCCGTCGCGGCACCGCGCACCGAGCGTCCCGGTCTGCCCGTGCCGGGGGAATCGACCGGCATCCGGATCGTTCAATGGGACCCGCAGGCCCGCACCACGCGCCGGCAGGAGATCGTGCCGGCTGCCGCCGGCGAACTGCAGGCGGACTGGCTGGTCGTGGGCGACGCTCCCGGGAGCGACGAGGCGCAGCCCCAGGTCGTGCAGATGGGCAAGCTCCTGGACAACATGCTGGCCGCGCTGGGCCTGCCCGCCGGCGACAAGGTCTTCATCGCCAACGTGCTCGCTTCGCGCCCTGCCGGCAGCGGCAACCCGGAGCCGGACGAAATCGCGCAATGCGAGCTGCTCCTGCGCCGCCAGGTGGAGTTGCTGCAGCCCAGGATCATCCTGAGCGTGGGCCGCCATTCCGTGCAGATGCTGCTGCAGACGACCGAGCCCCTGGGCAAGCTGCGCGGCCGCGTGCACCGCTACAACGGCGTGCCCGTGGTGGTCACCTACCACCCGGCCTACCTGCTGCGCAACCTGCCGGACAAGGCCAAGGCCTGGGCCGACCTGGTTCTCGCGCAGTCGGTGCTGCGCGGCCAGGCCTAGGCGGTTCGCGGCTGGAAGGCGCGCGGCGCCAGGGTGCGCGCCGCGTAGTCGATCCCGCTGAAGGCGGCGAAATCCGCCACGCTGCGCACCGTCCCCAGTCCGTACACGCCCAGGTCCGCGCCCGCAACGAGCGCGCCCAGGCGGGCCCGCGCGCGTTGCTCGAGGTTCCACCACGGCAGCTCGCGTGCGGCTTCCTCTGGCGCATCCCAGTGCAAGGGCCGCCGCGGTGCGCCGGAGCCGGCCTCGTTGTACAGGTGGTGCACCGGCAGGCCCGGCATGTGGAACAGGTCCCAGCCGCGCGTGTACAGGCGCAAGGCCATCGCCTGCTCCTCGCCGTGAAAGTACAGCCAGGGGTCGTAGGGCACTTCCTGGACGATGCGCCCCGGCGCGAACAGGCAGCCGGCGCCGACATGGAAGGCGGGCAGGGCTTCGCGGCTGTCCACGGCCTGCGCCTGGAACGCGAGGACCGGATGCTGGGGCTGGAAGTCGGCGTCCGGCTGGAGCACCTGCGCCAGCACGCCCGCGGTGGTGGGCCGGCGCACCGGTGTGCCGTCGACGAAGGTGAAGGCGTCGGGATAGGAGGACAGCACCAGGGGCCGCTTGCCCGCGCCCAGCGCGAGAGCCTGCGCGACGAGCGCGTCGTCCCAGCCGGGATCGAAGTCCATGTGCGAGTCCAGTTGCAGGAACCAGTCCTCGCCGTCGTACAGCGACATGGCGATTGCCCGCGCCCAGCAGGGGCCCCGGGCATCGCGTGCGTCCAGCTGGACCAGGCTCAGGCGTGCGCGGCCTGGGGCGGCGACCCGCGGTGCGCCAGCGGGCGACTGGTCCACGACACCGAAGTGCAGGCGTGCGTCGTCGGCGGCGGCCGCGGCGGCGCGCTGCAGCGTGAAGGGCAGCACGGGGTCGCAATAGGAAGCGATGCTGACGAAGATGCGCATGGGGCTCTGCGGGTCATGGTAGCAAGCGCGCGCCCGCCGCTCTCCCGGCTGGCGCGTTTGCGAAGTCCTGTGGCCGTGTGCTAACTTTGCCCCGCGTTCCAACCCCGTGCGGCGCCCGGCGCCCGAGCGCGAGCCGGCGACGCCGCAGGAGCTGAAATGATGTCCAGGGTTGCGTTCCCGTCGCCGCGACGCGTCGCTTGCACGTCGGCGCTGGCCGGCTTCCACCGGGCGGCCGTCGCCGTGGCGCTGGCTTTCGCATGGCAGTCCGGCGCGCATGCGCAGTCCGTGCCCACGGGCGCGATCCACGGCGGCGCGACGTTCCAGCGCGACGGCAACAACCTGCTGGTGACGACGACCAACGGCGTCGGCGGCCGCTCGGTGATCAACTGGCAGAGCTTCGGCGTGCCGGCGGGCAGCCGCACCTGGTTCCAGCAGCCCGACGCGTCCAGCACCTCGATCAACCGCGTGACGGGGGGCGTGCGCTCCGACATCTTCGGCATCCTGGGCTCCAATGCGCACCTCGTGCTGGTCAACCCCTCGGGCATCGCGATCGGCCCGAACGCCATGATCGACACGGCGGGCTTCACCGCATCGGCGCTGGACCTGTCCGCGTCCGATGCGATCCGCGGCCGCCAGTTGTTCCGCGGCGGCTCCGGCGACATCCGCGTCGGCGAGGGCGCGCACATCCTCGCGCGCCAGGGCGACGTGGTGCTCGTGGGCTCGCGGGTGCAGGTCGGGCGCCAGGCCGTCGTGCAGGCGCGGGGGGCGACCATCCTCGCGGCCGGCGAGAAGGTCGAGCTCACCGGCCGTGGACTCGAAGGCATACAACTGGAGGTGCACGCCGGCAACGAAGCGCTGAACCTGGGCACCTTGCAGGGCGATGCCGTGGGCATCTTCGCGAACACCTTGCGGCACAGCGGCCTCGTGCAGGCGCAGGCCGTCACGGCCGAAGGCGGCAAGGTGGTGCTGAAGTCCGGCGCCGGCGATGCGCTGGTCGACGGCAAGGTGATCGCCGGCGCGCAGGGCGGCAAGGGCGGCAGCATCGACGTGCTCGGCGAGCGCGTGGCCCTGCTGGCGGGCGCCACGGTCGATGCCAGCGGCGCCAGGGGCGGCGGTGCGGTGCGCATCGGCGGCGACTACCAGGGCGGCAACCCGGAGGTGGTGAATGCCAGCGCGGTGTACGTCGACGCGGCGGCGCGCATCCAGGCGGACGCGCTGCAGCATGGCGATGGCGGCCGCGTGATCGTCTGGTCCGAGGGGACGACGCGCATGCATGGACAGGTTTCCGCGCGCGGCGGAACGACCGGCGGCAACGGCGGGTTCGCCGAGGTGTCGGGCAGGCACTACCTGCAGTTCATCGGCGCGGTGGACCTGCGCGCACCCCGCGGCACCGCCGGCACCTTGCTGCTGGACCCCAACGACATCGTCATCGACGACCGGTCGCAGACGGACACGACGGCCCAGGGCGCCGTGTTCGAGGGCGGTACGGGGGTCTCGCACGTCAACGTCCGCGACCTCGAAGACCAGCTCGGACGTTCGAGCGTGATCGTGACGACCCGTTCGCGCGCGGCACCTCCCGCACCCGAGCCGACGTCGGCCGGCAACATCACCGTCGCCGCCGACATCGCCTGGAGCAGCGGCAATGCGCTGGACCTGCAGGCGGACGGCGCGATCTCGCTGCAGGGCAACATCAGCGCCCACGATCCGAACGCCGCGCTGTCCCTGCAGGCCCTGGGCGGCGGCATCACGCAGGACGGCGCGACCCGGATCGCGGTCGGTAAGGTGCAGGCAAGCGCCAGGGGCACCATCGACCTGGCCAGCGTGGACGTCGGCACCGGGACCGTCACGCTCAGGAGTTCGTCGGGCGACATCGCCGTGCAGCAGGTCGCGGCACGCGGTGCCAGCGGCAGCGCGCCCACGGCCGGTGGCACGGTGACGCTGGAAGCGAAGAACGGCAGCGTGTCGGTCCAGGACGTCTTCGCGGGCGGCGGCGCCAACACGAGGACCGACGGTGGCGGCGCGGGCGGGGTGGTCGCTGCCGCGGGGGCGGTGGGCGGCCAGGTCTTCGTGACCGCTGCGCGCGACATCACCCTCGGCGAGCTCGATGCCAGCGGCGGCGACAGCACGACGGGCGCCGGCGGCCAGGGCGGCGAGGTCCACCTGAACACCGGCGGCATCGTGTCCGGCAGCATCTCCCCGGATGTCCTGCTGCCCACGACCGGCTTCTTCCTCGTGACCGCGGCGGGCGGCACCGGCGGCACCGACGTGAAAACGGGCAACGGCCTGCGCGGCGGCAAGGGCGGGCTGGTGCAGATCGCCCACGCGAGAGGCGACCTGCTCGCGGGCAATGGCTACCTGGTCAACGTCGGCGGCGGCGACGGCGGCAGTTCCGCCGTGACGGCGGCGAGCCAGCGGGGCGGCATCGGTGGTGATGGCGGCGACGTGAAATTCACGGCCGCGGGCCGCGTGCTGCTCGCCACCCCCTTCGTGGCCGCCCTGGGCGGCCAAGGCGGCCTCAACGGCGACGACAGTACCTCCGCGGCTTCCGGCGCGCTGGGGAGCTTCCGCGCGCAAGGCACGTCGGTCGCCGTGACGGACAACCTCGTTCTCGGCGCGAACTGGATCAACGACAGCTCGCTGGTGCAGGTGCAGGGCGCCAGCCAGGCGGTCGTGCTCGGCAGCTTCCGCAACGCCGGCACGGTGACGGTCGACGGCGTACTCCACGTCGCCGACGCGCAGGCGCCCGTGGACGCAATCCCCGGCAGCGCGCCGCCCGCTGGCGCCGTGTTCGCCAACGAGGCCTCCGGTGTCCTCGCGGGCAAGGGCACGCTCGTCGTGGGCAACGGGCTGGGCACCGTGCGAAACTTCGGCACCATCGCACCCGGCGGCAGCGGAGCCGTCGGAACCCTCACGTTGAACGCGCGCCTGGTCATGGAACCGGGCTCGACCTACGCGGCGGACCTGCTGGATGCGGCGACGCACGACAGGCTGGTCGTCACGGGCAGCGTCGCCACGGGCGGCATCCTGGCGGTGAACCTCTTGCCCGGCGCGAGCGTCGCGGCCGGCGACAGCTTCCGCGTCGTGCAGTCCGGCGCGCTCGACCTCACAACCCTGTCCACCGTGAACGACGCGCGCCTGCGGGCGCAGGCGAGCGCCAACGACCTGCTGCTCGTGGCGCTCGGAGCCGTTCCCTCTTCGCCTCCCCCGGCTTCTGCGCCTGCGGTTCCGCCGGTCGGCGCGCTGCAGGAGGGCCGACAGCAGGCCGACAACCAGGTCGCCAGCTTCGCCGCGCAGTTCGACAAGCTGCAGGAGGCGCAGGTCCAGCGCATCGGCAAGGACGACATCGTCATCACCGACACCGCCTGCACGCGCTGAGCCCGGGCAGGACCAAGGGCCGCCGCCGGGGTGGCCCCTGGGCTCGTCAGAAGCGCGGCAGGTCGGGGTGGGCGATGCGCCCGGCGCGCACCAGCATCTTCCCGTACTCGGCGCAGCGGTTCAGGGTCGGGATCACCTTGCCCGGGTTGAGCAGGCCTTCCGGGTCGAAGGCGCGCTTGACGCCGCGCATCTGCTCCATCTCCTCGGCACTGAACTGCACGCACATGGAGTTGAGCTTTTCCACGCCGACGCCGTGTTCGCCGGTCACCGTGCCGCCCATGGCGACGCTCGTCTCCAGGATGTCTGCGCCGAACAGCTCGCAGCGGTGCAACTGGTCCGGGTCGTTGGCATCGAACAGGATCAGCGGGTGCAGGTTGCCGTCGCCCGCGTGGAACACGTTGGCGCAGCGCAGGCCGTACTTCTTCTCCATGTCCTGGATCGCCAGCAGGATGTCGGCCAGCCGCTTGCGCGGGATCGTCGAGTCCATGCACATGTAGTCGGGGCTGATGCGGCCCGAGGCCGGGAAGGCGTTCTTGCGGCCGCTCCAGAAGCGCAGGCGCTCGGGTTCGTCGCGGCTGACGGCGATGGCCGTCGCGCCGGCATCGCGCAGCACCTCGCTCATGCGGCCGATCTCCTCCTCGACCTCCTCGGGCGTGCCGTCGCTTTCGCACAGCAGGATGGCTTCGGCCTGCAGGTCGTAGCCGGCATGCACGAAGTCCTCCACCGCCGCCGTCATCGGCTTGTCCATCATTTCCAGGCCGGCCGGGATGATGCCCGCCGCGATGACGGCCGCGACCGCCGCGCCGGCTTTGCGGACGTCGTCGAAGCTGGCCATGATGCAGCGCGCGAGCTGGGGCTTGGGCACGAGCTTCACCGTCACCTCGACGGCGACCGCCAGCATGCCTTCGCTGCCGACGACGACGGAAAGCAGGTCCAGGCCGGGCACGTCCAGCGCGTCGCCGCCGAACTCCACCGGCTCGCCTTCGGCCGAAAAGCCACGCACCTTCATGACGTTGTGCAGCGTGAGCCCGTACTTCAGGCAGTGCACGCCGCCGGAGTTTTCCGCAACGTTGCCGCCGATGGTGCAGGCGATCTGGCTGGAGGGATCGGGCGCGTAGTACAGGCCGTAGCTCGCGGCCGCCTCGCTGATGGCGAGATTGCGCACGCCGCATTCGACCAGGGCGGTGCGCGACACGGGGTCGACGTTGCGGATGCGGTTGAACTTCGCCAGCGACAGCGTCACGCCCAGCGCGTGCGGCATGGCCCCGCCGGACAGCCCGGTGCCCGCACCGCGCGCGACCACGGGCACCCGCAGCGCGTGGCAGGCCTTGAGGACCGCCTGCACCTGCGCCTCGTCCTCGGGCAGCGCGACCACCAGGGGCCGCTGCCGGTAGGCGGTGAGGCCGTCGCACTCGTAGGGTGTCGTTTCTTCGGCGTGCCACAGCAGCGCGTGCTGCGGCAGGACCTTCTGCAGCGCGGCCACCACCTGCGCCTGGCGTTCGGCGCGTTGCAGCAGTTCGGGATCGGTAGCGGCGTTCATGGCGACATCTTGAACCAGCCGCCAGGGCGCGGGCTGAAGAAATTTGCGCGCCGGGCTGAAAAACCGGCTATTCGCGCCGCAGGTCGACCAGTTCCAGGGCTTCGTCCA
Organism: Ramlibacter sp. G4-7; assembly: GCF_057784995.1. Lineage (NCBI taxonomy): Bacteria > Pseudomonadati > Pseudomonadota > Betaproteobacteria > Burkholderiales > Comamonadaceae > Ramlibacter > Ramlibacter sp. G4-7. Next base: position 366,813 of record NZ_JBYNTT010000003.1, read on the forward strand.
CCACGTAGGAGGTGAGACCCAGCCCGCCGCGGGTTCGCGCCTCGAACCGGACGACGCGGGACAGTTCGGGGGCGTACCAGGCGGTCGCCGTGTAAGTGCTCGGCGGGTTGTTGAAGGCGCCGGCGCCCCGTGCCGTGAAGCCCTTGAACACGAAGCGCAGCGTGCGCACGTCGCGGCCGTTCAACTGCAGCACCTGCTCGCCCTCGCCGTGCGCACGCAGTTCCATCCTGAAGGGGCGGCCGTCGCCGCGCGAGAAGTAGGTGCTCTCCCAGCCGGGCAGCGACGCGGTCCGGGCGCTCACCCAGCCTTCGGGGGGCGCGGCCGTCTCGAACTCGCCGCCGATCGCCGCGGTCATGGCCACGACATCGCCGCTGCGCAGTTCGACGCGGCTGCCCTGGTTGAACACCAGGCGATCGCCGTCGACCTTGTCGAGGCGATACAGGACCGGGTGCTCCTGGCCCGTGAGTCGGTCGCGCAGGCGGTATTCGAGAATGGACCCGGGCGCGAGCGCGAAAGGGCGAGGACCGGCAGGCGGCGCCGTCGCTTCGGGCGCCGGCAGCTCGGGCATCGCGGGCGCAGGACTGACGGGCGCCGGAGCGGGCGCCGCGCGCG